>JBPOIS010000198.1:0-3468 GCA_052034295.1 Pseudomonadota bacterium
AAGCGTGAATTCTGGGTGTTGGCGTGGGGGCGAGTTTCTGAGAGGTTGATATGGGTGCAAACGGTTGTTGCATCCTCTATCTTGGGGCTATTGGCGATGGAACCCGAGGATCTCTTGGTGGAGAAGCTTCTCCGCATGTTGGCGTTGCCCGGCATCGGGCCGGGGCTTGTACAGATGGACCGCACAGGTTACAAACTAGGAGCCTGTCGGACTTGAGCCTGCATCAACTACAGATTATTGAAGAAGAGCCCCCATCCTCCGCTCGCCCGGCGTATGCCGGGGTTCTGCATAATGAGTGATGACCGATTCCCCGGTTATCGGGTCTGCTACAGCCTCTTTGGGCGTGACAGCTCTCTGCGAGGGTCATTTCCGAAACAGAATGGCCAGCCGTTTGATGTTCCAGGCCAAACACACCAAGTTCCACTCACCATCCGCCGCTGACCGTCCACGCAACAGAAACTGCCGGAACCGCATCACCTGCTTGATGATCCCGAACACCGGCTCCACCGTGCTTTTGCGACGACCGTAACGGGTCTGCCCGTCGCGCGTGGACAAGGTGTGCCGCATCAATTCCAGAGGGCTGACCGTTCCCGTAGGTACGGGTGGGTCAACCGCCAACCGCCGCGCCAATGGGTGCCGGTGCGCCTCCCGACCCAAGGCAAACAGTGGCTCCAGTCCCGCCTTCGCACAGGCTGTCACATTGGCCTCGCTGTAATACCCGTTATCGGTCAGCAGGGTCTCCGGCCTTCCAAGGCTCTCCGGCAAGGCCTGAAGATGCTCCAGCATCGGAACCACCTGCTGTTTGTCATTACACGCCTGTGTGACTTCGACCGCCAGCACCAGCATCGTGTCGGCATCCACGGCAGTTTGCGCATTGTAGGCCTGTTCAAAACCGCCACCGGCCACCGGCATGATCCGTGACTCTTCATCCGTAAGGTTGACCTGATCCGTGTCGCGAGGGCCGGCTACCGGTTCAACCGGCTCCTTCCCGCGCGGCTTCTTGCCGGACTGGCGAATGGCCTCCCGTCCGGCAATCCTGCTCTCGTAGTCCGCCTTCTCACGGGCATCCCGTTCCGCCACCCGCTCTTCAATCCGAGCCAGGGCGGCATCTATCCCCGCCAGCCGCTCCTGACGCAGCGCCAGTTCCTCCGGCAGACTGACGCCGTCCGGTACGGATTCGGCCTCATCCGCTTTCTTCAGCAACTCGTCTATCTCGGCCTGCAACTGTTGCCGCAGCGCCTGCGCATGCTTCCACGACAAAGCACTGTGCTTGCTGGCGTTTGCCTTGATCTTGGAGCCGTCCAGACTGATCGTGCCCAGCTTGAGCAGCTTCATGTCAGCGGCGATTTCCAGCACTTGCAGGAAAATCGCCTTGAACTCGTTCAGAAATCGCTTCCGGAAATGGCTGAGGGTGTCATGGTCAGGATGAGTGTTGGCGGCGAGAAAGCGAAAGGCCACAGAGTCATAGGTGGCGCGTTCAATGGCGCGACTGCTGTGGACGCCGGTGGCATAGCCGTAAATCAGCAGCGCCATCAGGACGGAGGGATGATGCGCGGCGCTACCGCGCCCTGCGTAGGATTTGACCATCGGAGCCAGATCAATCCGATCGATTATTTCGACGATAAAGCGCGCCAGATGCCCCTGCGGAAGCCACTCATCCACGGATGGGGGTAGGAGAAACGGGGTATCCCGGTCGGCTTGGACAAATCGAGCCATCATTCAGTCCCTCAGGGTCATGAGCTAATCTTCCTTGAATCCGGGATGTATGGAAAGTCCGACAGACTGCTAGCCGGTAAGGGATCACGTCGCGCTTGCCGGCGACGCGGGGACTTCTGATGATGGAAAACTAGCAGGCGGGGGCGGTCTTGGCTTTTAGACCTTAGTCGAGCCGGGATGAATGGCGGGGAATTGCCGCCCACCGCCCCTTCTGTCAGACTGACCCTTGGAATAAGAATGACATGGAGGACGCGGATGCCGCGTACACCGCCCCCGGACCCCGAACCATCCGACATTCCGCTGACCGCGCGGGACTTTGCGGAAAGCGAACAGCGCCGGCGACTCGACTACCTGCTCAAGGTCGGGGGCGGCGTCTGCCTGCTGATGGCCGCCATCATGGGCGCCTTTGTCGAGCCCGGCCTGGGCCTGCTGAACGCGCTGGGCGGCGTCTGCCTGTTCAGCTGCATGCGCTGGGCGCTGGCCGTGCCCGGCACCCGCCGCATCGCCACCGGCCTCAACCTCGCCGCCGGGCTGATCGCTCCCGTCATCCTCGCCAACGCCTGGCTTACCGGCCAAAGCCAGTCCTTCATCATGGCCTTCATGCCCACCATTCCGCTGGTGGTGATCCTGATTGGCGGCCACCGCCAGGGGGCCTTCTGGATGGTGATGACCGCCGCCGCCGCCATCGGCATGGGCGTGGCCACCGACCTGTTGCCGGTGCGGCCGGTCGATGTGCCGTCCACCGTCATCCTGGTGCTGATCCAGCTGGCGCAGATCGCGGTGTTTTCCACCTACAGCTTCGCCGTGCGCCGCTCCACCGAAATCCATATCGAATCGCTGGACAGCGCCAACCGCCTGCTGACCCGGCAGAAACAGGTGATCGAGGAACAGGCCGCCGCCCTCGCCCGCAGCCTGACGACGGTGCAGGCGGCCAGCCAGGCCAAGTCCGACTTCCTCGCCACCATCAGCCACGAAATCCGCACCCCGCTCAGCGGCGTCATCGGCCTCAACAACCTGCTGCTGGACACCGAACTGACCGACGAGCAGCGCCACTTCATCGAACTGGCGGAACAGTCCGGGGAAACGCTGTTGCGCCTGATCAACGACCTGCTGGATGTCTCGAAGATTGAAGCCGGGCGGCTGGAGCTGGAACACCTACCCTTTGACGCGCGCGGGCTGATGGACGAAGTGCTGCGGCTGACGCATGTGCAGACCCGGCAAAAAGGGCTGGGCCTGCGCGACGAGATTGAAATTCCGGAACAACTCAGCGGCGACGCCGCCCGCCTGCGCCAGATCCTGACCAACCTGCTGGGCAACGCCGTCAAGTTCACCGCGCACGGCGAGATCACGCTGCGCGCCCGCGTGCTGGAGTCGCTGACCGACACGGTCTGGCTGCGCTTCGAGGTCAGCGACACCGGCATCGGCATCGCCCCGGAAATCCAGGCGCGGCTGTTCGAACCCTTCACCCAGGCCGACAGCTCTACCACCCGCCGCTTTGGCGGCACCGGGCTGGGACTGGCCATCAGCCGCTCGTTGACCGAACTGATGCACGGCCGCATCGGCCTGGACAGCACGCCGGGCCGGGGCAGCACCTTCTGGGTGGAACTTTCCTTCGGGCGTGTGGCAAGCAGCCGCAAGGCCGGGGACAACCCGATGACGACCGCCCCATTGAAGCCGACCGCGCAACACCCGGGAGCCCGGGTGCTGCTGGTCGAGGACCACGCCGTCAACCAGTTCATCAGCCTGCACATG
>JBPOIS010000141.1:0-4170 GCA_052034295.1 Pseudomonadota bacterium
GCTGTGCCGCACAGGGCAGCACCTGGACCCTGTCCACCTACACCAAGACCCGCTACCCGCAGGTGCTGGTGCACGGCATGTTTGGCTTCAATTCCCTCGGCCCGATGAACTACTTCTACGGCATCCCGCAGGAACTGGCTGATGGCGGTGCCAATTCGTATGTGGTCAAGGTCGATGCGCTGAACTCTACTGAAGTGCGTGGCGAACAGCTGCTCAAGCAGGTCAAGACCATTCTCGCCCTGACCGGCAGCAGCAAGGTCAACCTGATCGGCCACAGCCAGGGTGGCCCCACCTCGCGCTATGTGCTCGGCGTCAGCCCGGCCTCGGTGGCTTCGGTCACCTCCGTGGGCAGTCCGCACAAGGGCTCTCCAGTGGCGGACATCGTCAAACAGGTCAATGCCGCCGGCGGGGTGGGCGTTTCGGCATTCATGTCCGGCATCGCCAATGGCCTGGCCGGACTGATCAACCTGATCTCCGGCAACACCGCGGACAGCAACCAGAACTTCAATGCCAGCATTGAATCCCTGTCCACCACGGGCTCCGCCAAATTCAATGCGCGATTCCCGGCGGGCATGCCCACCACCGCCTGTGGTGAAGGGACCTACACCGCAGCCAATGGCGCGCGCCTGTACTCGTGGGGCGGCACCTCACCACTGACCAACGTGCTGGATCCTTCCGATGCGTTTACCGGGGCGCTGTCACTGGCCTTCAGTGAAGCCAACGATGGTCTGGTGGGCCGCTGCTCGAACCACTTTGGCCAGGTGCTGCGCGACAACTACAGCATGAACCATCTGGATGAGGTGAACATGCTGGTGGGCCTGACCAGCCTGTTCGAAACCAGCCCCAAGGAAGTGTTCCGCGCCCACGCCAACCGCCTGAAAAACGCGGGACTGTAAGCTGGTCTTGACGACCGGTTGCCTTTTTGGGCATTTTCCCTGACCGGACTTCTGGGTCCGGTTTTTTCATTCAAGGACGATCGCATGGCTTCATCTGCCCACCTGTTTGCCGGCGCGGCTGCACTGGCCGCCTTACTGGGGGCCGGGGTGTACTGGCTGGCCCCCTCGGAATCCGCCCAGGCGCCCGTGGCCCGCACTGCGGCACCCAAATCCGCCCCGGCCAGCGCTCCAGCCTCTGCCCTGCCCGATGCCCAGCAAATCCAGGCCGCCCAGCGTGCGCAGGGCTTTGTCACTGGACTGGAGCGCCTGCCCGCTTCGCTGCAGGGCACCAGCGTGGACGGCGAAATCCTGATTGATGAACAAAAAAACCTCCACGTCAGCCGTGGGCTGCGCCAGCTTTTTGATTATTTTTTGTCCACAGTGGGTGAAGAGCCCCTGCCGACGGTGGTGGCCCGGGTTGAGGCCTATCTGCGCAACCACACCCCACAGCCTGCACAAAACCAGGTCATTGACCTGTTTCACCGCTACCTGCAGGTGCTTGATGACCTGCGCCACGTCAAACAGGCCGGGGGCAGCACCCAGCTGGATCTGGATGCGGTCACCCGCCAGAAGGCCGAGGTCAACCAGATTCGCCACCGCCACCTGAGCAATGAAGAAATCAAAGCCTTTTATGGCGAAGAAGACGCCCTGGACGACTACACGCTGGCCAGCCTGCGCATCCAGCAAAACCCCCAGCTGTCGGCCACCGAAAAAGCCCGCCAGCTGGCCGATCTGGCCCAGCAGCAGCCCGCCAGCCTGAGCGCACAGCAAAAGACCCTGCAGCAGTACCAGCAGCTGGAAACCCTGACCGCCGAGCTGCGCGCCCGCAATGCCAGTCCACAGGAACTGCAGGCCATGCGCACACAACTGGTCGGTGCCGAGGCGGCGTCCCGTCTGGAAGCACTGGACCAGGAAACCGCCAGCTGGAACCAGCGGGTCAGCCAGTACCTGAGCGCCCGCCAGCAGATCCTGCAACAAAACGCCAGCAACCCGGCCGCCCAGGCCCAGCAGATCGAGGCCCTGCGCCAGCAGATGGGCTTTGATGCCGAGGCGCAAAAACGCCTGCCCACCTTTGAGGCCCATCCCGAGCTGCTCAAGCCCTGAGGGCGGCCTCTGTAAACACGGGCTTTGGCAACACCCGGCAAAAGCCCTACACTGCGGTGTTTTTCTGGATGCTGCCACAGGACCCACCATGCTGCAGACCCTCGAAAAAATCCTGCAGTCGCAGGGTTTTGGCTCCCGGCGACAGTGCCGCCAGCGCATTCTGGCCGCACAGGTGCAGGTGGATGGACACCCCTGCAGCGATCCCGAACAGCGCTTTGACCCGGCCGGTCTGACCCTGACTGTGCAGGGGGAAAGCCTGCCGGTGCTGCCGCAAATCTATCTGGCGCTGAACAAGCCCGCTGGCCATGAGTGTTCGCGCCACCCCAGCCACCATGCTTCGGTGCTGTCGCTGCTGCCGTTTTATCTACAGGCGCGCGGGGTACAGCCGGTGGGCCGTCTGGATCAGGACACCACCGGGCTGCTGCTGCTGACCGACGATGGACAGTGGCTGCAGCGCATGACCCACCCGCGCCGCCACGTGCCCCGCCGCTACCGGCTGGAGACCCGCCTGCCCCTCACGACCGCGCAATGCGAACAGCTGCAACAGGGGGTCAGCCTGCAGGGTGAGCGGGGCTGCTTTGCGGCCCATGACCTGCAGGTGCTGGGCCCGCAGGAAGTGGCCTTCAGCATCCATCAGGGCGTGTACCACCAGGTCAAACGGATGATGGCTGCCGTGGGCAACCCCCTCGTCCGGCTGCACCGCGAACAGATCGGCCAGTTGGTCCTGACCGACCTGCAACTGGCGGAAGGGGCATGGCAGTACCTCAGCCCGGCACAACAGCGTCTGGCCCAGACCGGCGACACATGACGCCTGCCCCAAACAAATTCTGTTGGGCACTGACAACGCCCGCACCCGATGACGACAGGTCGATCAGACTCAACAGGGATGGCTGTTTTTGCATCGCTTCGGGCGCTCATCCCCCCCCTGTACCCCATGCGGAATGCAGACTGGTGTGCTTTTGACACGGCCTCAGCACCGCGCAAGCAATTAAAAATTCAGCTGCACGCCCACACTGAATGCCCGTCCCGGATCCGGCACCCGGCTGGCCAGAAAAGAGGTGTGTTGGACCACCGTCTGGTTGAGCAGATTTTTGCCAGTGACAAACAGGCTGTAGTCAGTGTTGCTGGACTTCAGCACGCCCTGATGGCGCAGGGTGGCATTCAGCAGGTCATGGGCCGGCGTAGATGACTCAAAATCTGCGGTGTTTTTCTGGGCAAAGGCATGCAGCCACTCCAGCTCGCCGGTCCAGCTGCCCCACAGGCGCTGATCCAGCCGCAGGCCCAGCCGGTCCGCAGGCTGCCGTGGCAGGACGCCGCCCCCCTGCAGGCTGCTGCGCACCGTGTCGGCCCACAATGTCCAGCGGCCCCGCGTGTTGATCGGGTGGCCAATTTCCAGCTCCCCCCCACGAAACCGGGCGCCGGACTGGCTGTAGCGGATCAGCCGCAGCCCTTCGTGCTGGTCCAGGGTACGCGCATACACATAATCCTGTGCCCGCTGACCAAACACGCTGAACGCATAGCGCCACGCGCCCGTGGCGCGGCGCAGGCCCAGCTCCAGCCCATTCACGGTCTCGGGCAGCAGCGCAGGGTCGCCCAGCTCAAAAGTATTGCTGGCCAGATGCAGCCCATGGGCATAGCGCTCCTGCGCATTGGGCAAGCGCTGCGACCGCGACAGGGTCAGGCTCAATTGATCGTGGGGGCTCAATTGCCAGCCACTGCCCAGTGAGGCGGACCACGCATGGCCCTGAAACTGCGGTTGCGGCGACTGAGGCTGGATCCGCTGCCACTCCCCCCGCACCCCACCTTCCACATGCCAGCGGGTGGACAGGGGCCGGTGGCCCAGCCAGAACAGGCTGTGGGTCTGGGTGTGCGTCACCGGCATCAGTGCCTCATCGCCGAGGGCCGACAACCGGCTCTGGCTGGTCTGCAGGCCGACCACACTGCGCCAGCCCGCCCAGGGCTGCAGGGTCAGCTCCAGCCGGGCATCGTGGCCCCGGTTGGCAAAGGTGGTGCCCACCACCCCTTCCTCCAGTTCCTGATGCTGATAGTCGGTGTAATTGCCCCGGAAAGACAGCTGGGCCACACCACGCCAGGGTGCCTGCCGGTCAGCACGCAGCTCCCAGCGCTGGCT
>JBPOIS010000213.1:0-32168 GCA_052034295.1 Pseudomonadota bacterium
GAGGCGACAAGTGGCCACGCGCTACAGCGAGGCAGCGATCCATCAGGGCACGGTGTATCTGGCCGGTCAGGTGCCGCGCAATCCAGAGGCTGACCTCAGCGCCCAGACCCGCGATGTGCTGGAGCAGATTGATGTGCTGCTCGCGGAAGCGGGCAGTGACCGCGACCACCTGCTCAGCGTGACCATTTATCTGGCCGATCTGGCCGATTACGAGGGTATGAATGCAGTCTGGGAGGCCTGGCTGAGTGCCGGTCACGCCCCGCCGCGCGCCTGTGTGCAGGCACGGCTGGCTGATCCAGCGTGGAAATTGGAAATCGTTGTGGTGGCGGCAGTGAAAGACTGAGTTTCAGGAAAATACATGATTCATCGCGCCCGTTTTTGACAGCCCCCCCTTTGTAGGGTAGAACTCCGCTGAGGGAAGGCTGACCGCTTCCAAGCTCGCTGCTGAACTCGCCGCATTGAGGGCGTGAAAAAACGTCGTATAGGGATACAACATGCAAACCATCACCTGCTATCGGCCTGTGGGCCCCGAAGAGTTGGCATTGCTGCGTCAGGCAGACATGCGTGCATGGCCGCCGCGTTTGCCGGAGCAACCGATTTTTTATCCGGTGACCCATGCCCGCTACGCCGCCGAAATTGCCAGCCGCTGGAATGTCAGGGACAGCGGCTATGGCGCAGTAACCCGCTTTGAAGTCGAGGCAGATTATTTGAAAAAATATCCAGTTCAGCAGGTTGGTGACGTTTATCACACCGAGTGGTGGATTCCTGCTGAGGCGCTGGCAGAATTCAACCGCCACATCGTCGGCCCGATTGAGGTGATTGAGGAATTTTTTCCCCGGTCGCCACAGCCAGAGGCCTAGACCTGCACGGGGTCGGTGCCGGGGCTGTGTTGCTGCATCCATGCAATCGCCCGCTGCAGGTCGGCCAGGGTACGCGCCTGCCCACCGCTGAGCGCCTGCCGCCATTTGCGTGCACCGGGCTGCCCGGCAAACAGGCCCAGAATGTGCCGGGTGATGTGGTGCAGGGCGTGCCCCGCCGCCAGACGCCGTTCGGCGTAGGGCAGCAGGGCCTCCAGCACGGCCAGGCGGTCCGGCACGGCCAGCCCCCACAGTGCGCCAGCCTGCGCCAGCAAATACGGCTCGTGGTAGGCGGCGCGGCCGATCATCACCCCGTCGGTTTTTTCGGCCTGCTGCAGAATGCCGTCCAGCGAGGTGATGCCGCCATTGATCTCGATGCTGAGGTCTGGACGTTCCTGTTTCAGCCGGTACACCTCGGCGTGGCGCAGCGGTGGGATTTCTCGGTTTTCCCTGGGCGACAGGCCATTCAGCAGCGCGATGCGTGCATGGACGATGAAACGCCGACAGCCTGCGCTGGCCACCGTGTCCACAAAGTGGCGCATATGCTCGTAGGAATCAAGGTCGTCTATGCCGATGCGGTGCTTGACCGTCACCGGAATCGACACCGCCGCCTGCATGGCGGCGATGCACTCGGCCACATGCGCAGGCTCGGCCATCAGACAGGCACCGATGCGGTTGTGCTGCACCCGGTCCGAGGGACAGCCCACATTCAGGTTGATTTCATCGTAGCCCCAGTCCTGACCGATGCGGCTGCACTGGGCCAGCGCCTGCGGGTCGCTGCCACCCAGCTGCAGGACCAGCGGGTGCTCACTGCGGTCAAAATCCAGATGGCGGGCGCGGTCACCGTGCAGGATCGCCCCGGTGGAAATCATTTCGCTGTACAGCCAGACCTGTGGGTTGAGCAACCGGGCAAACACCCGGTAGTCCGACGTGGTCCAGTCCAGCATCGGGGCAACGGACAGGCGAAATTCAGCAGGCAGGGTCATGCACAACCACCAGGAAAACAGACAAAGGGTGCGACAGGACTGGCACCGGGACCGCGCAGTTTAGCATGCAGCAGGAGGACCGCATCAGGCCCGGCGCAGACTGACCATCATCACCCCACCCAGATTCAGCGCCACCCCCAGCCACTGCAGGCCATTCAGGCGCTCACCCAGAATGGCCACCGCCAACAGCAGGGTCAGGATCGGCCCGCCGGAACTGAGCAGGGCTGCCCGGGCCGGACCGATTCGCTCGATGCCCATCATCAGGAACACCGTCGGCAGCACCGTGGCAAACACCCCCAGCGCCAGCCCATAGCCCCAGCCGACCAGCGGCAGCTGCTGCAAAAACTGCCACGGTGCTGACTGGTGCAGGGCAAAATGCAGCAGCGCCGCCACACAGGCCACCGACATCGACAGGCCATTCAGGCGCAGGCTGCCAAACCGGCCAATCAGCGTCGGTGTCAATACCAGATACAGCGCATAGGCCACCGCGGCGGCAAACACCAGCGCACTGCCCAGCCACAGCCCCGGTGGGTTCAGGTGCTGCCCGCCTTCCCCCAGCATCACCAGCACCGTGCCGCCATAGCTGAGCAAAATCGCCAGCCGCGTGGCTGGACGCACTGGCTGACGGGCCACGGCGGCGGTGATCAGCACGGTCAGGGTGGGATACAGAAACAGGATCAGCCGTTCCAGCGAGGCGCTGATGTATTGCAGGCCAATGAAATCCAGAATGCTGGCCAGATAATAGCCCAGCAGCCCGGCCAGCAGCAGCAGCCCCCAGTCCTGCCGGCGCAGCGGCTGTGGGGGCGGCGGGCTGTGCCAGACCAGCAGCAGGTAAAAGGGCAGGGCCGTCAGCATGCGCAACGCCAGCAGCGTCACCCCGTCAAAGGCAGGCACCGCCGCAAAGGCGGATTTGATGACAATGGCCTTGAGGGCAAACAAAAATGCTGAAGCCAGCACCAGCAGGGTGCCCCACAGCGCCGCCGGGGAAGACGGCTGGGTGGACTGCGTCACCGCCATGGCACGGGGGATCCGGTCCGCAAAAAGGACCGCCATTGTCGCACAGGTCCCCGGCCCGCCGGCAAGCCACTGGCCTGATGCATCAGACCCGTGCGTCACTTGTGGCATACCCGATTGTCGGCCTTGGTGGTAGAATCCGCGCAAAATATCGGTATTCACTGGCAAAATGGTGACCTTTTTAAGGTATAATCGCGCGCCTTTTGTCAGGGCTGATTGGGGGAAAACCTTTTACCCAAAGGTTTTTGCACATTATTTCTAAGCCTGAGGACGACTCATGCAGATCGGAATTCCCGCCGAAATTGTCGCCGGCGAAACCCGCGTCGCGGCGACACCCGAGACGGTCAAAAAACTCAAAGCCGCTGGCCACACCATCGTGGTGCAGCGCGGTGCAGGTCACGCGGCCAACTATCCGGATGCCCAATACGAGCAAGCCGGGGCCACCGTGGTCGACAACGCCTACACCGGCAGCCAGATTGTGCTGAAAGTGCGTGCACCCCAGGGCGACGAGATTGCCCAGCTGGCGGCAGGCACCCGGATCATCGGCATGTTCGACCCCCACCGCAACCCTGACCTGGACCGCTTTGCCAGCCAGGGCGTGTCGGTGTATGCGATGGAAATGATCCCCCGCACCCTGTCACGCGGCCAGAGCATGGACGTGCTGTCCTCGCAGTCCAACCTGGCAGGCTACAAGGCCGTACTGCTGGCAGCCAATGAATTCCAGCGGCCTTTCCCGATGTTCATGACCTCGGCCGGGACCGTCAAGCCGGCCCGTGTGGTCATCATGGGTGTCGGCGTGGCCGGCCTGCAGGCGATTGCCACCGCCAAGCGCCTGGGTGCTGTGGTGGAAGCCACGGACCTGCGGCCGACTGCCAAGGATCAGGTGGAATCGCTGGGCGGCAAATGGCTGGACGTGCCGATGTCGGCCGAAGAGCAGGAAAACGCCAAGAAAGCCGCCGCCAGCGGCTATGCGTGGATGCCCGGTCCCCAGTACATCGCCGATCAGGCGGTGATCGTCGACAAGGCTGTCTCCAATGCCGACATCGTCATCACCACCGCGCTGATTCCGGGCCGCAATGCCCCGCGCCTGATCAAGGCCGAGACCGTGGCCAAAATGAAACCCGGTTCGGTGATCCTGGACATGGCGGTCGAGACCGGCGGCAACGTCGAAGGCTCTGTGCTGGGGCAGACCGTCACCACCGACAATGGCGTGCGCATCATTGGGGTCGGCAACATTCCTGCGGCGCTGGCGGCCCAGTCCTCGGCCCTGTATGCCAACAACCTGTTGAACTTCCTGACCACCCTGTTCAACAAGGAAGGCCAGCTGGTGCACAACCCCGAAGACGACATCCACAAGGCCCTGCTGATTGTGGATGGCGGTCAAGTCCTGCTCAAGCGCGGTTAAGGAGACAGCCATGAACGAAGTCATTCAGCAAGCCGCAGTGCAGGCGGCCCAACACGCCGCGGCTGTGCCGTTTGTTTCGACCTTCACCATTTTTGTGATGGCGATTTTTGTGGGGTATTACGTGGTGTGGGGCGTCACGCCCGCGCTGCACACCCCGCTGATGGCCGTGACCAACGCGCTGTCCGGCATCATCGTGGTCGGTGCCATGCTGCAGACCGTGGCCACTGGCGTCGACACCACCGCGATGCAAACCATCACGCCCACCAGCCTGCTCGGGGCCTTTGCGGTGTTTCTGGCGTCCATCAACATCTTTGGTGGTTTTGCCGTGACCCGGCGCATGCTCGCCATGTTTGAAGCCAAGAAGAAGTAAGGGGCCGGATCGATGGATTTTATCAAAGACAATGCGGACTGGCTGTATCTGGTCGGTGCGATCCTGTTTATCCTGACCCTGCGCGGCCTGTCCGGACCCAAGACGGCCATCCAGGGCAACAAGTTCGGCATGATCGGCATGACCGTGGCCGTGCTGACCACCTTTTTTGTGGCACCGAATCCCGTGTATGGCCTGATCATCGGCGCCATGGTCGCCGGTGCAGCCATTGGCCTGTGGCGCGCCAAAGTGGTGCCGATGACCCAGATGCCTGAAACCGTGGCGCTGATGCACTCGCTGGTCGGTCTGTCTGCGGTGTGCATTGCGGTGGCGGCGGTGCTGCACGCAGGCGTCCATCACGATGCCGTGCACCGTGTGGAACTGTTCATTGGCTGCTTCGTCGGTGCCATCACCTTCACTGCGTCGGTGTTTGCCTATGGCAAGCTGGCGGCCAAGAAGTGGGCCAAAACCCTCAAGGGCGGCTGGATCAAGCCGGTTCAGGCCCTGCTGTTTGTGATCATGCTGGTGTGCGGTGGCATCTATTTTGGCACCGAAAACATGACCGCCTTCTATGCGATGACCGCCTTTGCCCTGGCGTTTGGCTGGTTCTGGATCGCGCCGATCGGCGGGGGTGACATGCCGGTGGTGGTGTCGCTGCTGAACTCGTTCTCGGGCTGGGCCGCGGCCGGGATCGGTTTCACCCTGAACAACCCGATGCTGATCATTGCCGGTTCGCTGGTGGGGTCGTCGGGTGCGATTCTGTCGTACATCATGTGCAAGGCGATGAACCGTTCGCTGATGAACGTGCTGTTTGGGGGCATTGCCACCAGTGGTGCGGCCGCGGGTGCCGATGGCGAAGTCAAGCAGAAAAACTACAAGTCCGGTTCGCCTGAAGATGCGGGCTTCCTGATGTCCAACGCCTCCAGCGTGATCATCGTGCCGGGCTATGGCATGGCCCAGGGCCGCGCCCAGAATGCCGTGAAGGAGCTCGCCAACACCCTGAAGGAAGAAGGCGTGCAGGTCCGTTTTGCCATTCACCCGGTGGCAGGCCGGATGCCCGGTCACATGAATGTCCTGCTGGCCGAAGCCGACGTGCCCTATGAAGACATCCTGGAAATGGATGAAATCAACTCGGACTTCGCGGGGACAGACGTGGTGCTGGTCATCGGCGCCAACGACGTGGTCAACCCGGCGGCCAAGGACGACCCCAGCTCGCCGATCTATGGCATGCCGATCCTGGAAGCCTACAAGGCGCAGACCGTGATGGTGATCAAGCGCTCGATGTCCACCGGTTATGCCGGTCTGGACAACGACCTGTTCTATCTGGACAAAACCATGATGGTGTTCGGTGACGCCAAAAAAGTCGTCGAGGACATGACCAAGGCCATCAACGGCACTGGCCATTAAACACATCTGATGTACAAAAGACCGCCCCCCAGAGGGCGGTTTTTTTATAAAATTAAAGAAATGTGTCAAACAGATGAACCAGAACCGCCCCACGTTGGGGCTGCTGGTCGGTTGGCTGGGGCCTGCGTCCCGCTGATCGATTGGATTGGACCCCAGCCACCCCTGTGGCGGTGGAGGGTTGTTTTTTTTTGAGGCCTTGATGCGCAGACTCAAAGTATTGACTGTTTTTGGCACACGGCCAGAAGCCATCAAAATGGCCCCGGTGGTCAGGGCCTTGCAGGGCAGTGCACAGATTGACGCCCGCACCTGTGTGACCGCGCAGCACCGGCAGATGCTCGATCAGGTCATGAGCCTGTTTGAACTGCAGGCGGATTATGATCTGGATCTGATGCAGCCGGGCCAGACCCTCACCGACCTCACCGCGCGGATGCTGCAGGCCATGGCCCCGGTGCTGCAGGATTTCCAGCCGGACATCGTGCTGGTGCATGGCGACACCACCACCACGTTTTGTGCCTCGCTGGCAGCGTTTTATCAGCAGATTCACATCGGTCATGTGGAGGCGGGCCTGCGCACCCACAACCTGTATTCCCCATGGCCCGAAGAAGCCAACCGTCGCCTCACCGGAGCGCTGGCCGAGCTGCATTTTGCCCCCACGGACCGCTCGGCACGCAACCTGCGCCATGAAAACATCGAACCGTCCCAGGTGTTTGTCACCGGCAACACGGTGACCGACGCCCTGCGGCTGATCCAGCAGCAGCTGCAGGCGCATCCGGCGCAGACTGCCGCGCTGGCGCAGCAGTTTCCATTTTTGTCCCAGCAGCGCCGCCTGGTGCTGATCACTGGCCATCGCCGGGAAAATTTTGGCCAGGGTTTTGTCAACATCTGCACCGCCATCCGTCAGCTGGCCGAGCGCTATCCACAGGTGGATTTTGTCTATCCGGTGCACCTGAACCCGAATGTGCAGCAGCCGGTCAGCAAGATTCTGGGCGGGCTGTGCAACGTGCACCTGATCGAGCCACAGGATTATCTGCCGTTTGTGTACCTGATGGGCCGCTCGCACCTGATCCTCACCGATTCCGGGGGCATTCAGGAAGAGGCCCCCAGCCTCGGCAAGCCGGTGCTGGTCATGCGTGACACCACTGAGCGGCCTGAGGCGGTCGAGGCGGGGACTGTACGGCTGGTGGGTACCGATGTGGCCCAGATCGTTGGCCACGCGGTGGCACTGCTGGAGGATGACGCGGCCTGGCAGCAGATGAGCCACGCCCACAACCCCTATGGCGATGGCCATGCGGCAGAGCGCATCGTGCAGATTTTGCTGGACCATTACTGTTCAAGACTGGAGCACTGAAAAAGATGGCTGCGATTCAGAAAGTTGCGGTGGTGGGGCTGGGCTACATTGGCTTGCCCACGGCCACCATGTTTGCCACCCATGGCGTACAGGTGGTGGGCATCGACGTGAACCAGCAGGCCATCGACACCATCAATCAGGGCCGCATCCACATCGTCGAGCCAGGGCTGGAGCAGCTGGTCCATGCGGCTGTGCAGCAGGGACGGCTGCGGGCCACGCGCACCCCCGAGCCTGCCGAAGCGTTTTTGATCGCGGTGCCGACCCCCTTTAAGGAAAACCACCAGCCGGATTTGAGCTACATTGAACAGGCCACCCAGGCGATTGCCCCGGTGCTGCAAAAAGGCAACGTGGTGATTCTGGAGTCCACTTCGCCGGTCGGGGCCACCGAACAGATGCTGGACTGGCTGCAGGCCCTGCGGCCTGACCTGCGTTTTGCCCAGCCGGGCGACACTGATCCGGAGGTGCATGTGGCCTACTGTCCGGAGCGCGTGCTGCCGGGGCAGGTGATCCGTGAGCTGGTGGAAAATGACCGCATCATTGGCGGCATCACCCCAGCCTGTGCCGAGCGTGCCGCAGCCGTGTACCGGACTTTTGTCCAGGGCGAGCTGCTGATCACCGAGGCCCGCACGGCCGAAATGTCCAAACTCACCGAAAATGCCTTCCGGGATGTCAACATTGCCTTCGCCAATGAACTGTCGGTGATCTGCGAGCGGCTGGGCATTGATGTCTGGGAGCTGATCCGCCTGGCCAACCACCATCCCCGGGTCAACATCCTGCGGCCGGGGGCTGGCGTCGGGGGGCACTGCATCGCCGTGGACCCGTGGTTCATTGTCAGCAAGACGCCGGAACAGGCCCGGCTGATCCGTACGGCCCGTGAAATCAACGATGCCAAGCCACAGTGGGTGATTCATCAGATTGACATGGCGCTGGCGCAAATTGCCACGGCGCAGCCTGTGGTGGCGGTGCTGGGGCTGGCCTTCAAACCGGACATTGATGACCTGCGTGAAAGCCCGGCCATGGAAATTGCCACCGCACTGGCCCAGCGCAGTGACCTGCAGTTGCTGATTGTTGAGCCCAACATTGACCAGCTGCCTGCGGCCCTGCAGGGTCAGGTGCTGTGTACGCTGGAGCAGGCATTGCAGCAGGCCGATCTGCTGGCCTGTCTGGTCAGCCACCGGCAATTTCAGGGCATCGCAAAAAAAATCAGCAGTCCGCAGCGGCTGGTGGACGTGGTGGGGCTTCGCTAAAGAAGCCTTGGTGGTTAGAATGTCGATAGGGAGAGTGGGTCGTGTCAGAGGAAGCCCATCAGTCAGATTCAATGGCGCACAGCGAAGATGCGATCACTGCCACGGATGTTGGCGCACTGGTTGAGCGAATCAGGCATTTATTGGGGCGTATTCCCCCGGAGCGCTTTACCGATTTGCTGCGGGGGCTGGAGCTGCTCAACCAGACCCTGCTGCTGCCGCTGTACCAGCGCAAGCGCATTTCCACCCAGGTCGTCATGGACATTTACCGGCTCCTGTACCTGATGGTCAAGGGGCTGGAACAACAGGCCAGCCAGTCGGTGCTGGCTGCACGTCCTGAACCCGGTTCCCTGACCCTGACCCTGACCTAATGGGAGGTTGTTGAAATTAACACACGTGACCCCTTGTGGAATGCTGCCGCACTGGCTGCCCTGCTGGCAGACCAGGTGGGCTATCCCCTGAAAAAAACCGCCACCCAGGCCCCGCTGCAGGTGGAGTCACTGCTGCAGGCCGGCCATAAAAAATACCTGTTTGCCAGCCGGGACTTTGCCCTGTCTGAGCTGTCTCTGGATGCCGAGCGCACTGCCCGGGTGCGCCTGACGGCAGAAGGCAGTGCAGCCGTGTGGCTGACTTTCATTCCGCTGGATGCACAGGGTGAGCAGCTGGCGGTGCTGAACCTGCGGGCCAATCAGGCACATACGGTCCAGTTCCCGGCGGCCACCCACACTGTACGTCTGGCGGTGCGCTTTGAGGGGCCCGGCGTGGCCACCCTGCAGCAGCTGGAATGGCTGGGCCATCCGGCTGTGAGCACCTCCCCAGCCCTCCAGGCCTGGTCCCTGGCCGTGCTGCTGGAGTGTTTTGAGCCGGCCAGTGGCTACCCGCTGCGGCAATCAGTTCTCCATCAGGCCCTGCGGATTGAGTCCAGACTGACCGGCAAGAATGTCAAATACCTGTTTTCCAAGCGCCTCTACAGCCCGGAAGAGCTGGGCGTGGATGCCAATCGACAGTTGCACTTCCGCCTTCAGGCCAGTGGCTCGCTGGCCACGTATCTGGCCGTGGTCCCGGTCACTGCACAGGGTGAAAACCTGCCTGTGATCGCCCGGCGCGCGGGACTGGAGCAGTCCATCGAGCTGCCGGAGTCCACCCGGCAGGTGCGGCTGGGCCTGCGCTTTCAGGGCGGGGGAGAAACCCTCATTGAGCAGATTCAGTGGCACACTGCGCCGATAGCGCCAGCTGCCAACCAGGCCAAAGCGCCAGCCGTGGCACCGGTTGCGCCCCCGGCGGCTGCTCCGGCAGGGGAGGCTTCACCCGCCCCGGTGGTCATCGCCAGCCCACCGCCGGCGGTCCTGACCACCCCGGCGCAGGGGATGCTGTTTGAGCTGAAAGGTTTTTTTGCCAGCAAGGCGTCGTATTTGGCCTTTAAGCACGATCCCCGTGATGTGCTGATCCGTTCGGCGATCAAATCCGGCGAGCACAAATACCTGTACGGCACCCGCAGGATCGAGCTCACCGAACTCCAGCTCACTGAGGCGCGTCAGTTGTTCATCGAGCTGCAGTGTGTGCATGACATGCCGGTTGAACTGGCCATTGTGCCGCATGACCAGGCCAACCAGAAGCTGCCGCACCACATGCTGGCGGTGAATCAGGTGCACAGCATCCAGCTGCCCCCGCAGGCGGTGCGGATTGCGGTGGGGCTGCGCATTGCCGGTACTGGCCAGTTGCGGCTGAAATCCCTGTACTTCGGGGCCGCTGCGCCTGTGGCCCCCAAGCCCGCTGCACGACAGGCGGCTGCACCCGTGACGGCGTCGGTGCCGGTGTCGCTGACCTCGATTGATCAGTTGCTCAAGCAGGTCAAGCCTGTCTCGGCCCGGCCCACCATGGGGTGCCGCCGCGAGCGGGTGCGCATCGGCATCGTGTCGATCGAGATCCGCCGCAGTGCCCTGCAGCGGGTGGTGGAGGCACTGTACCCGCAGGCCGATGAGCTGTTTGTCTATCTGAACGACTTTGCACAGATTCCTGATTTTCTGAAAAAACCCAACATCTCCGTGCTGCATGGCCTGGGCGATGTGGGCGACCGGGGCAAATTCTACGGCGTGGATGATTTTGAGGGGTATTTCATCACCTGTGATGATGACATTGATTATCCCCCCTACTATGTGGACCACCTGATTGACGGCATTGAGCGCTATGGCCGCCAGGCCGTTGTCGGCTGGCATGGCTCGGTGTTTCTGGACCCGTTTGAGGATTACTACACCGCCACTTCACGGCGGGTGTTTTCCTTCAAATCCGGCCGTCCGGCGGACACCGCAGTGCATGTGCTGGGCACGGGCTGCAGCGCCTTCCACACCAGCACCATCCGGGTCCGCTACGACGATTTCAAAACCCCAAACATGGCCGATGTGTACCTGGCCGTGCTGGGCAAGCAGCAGGCCGTGCCGTTTGTGGTGCTCAAGCACGACCGCAATGAGGCCCTGCCGATCGAAATCCCGGACGACAAACCCATCAACCAGGAATCGGCCAAAAGCACCGGCTCCAAGGCCGACACCCGCGCCCTGCAAAACAAGCTGGTCAAGGAAAACCTGCCCTGGCACGCCGAGCTGCCCAAGCCGGTGTTTGTCCGTCAGGTGCCCACCGTGGCCTATATGGGCCGCCTGAACGTGGACCGCTGGAAAAAAGGCGGCATCCTCAAGTCAGGCCACCTGATCCTGCAGACCCTGCGCAAGCTGGGCCACCGGGTGATTCCGGTCGAAATCGAGCAGGACGTGCCCGCCCTGAAAGCCGCTGTGAAGGATGCACAGGTGGTGTGGATCTATCCGGGCGATCCGGAGCGCCCTGACTTTGCACCCGTGGAGCAGCTGATTGAGCACTCGGCGGCACTGGGCAAACAGGTGTATGTCAACCTGTCGTTGAATCTGGTCGAGTCGCGCACCGACTGGATCGTCAAGCGCATGACCGAGTGGCGCAGCCGCTTTGGTGCCCGCATCAAGGCCTGTGTGTTCAGTTACTCGGTGATCGAGCTGGAAGCGCTGGCCCCGATCCGTGACCTGCTGGTGTGCATTCCCAAGACCATCCAGTACGACCCGGTGTATCAGGCGGCGTTTGAGCACACCCAGGGGATTTTCCTCGGTGACCTGCAAAAATTGCTGAACCGTGGGCTGGTGCATGGTGACATTGAGGACTGGATTGCCCCGCTGCGCCAGGCCTTGCCGGGAGTGCCGCTGTATGCGGTGCGCCAGTATGGCGGCAAGGTGGACCGGGACCTGGGCCTGACGGTGGTGCCGTACACCCATGGGCCGGAGTGGGAGCAGTGGCTGGCCACGCTGCGCATCGCCTGCTGCATGACCCCGCACGCCACCTATGAGATGGTGCCGGTGGAGTGTGCCGGGCTGGGTGTGCCGGTGGTGTATCGCCCGATGATCCATGCCCACAGCGAGGTGCTGTCCTTTGCCGGGGTGCAGGTGGACACGCCTGAGCAGTTCGCCGCTGCCTGCAAAATGCTCTACACCGATCCGGTGCTGTGGGAAAGCCACAGTCGGGCCATCAGCTGGCGGGCCTACAGCCAGCACGTGGAGTTCGTGGGGGCCGCCATTCACCGGCAGATCGTCATGGGTCAGCTCGGTGGTTCACTTTCGGCGTTTGGTCCCGGTACCGCGTCTTCCTGAAGTCCCTGAGCAAAGGAAGTGCCCATGGCTGACCCCAGTCCTGCCGCCCCGAATGCCCACCTGGTCCAGGTGAATGCGGGGCAGGATCGCTCGGTGTGGTTTGACCTGGATGATCCCAGTGATTACATCCAGGGCCGCATCCTGCACACCCGCAATTTTTATGAAATCGACCTGCTGAATGAAATCAGCCGGTTGCCGATTGGTGCGGGGGTGTTTTGTGACGTGGGGGCCAATCTGGGCAACCACACCCTGTATTTTGCCCAGGTGCTCGGGCAGCGGGTGCACGCCTTCGAACCGTTGCCGGCCAGTGTGCAGCGGCTGCGTCGGCATGTTGAACTCAATCGCCTGAAAAAACGGGTGACGGTGTGGCCCTTTGCGCTGGGGGCCAGTGCCGGTCAGGGGCGCATGAACCCCTGTGCCGGCAATCTCGGGGCTTCCACCCTGACCCTGCTGCCCCAGTCCACCGAGCCGGACCGTGTGGAGGTACGCGCCCTGGATGACTTCTGGAATCCAGCCTATCAGGTGGCGCTGATGAAGGTGGACGTCGAAGGCCATGAGCTGGCCGTGCTGCAGGGCGCGCAGAAGGTGATCGCCCGTGACCAGCCGGTGCTGGTCGTTGAAACCCAGCAAATGTCGGATTATCACGCCATCAGCGGCTGGCTGTATGCGCTGGGCTATGTGCCATTTGTGCAGCGTGCCCAGACCCCGACCATCGTCTATGTGCCCGCCCTGCGTCAGGCGGCCTTTGCCCAGCTGGTGCCGTTCCTGATCCGTCAGGATGTGGGCGACCTGCGTCACCAGCTCATGACCATGATGGACCGGATGGCCTCAAGGATCAAACAACTGGAACAACGGGTGGAGGCGTTGCAGCGCCTGGCCCCGCCAAACAAAGCGCAGGAAGCCGATTGATGTTTTTAGCCAGGTGGCCGCATGTCAGTGTATGAATTGCAGATTGATGGTTTTGTGGATCTGGACGCCCCCGGCGGTACAGTGGCACGCTGCCTCGAAACCCTGCAAATGGATGATTTTGAGCTCAGCGCCCTGTTGACCGGTACAGACCGGAAGGACTGGAACGACACCCTGGCCCAATTGGTCCGACAGGCCGGCCCACGCCGTCTGGACCTGCGGCTGGCACTGATCACAGCGGTGATGCAGGCGCGTGAGCTGGGTGCCGGGATCCGCTTCTTCAATGAACAGGTCCTGAGTGTGTTTCCGCAGGCGGTGTTGCTGATGTTTGTCTATGGACAGACCAAATACCGCAGCAGTGGGCGTCTGTTCATCGTGCAGGTGCCGGCCGCCACGCAGCTGGAGTTTGACCGCAAGGTGGCGCGGCATGTGGAAAAGATTGTTTTTAACCAGAAAGCCGGTTCCCGGCTGGTGGGGCAAAAAGCCTCTTTTCCGTCAGGACACATTCTGGTGGACCAGCACAGCGCACAGGGCTTCGAGGCCCGGGATGGCCGCTACCGGCTGGATTGGGTGATGGATGGGGTTCCGTATCAGTTTTATTGTCACTTCAAGCCGGACACGGATCTGGTGGTGTTTTGTCAGGATGCGCTGACCCGCGCCAGTGTGACCCTGCCGGTGTTTTTTCGCTGGCGCTGGAGCGAGGAAATTCCGGCCTCTGTCATGGTGCTCAATGACCCGACCCTGTATTGCCACGACAGCCTGAATGCAGGCTGGATGGCCGGCACACGTACCCGGGACTATGTGGAGGAGATGGCTGGGCTGATCCAGCAGATCGCCCAGCAGCGGGGCCACCGCCGGGTGATTTTTGTGGGTGCTTCTGCGGGTGGCTTTGCGGCACTGGCCCTGGGCAGTTGCGTCCCCGGCAGTCAGGTGCTGGTGGACATTCCGCAGACCAATCTGGCCCGCTACCATGTGCGTGCAGAAGTGGATGCTGTGGCACGCCATGCGCTGGATTTCCCCTCGATTGATCAGGTGAGTCCGGAATATCAGTACCGCATTGATGTGCTGGAGCGGTTTGAAAAAAACCGTCGGGTGCCGGACATCCACTTCTGTCAGAATCTGATGGATTATTCCCACAATCAGAGCCAGTGTCTGTATCTGCTGGACCGCCTGCTGAAAAAGAAAGTCACGGATTTTGAATTCATGGGCCAGATCGTGCTGGACACCTACCGGCGCTGGCACCTGAGCAAAGGGGGGCATTTCCCCATGTCCAAGCGGCACTTGTTGCAGCGCCTGAACAGGTTGCTGCAACAATCCCCGGAACAGGCCGGGCTGCAGGCTATTTTTCCCGAGCTGGCCCAGTGGGCAGGTGGTGCACATGACTGATTATATGGAATTGCGCAAACGGGGGCTGCGGCTGACGCCGCCCCATGTGCCTGCGGTGCCATTCCGGTTCGAAAAAGGCGTGGCGCTGGGGCGCTGTGAAATCCAGCCCGGGGTGCGTTTCGGCCTGCATTCCTACATGAACAGCGGATTTGTGCGTTCCGGGGTGTATGTGGGGCGCTATTGCTCCATTGGCCGGGATGTCACCATTGGCACCGGTCACCATGAGATGGAAGCCCTGTCGACCAGTTCGTTTTTCAGGAGTTTCAGCCTGCCATCATCGCTGAAGCTGGCCAATGACGCCCTGCGGGCGCGGGTCATGATTGGCAACGACGTGTGGATTGGCGACCGGGCCATCATACTGTCCGGGGTGACGGTGGGGGATGGGGCGGTGATCGCAGCGGGGTCGGTGGTGAACCGTTCGGTGGCGCCCTACAGCATCGTGGGCGGCGTACCCGCCCGGGTGATCCGTGCACGCTTTGCCCCTGAGGTGGTGGAGCGGCTGCTGGCGGTGCGCTGGTGGGAGTTCGACCCGGACCAGTTGGCCCAGCTGAATCTGGGGAAGATTGAACAGACCCTGGAGGTGCTGGAAAGCTGGCCGGCACAGTGGCGGACCAAGGTCAAGGATGAGCACGAGGTGTTATGAACCCCCCAAAAACCATTCACCAGTACCGCTATGACGCGCTGCTGGACCTGAGTGCTGATTCGGCCACCCAGCGTTGCCTGAAACAACTGGCCTATGTACCGCCTGCCCACGCACTGCAGGGGCTTTCCCTGGCAGAACTCCAGGACTGGCTGGTGCAGCAGGAGACCCAGCGCGAATCTGCCGACCTCACCCGCTGGTTTGGCCAGGCGGCCAGCCTGCCCAGCAGTGTCCTGCTGCTGTATGGGGCGCATGAGTCTTCAGGGATTGACCCTGTGGCGGCACGCCTGCTGGCCGGACTGCCCACACGGCTGATGAACCTGTTTGCAGGTCTGGAGGTCAGGCTGCTGGTGTTTTTGCCGGCCCAGGCCCCGCTGATCCACGCGGAGCGGGTGAGCTGCATCCGGGTGCCCCAGACCGGGCTGCCCGACCTGTTCGTGCGCCGACACCTCGAAAAAGTGCTGGAAAACCAGCCGGAACTGCACCGGTCCCTGTTGATCAAGCGGGGGGTGCTGATCGACACGGGCACCTATCAGGCCCGCAGGGTAGGGCATCGCTTCGGTGAAGACTATGCGCTGGCGCTGGGCGAGGCGGTGGAGTACTGCATTGAGCACCGGGGGGTGAACTTTGAGTTATATGCCAAACTCAAGGCAGACTCCGATGTGCTGGTGGTGTTTGGCCAGTCTGCGGTCACCAAGGGCGCCAACAACACGCCGGTGTTTCACCGCTGGTCGTGGGCCGATGACCTGCCGTATTCGGTGTTGGTGCTGAACGATCCGACCCTGTATCTGGACCCGCAGATTCTGGGTGGCTGGTTCCAGGGCACCGCAGACCATTATTACATGGAGACCATGGCTCAGATCGTCGGGCAGTTCGCCCGGCAGCTCAGCATTCCCAACCCGCGCATTTTGTGGTTTGGCTCTTCAGCGGGCGGTTTCAGCTCCATGATGATGGCCCTGACGCTGCGTGGCAGCCATGCGCTGGTGCAGATTCCGCAGGTGGACATGTCCCGCTACAGCATCCAGTCTTCGGTGGATGACCTGTGCACCTATTGCTATGGCGGCCTGCCGATTGAGGAAGTCATGGCCCAGTATGGGGCGCGCATGTCGGTGATTGAGGCCTTTCGTGCCGCGCGTTATGTGCCCAACATCTGGTACCTGCAAAACACCCAGGACCAGAACCACCTGCTGCGACACTATGCCACCTTTGTGGAGGGCATTGCCCGGCTGATGATTGACCTGCCGGAGGTGCGCGGGGCCGATGTGCTGCTGGAGCTGTACGACATCCTCAATCCGGTCCGGGGTGGGCACACGGTCATGAACAAGCCAGACACCCTGGCGTATATCCACCGGGCGGTGGAGCGCTTCATCCTCCAGCCTGCAGGCCAGCGGGCCGGATGAGGCCGATGATGGGACAGCAAAAAAACGGGCGCGGTGCAGGTCCTGGACCCGGACAGGTTACTGCGGCCAGAACAGACATGGACACTGAAAAAAAGGTAGGACAATGAGTCAGGTCAGGACCGTCCACAGTGAAGCCTATGACACCATGGTGGACCTCAGCCAAAGCCATCTGGTGACCAAGGCCCTGCGTCAGCTCGCCTATGCCCCCCCGCCCCTGTGCGATGCGGATCTGCAGGCCCTGAGTACTCCGGCGCTGGCCCTGTGGCCGGGTGAATCCAGCTGGGTCCAGCAGCAGGCGCAGGGAGACGTGCATCAGGACATTGTGCTTGGGGATGGGCCTGCCAAAAAAATCCTGTTTATTTATCAGGGTGATGAATTCAGAAAAATCACTGATTTTGAGTTCCTGAAAGCCTTTCTGGACCGGGCACGGGCACTGTACCCCGAGGCGCTGCTGAACCTGATGGTGTTCACGGGCGACTGTGGCGGTGTGCTGCGCGGTGAGGGCATCATGCACGTCAAGAGCAGCCCGGAAGAGCGGCTGAAAACCCTGCGCGCCCACCTCGACAAGACCCTGAGCAGCCAGCCCGAGTTGCACCAGCGGTTGATGATCGAGCGTGGCGACCTCATCGATGTCGGGGTGTATCAGGCCCGCAAGGTGCAGCATCACTTCGGGGAGGCCTATGCGCTGGCCCCGGGCGAGCCCGTGGAGTATTGCATTGAGCACCGGGGGGTGAATTTTGAGCTGTATGCCCGGCTGCGGGCAGATTCCGATGTACTGGTGGTGCTGGGCCAGTCGGCTGTGGCGCGGCGCGGCGGCAACCACCCGGTGTTCCACCGCTGGTCCTGGGCCGAGGAGTTGCCGTATTCGGTGCTGGTGCTGAACGACCCGACGCTGTATATGCATCCAAAAATCATGGCCGGGTGCTTTCAGGGTACACCCGAGCATTATTATTCGGACACCATGGTGCAGATCGTGGCCCAGTTTGCCCGGCAGCTCAACCTGGCCAATGAGCGGGTACTTTGGTTTGGTGCTTCGGCGGGTGGTTTCAGCGCCATGGTGATGGCCACCGCCCTGCGCGCCAGTCATGCGCTGGTGCAGATCCCGCAGGTGGACCTGACCCGCTACAGCCTGCAGTCCCCGCTGGAGGATGTACGGATTCACTGTTATGGCGGCATGCCGGTAGCAGAGATTGTGGCGCGGTTTGCCCCCCGGATTTCGGTGATTGAAGCCTTCCGCGCGGCCCGGCACATTCCCAACATCTGGTACCAGCAGAATTCACAGGACACCAACCATCTGGTGCGCCATTACGCCACTTTCACTGAGGGGGTGGCCCAGCTGATGGTCGACCTGCCGGAGGTGCGCGGGGCCGATGTGGTGACGGAATTTTTTGACATCCTCAAACCGGCTCGCGGCGGGCACACGCCCATGAACCGTCCGGACACGCTGGCCTGCATCCACCGCGCAGTGGAGCGCTTCATCCTGCGGCCCAGGCCGGTGGCACCATGATGACAGCCTGTCCACGGCGGCCGACCACAGGTGCCGGGCCATGAACAGCCAGCTGCCAGGGCAACTGGTGTTGCAGGGTCGTACACTGGCGCCGGGGGCGCTGGCCCGGCTGCGGGTGGCGCTGGTGGCCGATGAGCTGACCACCTCCTGTCTGCAGCACACCTGTCAGGTGCAGCCGGTGACACCGGGCAATGCCTGGGCGGTACTGGCGCTGTGGCGCCCCGATGTGCTGCTGGTCGAATCCTGCTGGCAGGGTCACCGCGAGCGCTGGCGCTATGGGATTGCCGAGTATCCGCTGTTTCCGGAGCGCAACAACCTGGCGCTGCAGCGGGTGCTGGATCTGGCCCGCCGGCTGGGGGTGCCTGCGGTGTTCTGGAACAAGGAAGATGGCGTGCACTATGAACGCTTCATCCACACTGCCCGGCTGTTTGATTTTATCCTCACCGTGGATGAGCGGGTGCTGGGGCGCTATCGGCAGGATGCGCCGCAGGCCCGGGTGGGGGTGCTGCCGTTTGCGGTGCACCGTGACCTGCATTATCCGGCCAGCCATCCGCCGCGCCAGCGCGGGGCGCTGTTCGTGGGCAGCTACACCCAGACCATCCACCCGGAGCGCAAGTACTGGCAGGATCTGATGTTTGCCGCCTGCCGTCCGCTGGGGTTGACCATTGTGGACCGCAATTCGGACCGCAAATCCGCCATTTATCGCTTTCCCGAGGCGGATTACATCCGGGTGCTGCCGGCGATTCCGCATGTGCACACCGGGTTTTATTACCGTGACTATCCGGTCTGCCTGAACGTCAACACCATCACCGACTCGCGCTCGATGATGTCCCGGCGGCTGATGGAAATCCTCGCCTGTGGCAGTCTGGCGGTGACCAACCCGAGTCTGGCTGTGACTACGCATCTGGATGGCCTGTGTGAGGTGGTGACCGGACCGGCGTCAGCCCAGCAGCTTTTTGAGCAGTTGTCGCATGGCCTGACCCCGCAGCAGCAGGCGATGTGCCGTGAAGCCAGTGCCCAGGTGCTGGCGCGGTTTGGCTATGAGCGCTGGCTGAGCCAGTTGATGGAGTTCATTGGATGAGCCTGCAGGCGTGGTATCACCAGCGTGTCTTTCCGCACCTGCTGGACCGGGTGATGCAGGTGCCCGGCCTGACCACCCTGCGCCAGCAGTTGCTGGCTCCGCTGTCAGGCGAGGTGGTGGAAATCGGTTTTGGCACCGGGCTGAATCTGGCCCACTACCCGCCAGAAGTCACGGGCGTGGTGGCGATTGATCCGGGCACCGGGGTGCATCGGCTGGCTGAGCCGCGCATGGCGGCGGCGCGAATTCCGGTGCGCTTTGAATTGCTCAGTGCCGAACGCCTGCCACTGGCCACGGGCAGCGTGCAGACACTGGTATCGAGCTGGACCCTGTGCAGCATCCCCGATGTGCAGGGGGCACTGGCCGAGATCCGCCGGGTGCTGGACCCGGTGCAGGGGCGCTTTCATTTTGTGGAGCATGGTCTGGCCCCTGAGCCGCGGCTGGCACGGTGGCAGCATCGCCTGACCCCCGTGCAGCGGGTCGTTGCCGATGGTTGCCATCTGGACCGCGACATGCCTGCGCTGCTGCGCGGGGCAGGGCTGGTGCTGGAGGTGTGCGAGCAGTTCTGGGTGCCGGGGCTGCCACGTCTCGGCGCGTACATGACGCTGGGGCGGGCGCGGGTCGGCTAGACGCGCGCAGAGAGGGGCAGGGTGGCGGTGGCAGGCCGCTGGCATTCTGCTAGACTGGGGCCCCGTGGCCGATTCACAGGTGGTGTTGCACCATGACCCTGCGCTGGACTGATTCCCAGGAGATTGCCCTGGCCCTGCTGGAGGCCCACCCCGAGGTGGACCCACGGCTGATCCGTTTCACCGACCTGCACCGCTGGGTGCGCGAGCTGGCGGCGTTTGCCGATGACCCCAGCCGCAGCAACGAACGCATCCTCGAAGCCATCCAGATGCGCTGGATTGAGGAGCTGGATTAGCCCGCCACAGTCCTGCAACAACTTCTGCAGAATTGATGCCCTATCTTTGCGGGCTGTTCCCCGTATAATACGCGCAACTTTTTTCCCTTGTGCCTTGACTGGAGTTTTTCCATGGCCGTAGAACGTACCCTGTCGATCGTCAAACCCGATGCCGTTGGCAACAACAACATTGGCGACATTTTTTCCCGTTTTGAAAAAAATGGCCTGAAAATCATCGCCACCAAAATGAAACACCTGTCGCAGGCCGATGCCGAAGGCTTCTATGCCGAGCACAAAGAGCGCGGCTTCTTCGGTGATCTGGTCAGCTTCATGACCTCGGGTCCGGTGGTGGTGTCGGTGCTGGAAGGCGAAAACGCCGTCAAGGCCCACCGCGACATCCTCGGGGCCACCAACCCGCAGCAGGCTGCTGCCGGCACCATCCGCGCCGACTTTGCCAAGAGCATCGACGAAAACGCCGCCCACGGTTCGGATTCGGTCGAATCGGCCACCCGCGAAATCAGCTATTTCTTCAAAGACGAAGAAATCTGCCCGCGCACCCGCTGATCGCGGTTGTTGCCTGTGCTGGCGGGGTGCTCCGGCCCCCGCTGGCGTTCTGGTCCGTGCAGGAGAAAGTCCAATGTCCCAGGTTTCTGAATTAAGCCAAACAGACCCCGCCGTGCCGCCTGTTTCGCTTAGTGCTGAGCCGGTCCCGCGTGTGAACCTGCTGGGCCTGACCCGTGAGCAGCTCGGGGCGTGGTTCAGCCAGATCGGTGAAAAACCATTCCGGGCCACGCAGGTGATGAAGTGGATCCACCAGTATGGGGTCACCGATTTTGCCCAGATGACCAACCTGTCGGCCAAGCTGCGCGGGCGGCTGGCCGAGCTGGCCGAGGTGCGCGCACCTGAGGTGGTGCACCGCCAGTATTCGCAGGATGGCACCCGCAAGTGGGTGTTCCGGGTCGGTGATGGCGCGGGTTCACTGATCGAAACCGTGCTGATTCCCGCCAGTGACAAGACCGGCGACCGCAAGACGCTGTGCATCAGCAGCCAGGTCGGCTGTGCACTGGACTGCAGTTTTTGCAGCACCGGCAAACAGGGCTTCCAGCGTGACCTGACGCCAGCCGAGATCATCGGCCAGCTCTGGGTGGCCAACCAGTCCTACATGGAAGACGTGCCGGTCAGCGAACGCAGCCGCACCGTGACCAATGTGGTGATGATGGGCATGGGCGAGCCGCTGCTCAACTACGATGCCGTGGTGGCGGCCATGCGGCTGATGATGGATGATTTTGCCTATGGGCTGTCGCGGCGCCGGGTCACGCTGTCCACCTCCGGGGTGGTGCCGATGCTGGACCGGCTGGGCGATGAGCTGGATGTGGCGCTGGCGATTTCCCTACATGCGCCCAACGATGCCCTGCGCGATGAGTTGGTGCCCATCAACAAAAAATACCCGCTGAACCAGCTGATCCCTGCGGCGCGCCGCTATCTGGCCAAGCAGGGGGTCAGCGGTCTGGACAGTGCCCGTCGCCACGTCACCATTGAGTACGTGATGCTGGATGGCGTCAACGACAGCGACCAGCATGCCCGGCAGCTGCTGGCCCTGCTGAAAAATCTGCCCAGCAAGATCAATCTGATTCCGTTCAACCCGTTTCCGCATGCGCCGTATGGCCGGTCCAGCAACAACCGCATCCGCAGTTTTCAAAAAATCCTCAGCGATGCCGGGCTGGTGTGCACGGTGCGCAGCACCCGGGGCGATGACATCGACGCGGCCTGTGGACAGCTGGTGGGGCAGGTGGCTGACCGTACCCGCCGGGCCGAGCGCTGGCAGAAAAAAGTGGCCCAGCGTCCCGCTGAAATCCTCCGTGTGGGAGGGCAGGACTCGTGAATCGGTTCCGTGTCATTTTCCCCCTGCTGGGGCTGCTGGCCCTGTCCGGCTGCCAGCACCAGCCTGCCTCCGGCCTGAACCGTGACCCGATGGAGGCTGCGCGCACCCGCACTGCGATTGCCGCCGAGTACATCAAACGCGGTGAGCTGGATGCTGCACAGCGCCATCTGGAGCAGGCCCTGCAGGCCGATCCGCGCTCCACGGAGGCGCTGATCATGATGGGCGTGCTGCTGCAAAGCGAAGGCAGCACCATCAACCTGCAAAAAGCCGACGCCTATTTTCGCAAGGCCATCGCCCTGGACAGCAAGAACGCCCAGGCCCACAACAATTATGGCGTGTACCTGTTCCAGATGAGCCGCCATGCCGAGGCCGAGCGGCAGTTTGCCCAGGCCGCGGCCACGCTCGGCTATGAAGGCCGCGCCGGGGCCCTGGAGAACCTGGGCCGGGTGCAGCGCCAGCTGGGACAGGCCGAGCAGGCCGAGCAGTCCTTCCGTCAGGCGCTGGGGGTGGACAATGGCCTGCTGGTGTCACGCTTTGAGCTGGCCGACCTGCTGTTTGCACAGGGACGCCTGTCCGAGGCCAGCCGGGTCTATGAAGACTACCTGCGTCAGCTGGGCAACCAGCCGCAGGTGGCGCGGTCACTGTGGCTGGGCATGAAGATAGCCCGCCTGCAGCAGGACGCTTCGCGCCTGCAGGCCTATGCCGAACAGCTGCGCCAGCGCTATGGCGACAGTGAGGAATACCGGGCCTATCAACAGGCCCTGCAGCATCCGGGGCAACCATGGAAATGAATGCCAACCCCACCCCAACCCCCAACTCGACCCACAGCAACCTGACCGCCCTGCCGCTGGGCAATGGCCAGAAGCCGGGTGAACGCCTGCGCCAGGTGCGCATGTCGCAGAAGCGCGAGCTGGCCGAGGTGTCGGCGGCGCTGAACATCCCTGAGCGCCATCTGGTGGCGCTGGAGGCCGATGACTACGCCCATTTGCCGGAGCCGCCCTTCATCCGCGGTTACCTGCGCAGCTATGCGCGCCTGCTCGGGGTGGATGCCAATGCACTGGTGGCCCGGTTTGGCGAAATCTATCAGCAGGACACTGGCCAGCCAGTCGATCACCGCCTGAACAATTCCCCGCTGAAGCCCATGGGACGCCTGCGCCCGCGCGATCGTCGCCACAGTGGCCTGTGGCTGCGGCTGGCCCTGGGTGCGCTGGTCCTGCTGTTGTTGTCGGGACTGGTGTATCAGGGCATGCACTGGTGGCTGAACCGTCCGGTTACGGCGGAGGCTGCCCCTGTGGCAGACACGGCAGTGCCGGTGGAAACCCTGCCAGCCACCGTGCCCATCGCGGCACCAGCCCCCGCCGCCACGGCAGCCGATGTGCTGGTGCTGGTCCTGTCGCAGCCTGCAGAGGTGCAGGTGAAGGACGCCAGCAGCAAGGTGCTGCTCCAGGGTACCCAGCAGCCTGGCGCGCCGCTGCGGGCGGAAGGGGTGTCACCGTTTGAAATCAGCCTGCCGAATGCCCCGGCGGTCCAGCAATTGCAGCTCAATGGTGAGGTGGTGGACATCAGACCCTACACCATTGATGGCCGTGCCAATTTCCGCCTGTCGCGCTGACGCGGCAGCTTTCGTTGATCGGGAGAACCACGGATGCACCCCAGTCCAATCCGGCGTCGCCCCACCCGCAAGATCCGCGTGGGTTCCGTGTTTGTGGGCGGTGATGCACCAATCACCGTCCAGACCATGACCAACACCGACACCTGTGATGTGGCCGCCACGGTGGCGCAGATCCAGCGCTGTGTGGCGGCCGGAGCCGACATCGTGCGGGTGTCGGTGCCCAGCCTGGAGGCGGCACAGGCCTTCGGGCAGATCCGCCAGCAGGTGACGGTGCCGCTGGTGGCCGACATTCATTTTGACCACCGCATCGCCCTGGCCGTGGCCGATCTGGGCGCCGACTGCCTGCGCATCAATCCGGGCAACATCGGCTCGGATGCCAAGGTGCGCGAAGTGGTCGCGGCAGCCCGCCATCACGACATTTCCATCCGCATCGGCGTCAATGCCGGTTCACTGGAAAAAGACCTGCAGCTCAAGTACGGCGAGCCCACCGGCGAAGCCCTGCTGGAGTCGGCGCTGCGTCACATCGACATCCTCGACCGGCTGGATTTTCATGAATTCAAGGTCTCGGTGAAGGCCAGCAACGTGTTTCTCACCCTGGATGCCTACCGGCTGATTTCCCGGCAGATCGACAATCCGCTGCACCTGGGCGTGACCGAAGCGGGCGTGTACCGCACCGGCACGGTCAAGTCGGCGATCGCATTGGGCGGGCTGCTGCTGGACGGCATCGGCGATACCCTGCGGGTCAGTCTGGCCGCGCCGCCCGAAGATGAGGTGAAAATCGGCTTTGACATCCTCAAGAGCCTGAACCTGCGCAGCAATGGCCTGAATTTCATCGCCTGTCCGAGCTGTTCGCGGCAGGAATTTGATGTGATCAAGGTCATGAATGCGCTGGAGGCGCGGCTGGAGGACATCCGCGAGCCGATGGACGTGTCGGTGATCGGCTGCAAGGTGAATGGACCGGGCGAGGCCAAAGAAGCCGACATCGGCGTGGTCGGTGCCCAGCCCCGGTCGCTGGTGTACCGCCACGGCGAAAAAAGCCATCTGATCGACACCAGTCGTCTGGTCGATGAAATCGAAGCCATGGTGCGCGCCCAAGTGGCTGAGCGCCAGGCGCGGCGCGAACAGGAAATCCTGCGCAGTGATGGCGGCTGAGCGGCCGCCTGAACGCGCCAAGACATGCAGTTGAGTGACAGTGGGTATGAGCACAATCCAGGCCATCAAGGGCTTCAATGACATTTTGCCCGACCAGAGCGGGGCATGGCGGCAGCTTGAAGCGGTGCTGATGCAGCTGATGGACCGCTACGGCTATCAGCAGATCCGCCTGCCGATTCTGGAAGAAACCCGCCTGTTCAAACGGGCGATTGGCGATGCCACCGACATTGTCGAAAAGGAAATGTACACCTTCTGGGACAAGGGCGACCCCCCGGAATCGCTGACCCTGCGCCCCGAGGGCACCGCAGGCTGTGTGCGAGCGATCCTGAATGCCAGAAACGAAGCCTTCAACGTGTTTCGCGGGGCCACCCCGCGGGTGTGGTACTGCGGTCCGATGTTCCGCTATGAGCGCCCGCAAAAGGGCCGCTACCGGCAGTTTCACCAGTTCGGGGTGGAGACCTTTGGCGTGGCCAGTGCCGACATGGAGGCCGAGCTGATCCTGATGACGGCGCGGCTGTGGCGTGAGCTGGGGCTGGCCGACTGGGTGCAGCTGGAGCTGAACACGCTGGGCGAGGCCGAGTCGCGCGCCCGCTACCGTGATGCATTGGTGGCCTATCTGGGTGCGCGCGCCGAGCAGCTGGACGAAGACAGCCAGCGTCGCCTAACCAGCAACCCGCTGCGCATTCTCGACAGCAAGGTGGCCAGCACGCAGGCATTGCTGGCGGATGCACCGCAGTTGCAGGATTTTCTCGATACAGAATCCGCCGCCCACTTTCGTCAGGTTCAGGCCTATCTGGATGCCGCCGGGGTGGCCTATGTGCTGAATCCAAAACTGGTGCGTGGCCTCGATTACTACAACAAGACCGTGTTTGAATGGACCACCACCCACCTGGGCGCACAGGGCACCGTGTGTGCCGGGGGGCGTTACGATGGTCTGGTGGGGCAGCTCAGCGGCAAGCCGGACAAGCGCATTCCAGCGGTCGGCTTTGCCATCGGTCTGGAACGTCTGCTGCTGTTGCTGGCGCAGCGCGGCCAGCCGGACAGCCGGGAGTGTGAGGTGTTTGTGGCCTCGGAACCGGCCACCTACACCGCTGCGCTGCAGCAGGCGGAGTGGCTGCGCGACCAGCGCCCGGCCCTGCGGGTGCGTCTGGGCAATGTCGGCAGCCTGAAATCACAGCTGAAAAAAGCCGACCAGTCCGGGGCGGCACTGGTGCTGATCCTGGGCGAGCGCGAGCAGGCCGAGGGCGTGCTGCAGGCCAAGATGCTGGACACGGGCGAACAACAGCAGTGGACACCCGCAGAAATGCTGGCCAAACTGGATGGGTTTTTCAGCGTGTCCACCGCCACACATCAACCACAACAGGGGGCCTGATCATGGCAGAGTATTACAGTGATGCCGAGCAGGCCGAACGCCTCAAGGCACTGGCCAAAACCTACGGCGGCTCGGTGGTGACCGGCATTCTGCTGGCGTTGTCGGCCTATTTTGGCTGGGTCTGGTGGCAAAACAAGCAGACCGCAGACCGCTTCGTGCAGGCCAGCCAGTTCCAGCAGGTGGCCGACGCCGCACAGGCTGCACAGGCCGCGCCGGAGGATCAGGCCGCGCGCAGCAAATTTCTGTCCCAGGCGCATGCGCTGACCAAAACCAGTCCTGACAGCATCTACAGCGTGCAGACGCTGCTGCTCGAAGCCCGTCTGGCCAGTGAGCGCAACGACTACGCATCTGCGGTCAAGGCCCTGCAACAGGCCAGTCAGGCCAAACTGGACGATCCGGGCCTGCAGCAGCTGATCACCCTGCGGCTGGCGCGTGCCCAGCAGGAGCAGGGGCAGTCTGATGCCGCACTGGCCAGTGTGGCCAGGGTGACCGATGCGGCGTTTTTGGCCAGTACCCAGGAGCTCAAGGGCGACATCCTGCTCAGCAAAAAGGACCCCAGGGGCGCACAGGCCGCCTATCAGCAGGCCTGGGCCGCACTGGTCAAGCGTCAGGAACCGCGCCAGACCATCAAATTCAAGCTGGAAAGCCTGGGGGTTGAAGTCAAGGACATCGACGTGCCCTCACCGGTGAAAACTGCACAGGAGCCGGGCGCATGATCCGCCGCAATCCACTGGGCCCACTGCTGCTGAGCAGTGCGCTGGCACTGGGCCTGAGTGCCTGCAACCGCACACCGGTCAGCATCGAACACAAGCCCAGCCCGCTGCCCAAACTCGCCGCCACGGCGCCAGTACAGCTGAGCCCGCTGTGGCAGGGCCGTGCCGGTGCCGCCAACCGTCAGGACGCGTTGCACCTGCAGCCTGCGCTCAGTGACCGCCAGATCGTGGTCGCCAGCCGCAAGGGTGACCTGCAAAGCTGGGACCGCCAGGGCAAACGCCTGTGGCAGACCCGGCTGAAAACCCCCATCACCGGCGGCGTGGCCCTGTCGGGCAACACCGTGCTGGTGGGCACCCAGGGCGGTGTGCTGTGTGCGCTGAATGCCGAAGACGGTCAGGTGCGCTGGCGCCGGGCCCTGACCGGATCGCTGCTGTCGCTGCCGCTGGTCACTGCAGACCGTGTGGTGGTGCTGGGCAATGATGGTGCGGTGACTGGCCTGAATCCCGAGACCGGTGCCGTGGTGTGGACCTTTGACACCCACATCCCCTCAGTGAGCATGCGCGGCACGGCGGCGCCGGTGCTGGCCGATGCCGGCACGGTGCTGATTGCCAGCAGCAATGGCCGGGTTTATGCGCTGGACCTGAACAACGGCATTCCCCGCTGGGAGCGCCGGGTGGCGATCCCGTCCGGTGGTGACGACACCCAAAAGCTGATTGACGTCGATGGCACTCCGGTGGTCGATCAGGACCAGCTGTTTGTGGTCAGCTACCAGAGCCAGCTGCTGGGTGCAGACCTGAACCAGCAGCGGGTGCTGTGGGCCCGTGATGCCAGCAGCCTGTATGGTCCGGCGGTGACCCCGGAGCTGGTGGTGATCAGCACCGCAGAAGGTGACGTGCGCGCCTATGACCGTCAGCAGGGCGAACTGCGCTGGAAGCAGGACGGTCTGGCCTGGCGTGGCCTGTCCAACCCGGTCCGGCTGGGCGCCTACATCGTGGTGGGTGACGAAGAAGGCTATCTGCACGTGCTGGAGGCCCAGTCCGGGCAGGTGGTTGGCCGTGCCCGTACCCAGGGTGCCGTGACCGCACTGTCGATTCAACAAAACCAGCTGGTGGTGCAGACTGCCAGCGGAACCGCCAGTGTCTGGCAGGTACGCTCATGAAACCCGTGATTGCCTTGATTGGCCGCCCGAATGTGGGCAAATCCACCCTGTTCAACCAGATCACCAAAACCCGCAATGCGCTGGTGGCTGACCTGCCCGGACTGACCCGCGACCGCCAGTATGGCGACGCAACCTACGAAAACCGCTCGTTCATCGTGGTGGACACCGGCGGGATTGGCGAGAGCGAGCAGGGCATTGATGCCTACATGGCCGAGCAATCGCGCACCGCCATCGAAGAAGCCGACATCATCCTGTTCATCGTCGATGCCCGTGCTGGCCTGCTGGCTTCGGATGAGCAGATCGCCCGTGACCTGCGCACCCTGGGCAAAAAAGTCCATCTGGTCGCCAACAAGGTCGATGGGGTACACGCGGAGGCGTCCGTCACCGAGTTTTTCAAGCTGGGCTTTGGTGAGCCACACCTGACCGCGGCCAGCCATGGCCGGGGCATCAACCAGCTGCTGGAAGACATCACCGCCGAGCTGCCCGAAGACGTCGAACTGGACACCGTGCACCAAGCCCCCGGCCTGCGTCTGGCCATCATTGGCCGGCCCAACGTCGGCAAATCCACTCTGGTCAACCGCCTGCTGGGCGAAGACCGCGTGGTGGTGTACGACATGCCCGGCACCACCCGTGACAGTATCTACATCCCGTTTGAGCGGCAGGGCAAACAATACACCCTGATCGACACCGCCGGGGTGCGCCGCCGCGGCAGGATCGACGAAGTCATCGAAAAATTTTCGGTGGTGAAAACCCTGCAGGCCATGAAAGACGCCCATGTGGTGGTGGTGGTGATCGATGCCCGCGAAGGCATCGTCGAGCAGGACCTGCACCTGCTGGGCTTTGCCCTCGAAGCGGGCCGCGCCGTGGTGATCGCCATCAACAAATGGGACGGCATGAGCGAGTATGACCGTGGACAGGTCAAGGACGCGATCGAACGGCGCTTTGATTTTGTCCCCTGGGTGAAAATCCACCTGATTTCGGCGCTGCATGGCACCGGGGTGGGCGACCTTTATCCCTCGATTCACCGCGCCTATGACTCGGCCATGCTCAAGGTGCCCACCCACCGGCTGACCCAGATTCTGGAAGACGCTGTGGTGCAGCACCAGCCGCCGATGGTGTCAGGCCGCCGCATCAAGCTGCGTTATGCGCACATGGGTGGGCAAAACCCACCGGTGATCGTCATCCACGGCAACCAGACCGACCACGTCCCGGCGGATTATCGGCGCTATCTGGAAAACGTGTTCCGCAAGGTGTTCAAGCTGCAGGGCACGCCGGTTCAGATCGAGTTCAAGGCGGGTGAAAACCCCTTTGCCGGGCGTCGCAACGTGCTCAGCGACCGTGACGCCGAACGCAAGCGCCGCTTTGTGCAGAGCCACAAACGCAAGGAAAAAAAGCGCGGCTGAACGCTGCCCCGTACACCCCAGGGAGGACAACGGATGGTCCAGCCCATCACCACGGTACAATGGCTGCGCCGGGTGCTGTTCCAGCCGATTGCGGGGGTGTTGCTGTTGGCCTGGCTGCTGTACGGGGTGGGGCTGTTCCAGACCCAGCTGCGCGACCAGCAGGCCCGCATCGAGACCATTGGCCAGCTCATGGCTGTGCTGGTGGGACACTGGGGCGATCTGGAGCCGACCGGCCAGCACGGCGTGATCCTGCGGCAACTGCTGCAGGCAGGCGATGTGCCGCAGGTGCATTACCTGCCGCTGGGTGCCACCCTTCAGGTGCCAGCCAGCAGCCCCTCGCTCTGGCAACAGGTGATCGAAGGGCAGGCCCAGCACCGCTACATCCCGGTGTACCGCCACAACAATGGCCACGATCTGGTGGGCTATCTGGATTTTGGCTTTTCGGTGCGCCCGGTCTGGCAGGCATTTCTGGTGGATCAGCTGCAGCTGCTGCTGGTCGTGCTGGTCGTGCTGGCGCTGCTGTGGGGCTGGATGGGCGTGTGGGGGCGCTGGCAGAGCCACGGACTGGAGCATCTGGCCCAGATTGCCGGCCTGATCCGTCAGGGGGTGCCGGTACAGGGCCTGCGCCGTCCCAGGGTGCTGAAGGATGCCCAGCAGCTGGAAAATGACCTGTTTGAAATCCAGGCCCAGCTCACCAGCCAGCAGCAGCAACTCGCTGAGGCCCGCGCAGCCCTGACCGAAAAAGACCGCCACATGGCGCACATGGCCCAGGAGGGGCAGCGGTTCCGCAGCATGATCAACCACGAGCTCAAGACCCCGCTGAACGCCATCTGGGGGGGCATACAGCTGTTGCAGCATGACCAGCACCTGAGCGATGCCCAGCGTGACAGCGTCAAGCTGATTGAATACGGCAGCCGGACCCTGGGGCAGTTTCTCGATCAGGTGCTGCTGATGGTCCAGCTGGAACAGGGGCGGCTGGCCCCGGACATTGCCGCGGTGTCGCCGCTGGAGCTGCTCGATGCCCAGGTGCAGTGGGCCCGTCAGCAGCTGTCGGCGGCGCAGCAGGACCGGGTGGTGGTGCGCCTGCAGGCCGAGCATGATCAGGTGCGCCTGCAGGTGGATGCCGGGCGGGTCAGCCAGATCCTGCAGGAATTGCTGAAAAACGCCATTCATTTCACCCCGCAGGGCACCATCACCGTGCATTCGCAGTTGCTACAGGCGGCGGAACAGCCGGTGCGCTGGCGTCTGCAGGTCAGTGACACCGGCGTGGGCATGGACGAGACCACCCGCCTGCAGTGTACCCGGCCCTTTTTTCAGGGAGAAATGCAGCAACTGGCCCCGCCCGAGCGGCTGGGGGTGGGGCTGAGCATTGCCGTACAGCTTATTGAGGTGTTGCAGGGCCACTGGCAGCTGGACAGCCAGCTGGGGCAGGGCACCACGGTGACGGTGGAGCTGCCGGTGCGTGTGGATTGCCTCAGCCGCTGGCCCAGCCTGAAGGGCAAGCGCCTGCTGATGTGCAGCAGCATTCACCACTGGCCGCTGCACAGCCTGCTGAGCGCCGAAGGGGCCGAGGTGTGCTGGTTTGTCGGTATGGAGGACCTGGTGGCGCAATGTGACAACCTGCATCCGGACCTGGTGCTGCTGCAGGGGGGGGAACAGGGTGACTGGCTGCTGCAGCGGGTGCAGGCGGTGCGGGCACGTTCCCTGCAGCAGGACCTGCGGCTGGCCATGGTGGTGCCCGGACTGTCCACCCGGCAGCAACAGGCGTGGCTGCAGGCCGGGGTGGACTGGTTCGTTTCCGATCACTGGACGGCAGAGCAGATGTTGGATCACCTGGAGCGCTGGCTGCGTTAAACCTGCAACAAAAAAGCCCACCGGAGTGGGCTTTTTGATCAGGATCAATCAGTGCGGGTCCAGATTGACGGTTTCTTCAAACTCCGGCTTCACCTGCACCACGAAGTCCTGGCGTTTCAGGCCCATCGCCAGCGCATAGCTGGTGGCAATGTAGATGGACGAATAGGTGCCCGCAAACAGCCCAACCAGCATCGTCACGGCAAACCAGAACAGGCCATCGCCGCCCAGGAACACCATCGACACCACCACCAGCAGCACCGTGGCCACGGTCATGATGGTGCGGCGCAGGGTTTCGGTCAGGGAAATGTCGACGATCTCCACCGGGTCGGCCCCACGGATCTTGCGGAAATTTTCCCGGACCCGGTCAAACACCACGATGGTGTCGTTCAGTGAGTAGCCGATCAGCGCCAGCACGGCCGCCAGCACAGTCAGGTCAAACGGCCAGCCAAAGATCGAAAACACCCCGACGGTGAACAGGGTGTCGTGCAGCAGCGAAATCACCGCACCCACCGCCAGCTTGAGCTGGAAGCGCACCGCCACATAGATCAGCATCAGCAGCAGCGACAGCCCGATGGCCATCAGTGAGCGGGTGTACAATTCGCTGCCCACCTGTCCGCCCACGGCATCGACTTTTTGCACCGACACGGTGTTGCTGGGCAGGGCAGCGGCCTGGGTCAGGCGCTGGCTCAGGTTGGTGGCCTCCTGCGGTGGCATGCGCACCAGCAGGTCGCGCTGGTTGCCCAGAAACTGCACCACCGGGTCCTTGAATCCGGCTGTGGTCAGCGCCTGCTGGACCTGTTGCTGGGTCACCGGCTGGCTGTAATTCAGCTCAGCCGACACCCCGCCGGTGAAATCCAGGCCCAGGTTCAGGCCCCGGGTCACCAGTGACACCAGCCCAATCAGCACCACCAG
>JBPOIS010000085.1:0-7827 GCA_052034295.1 Pseudomonadota bacterium
AGCTGGGCCACAGCAGCCCCGGCAGTCAGGGGCTTGCCGAGGTGAATGGTGCCGCCGGGCACCGGGCATTCGGCCACCTGATCCGCGCCGATCACCAGTGCTTCAGGGTGCAGCGCCGCCACCGCACGGGCCTTGGCGATCGCCAGCCGCTGGGCGGTCTGGGCAGCGGTCTCGCCGGGCAGGGCACGCTCGTCCACCTCGGGACTCAGGCATTCAAATTCCAGCCCAAGCCGCCCCAGCAGTGCCCGGCGTGCCGGGGAAGAAGACGCCAGAATCAGCGGGGGCAGGGGATTAGAGGGCATGACGGCGCAGCTCACTCAGCGGGATACGCTGCAGGATCGACTCATGGCAGGCCGACAGCCGCACCGGCGGGGCCACCCCAGCCTCCAGGGCCTCCAGCCAGCGCTCCAGACACACACACCAGAAATCCCCCGGCTGTAAACCGGGAAAGCCCAGCGCGGGCAGCGGGGTGATCAGGTCGTTGCCCGCGAGCAGGGAAAACTGCAAAAACGCCGCAGTCATCTGCGCACACACCGTGTGCTGGCCGCGGTCCTGTGGGCCGGTGTGGCAGAAACCATCGCGGTAGTAGCCGGTCAGCGGGTCAAAACAGCAGCTGGCCAGCGGCTCTCCCAGCACGTTGCGCCGGTTCAGCTCGGGCGAAGGGTGAAAAGACATGGCAGCAATCCGGCACTCAACACGGGCCATTCAGGGTAGACAACCCAGCCTGTACATGCAACGGCCTCCGGTTCAGGACCCCGGGCCCGGGGGCAAGATTGCGGGTGCATGATGCGCCGGGGTCTGCTAGACTTTGCCCGCTTTGGTGATTCGGTGTGGTGGGCTGCCCTGTGGCATTCCTGCCCGGATCGGCATGGGTGTCTGATCCATGCCCACAGGCCAGTCCTCATTTGTGGTTTTGCATGTCGGTTTGAAAAAATGCCTGCTGATCGCCGCTGGTTGCTGCCCGATGGGGTGGCGGATGTTTTGCCTGCCCAAGCACAACGGCTGGAGCACTTGCGTCGCCGCTCGCTGGACCTGATGGCCAGTCAGGGCTATCAACTGGTTGAGCCCCCCCTGATTGAATACCTCGATTCCCTGCTCACCTCAGGCGATCATGATCTGGACCTGATGACCTTCAAGCTCACCGATCAGCTCAGTGGCCAGCTGATGGGGGTGCGTGCCGACCACACGCCGCAGGTGGCCCGCATTGATGCCCACGCCCATGCCCTGGACGGGGTGTCGCGCTACTGCTATGTCGGGATCACCCTGCACACCCGGCCCCAGGCCCTGACCGCCTCGCGTGCGCCCCGCCAGCTTGGGGCCGAGCTGTATGGCTCGGCAGCCCTGAGCGCCGATCTGGAAATCATCGACCTGATGCTGGAAGTGCTGATGCAGGCCGGGCAGGGACAGGACCTGCATGTGGATCTGGGCCATGTGGCGGTGTTCCGCGGGCTGGCCGATTTTGCCGGACTGTCCGGGGAACAGGAGCAAAGCCTGTTTGACCTGTACCAGCGCAAGGCCCTGCCCGAGCTGCGGGCCTTCACCGCCACCCTGCCTGAAGGGGCCCTGTTCATGGTGCTGGCCGAGTCCGGCGACGACCTGCAGGCACTGCAGGCCCGGCTGGGCCAGATTCCCCGCGTGGCCGCCGCCCTGCAGCAGCTGGCCGACAGTGTGGCCCACCTGCAGGCGTGCTGGCCGCAGGTGGAGTGGAGCATTGATGCCACCGAGCTGCGTGGCTACCACTACCACACCGGTCTGGTGTTTGCCGCCTATGGCCCGCAGCAGCCGCTGCCGCTGGCCCAGGGCGGGCGCTATGACGGTGTGGGCGAACAGTTTGGCCGTACCCGGCCTGCGACCGGCTTCAGCTGTGACCTGCTGGCACTGGACCAGCCTGCGCCGGTCCCGGCCTTGCGTACCGTGCTGGCCCCGGACCGGCTGCAGGACCCGGCCCTGCGGGCGGCCATGGCCGCCGCGCGGACAGACGGCTGGGTGGTGGTGCGGGCGCACGCCGATGCGTCAATGTCTGGATTTACCCATCAATTTCAGTGGGATGGCACACAGTGGCAGATTGTGCCTTTGACCCCCACCCACCCGAGCCACCTGCATTAAGAGGCCGCAAATCATGGGCAAGAACGTCGTTGTACTCGGATCGCAATGGGGCGATGAAGGCAAGGGCAAGATCGTGGACCTGCTGACCGATCAGGCAGCCGCCGTGGTGCGCTATCAGGGCGGCCACAATGCAGGCCACACCCTGGTGGTGAATGGGGTCAAAACCGTCCTGCACCTGATCCCCTCGGGCATCCTGCGTGAGGGCGTACAGTGCCTGATCGGCAACGGGGTGGTGCTGGCCCCGGATGCCCTGCTCCGGGAAATGCACACCCTGGAAACCCAGGGCGTGCCGGTGCGTGAGCGGCTGCGGATTTCGGCCAACTGCCCGCTGATCCTGCCGGTCCACGTGGCGGTGGATCAGGCCCGCGAGGCCCACCGTGGCGCTGGAAAAATCGGCACCACGGGCCGGGGCATCGGTCCGGCCTACGAAGACAAGGTGGCCCGCCGTGCCGTGCGCGTGGCCGATCTGGTCCGCGGTGGCGAGCATCTGGCCCAGCGTCTGCGTGAGGTGGTCGAATACCACAACTTCCGCCTGCAGCACTATTACCAGACCGCCCCGGTGTCTGTGGATGAGGTGATTGCCCTGGCCCAGCAGTGGCGCGAAGCCCTGTCCGGGCTGGTCTGTGATGTGACCGGTACGCTGCACCAGATCCGTCGTCAGGGCGGCAAGCTGATGTTTGAAGGCGCGCAGGGTTCACTGCTGGACATCGACCACGGCACCTATCCCTTTGTCACCAGCAGCAACACCACGGCGGGCGGCGTCAGCACCGGCACTGGCGTGGGCCCGCTGTATCTGGATTATGTGCTGGGCATCACCAAGGCCTACACCACCCGCGTGGGCAGCGGTCCATTTCCCACCGAGCTGGTCTACGATGCCGCGCGTGACGAGGGCGATGCCATCGGCAAGCACCTGGGGGTGAATGGCCATGAATTTGGCGCCACCACGGGCCGGCAGCGCCGCTGTGGCTGGTTTGATGCTGTGGCGCTGCGCCGTGCCGTGGAAATCAACTCCCTGAGCGGCCTGTGCCTGACCAAGCTGGACGTGCTGGACGGGCTGGCCGAGCTGCGCATCTGCACCGAATACCGCAGCACCACCCAGGATTGTCAGGGGGCCAGCGACGCGCTGTCGTATGAATGCATCGAGCCGGTGTATGAAACGTTGCCGGGCTGGACGGAATCGACCCTGGGCCTGACCCGCTTTGAGCAATTGCCCGTCAATGCCCAGGCCTATGTGCGCCGGCTGGCCGAGCTGGTGGGCTGTCCGATTGACCTGATTTCAACCGGGCCGGACCGGCAGCAGACCATCATCCTGCGCCATCCGTTTGCTGACTGACCCCGGGCGGAGGAAGCTGTATGTCGCTGAAATCGTGGGCCGGCCAGCAGGTGTTTCGCTGGAAGGACTGGAGCTATGACGAGCGTCCGGAACTGTGGTCGCCGCAACAGGTGATTGTCGGATTTCCGCACACCACCAATCTGGATGGGGTCAGGGCACTGGCGTTTCTGGCCGCCACCGGACGGCGGGCCCATGTGCTGGTGAAACAGGAATTGTTCCGTCCACCATTGGATGGTTTGATGACCTGGCTGGATTTTATTCCGGTGGATCGCCATGCCTCCAACGACGTGGTCGGGCAGATGGCCCAGCGCTTTGCAGAAGATCCTGGCTTCAGTCTGGTGCTTGCCCCGGAGGGCACCCGGGGCAAGGATGGGGTGCAAAAGCCCATCCGCACAGGCTTCTGGCACATCGCCCGACAGGCGGGTGTGCCGATCCTGCTGATGATTTCCGACGATCGCAAGCGGCAGATTCGTCCGCTGGCGCGGCTGATGCCCACCGATCTGGCCACCGACCTGCAGCAGATTGCCAGTCTGTATGCCGCCGAAGGGGTCACCCTGCAGATGCCCGTCCCGCGCAATCCGTAAACATCCGTTCTGAGTGCGGGGCCGCTGTCTGGTCCCCGCAGTGGACCAGTACCCGGCTGGCCTCTGAGTGGCACCGGGATTCCGGCCTGAAAAAACCGCTGGCCCGCGAATCCACCCCATGAACATGCGCACCATGGGGTGTTGATTTGAAAACAGGCGTTTACTGAATTTTTTCTGTCAAAAAAAACAAGCTGTCCTCCCGAGCTGGCTCGATTTTGTCTAAAAAAACGACAATCATGCACAAAATGTGTGCGCCATGATCGCTTGTGTAAAAAATACAGGTTGAGACTGGAGCGCGGGCAAATTTCCCTCTGGGCTTGGATGAGACAAAACACCATGAAACGGACCCTGCTGGCCGCAGTGATCGGCGCGATGACAGTCACGGTAAGCAACCCCGCACTGGCGTGGAGCCAGAATGTGCACAAGCGCATTGTGCTGGATGCCATCAACTACATGAAAACCCACCCCAGCACCACCAACTACAACAAGCTGCTGGCCGGGGCCACCCGTGCAGGCTACACGATCGACAGTTTTGCCAATGTGGTGGGCCAGGGGGCCTATGATGTGGATGATTTTGCCGACACCTACCTGTGCGGTGCCAGTTCGGGCAGCTGCGTGCAGGCGCCGGTGTGGGGGCTGGGCTCCGGCATCGTCAAATACACCTCGTACTGGCATTTCCAGAACCACACCCAGGGCCAGGATGTGCACGGCAATGACCTGGGCGGCTACAACTACGCCAAGCTGAGCGTGTGGGGTGACATCGACAACATGGCCGCCTCATGGCTGTATGGCGACTACCTCGACGACGGCAAGGGCAACATGAAGGGCTGGTTCGGGGACAGCACCGTCTACAACAGCTATGACCAGACCGAAGCGCACTACCGTCTGGGGGGCTATTCGACCCGCAGCATGTATGCCGATTTTGAAAAAATGCCCTTCCAGCCGATCGACAATCTCGGCCAGTACTGGTTCCAGCAGTTCCTGACCCAGCCCACGGCGCAGACCATTGGCTTTGTGCTGCACACCACCGACCTGCTGCAGCCGCACCACACCTGGACCACCTCGGCCCTGAACCACAGCGGCTGGGAAACCTGGGTGGAAAACTATTACGACACCTACCAGTTCAATGCCGCCAGCAAGGTGGATGCCGCACTGGCCAATTTTACCCCGCTGGCCCCGAACGCCACCGACATCCGCCCGCTGCTGACCCAGGGCGGTGACCTGTCCTACAGCCAGGGGGGTATCGTTCTGTCCAGCACTGACGATGCCGACCGCCGCCGGGTGGCGGATGTGATGATTCCGAACGCCATCGCCATGACGGTGCATGTGCTGAACCGTGCGGCTGAGCGGTTTTAACGCCGGTGGCCCTGCGTCTCTGTGGCCTGCATACGCTGGCACTGACCGTTAGCCTGGGGCTGGCGGCCCCGGCGCTGGCTGTGGTGGTGCCTGATCTGGATGACCCACAACTGGCTGCACAGGTGGGGCCTGTGGCTGTGCCTGCGGCCACGGTGGCCCTGATCCACCAGCACCAGCGCGATGCCCAGCCAGGCACCCGTCTGGCGCAGACCCTTCGCGAGCTGATTGATCAGGAGCTGCTGTCCGGTCCGCTGCGTGCCCAGGGACTGGAGCAGGGGATCGAACACTCCTCTGTGGGGTATAGCCCAGCCGAAGTGGTGCGGCAGATCACCACCATGGTGCTGTTGCACCGGGATCAGGCCCGAATCAGCGCCGACCCGATGTTCCGCCAGCAGACCGAGCGCTGTCTACAGCAACTGCCCCAACTGACCCCGGCCCGATACCGTCAGGTGTTGTCCAGTGACACCGGGCATCGTCTGCAGGAGGCCCTGACCCCCACCGAGCAGCAGGCCGCCGCCCAGTGGGTGCTGGTGGAGTGTGTGCTGCAGTTTGGTCCGGCGCAGCCGCCAGAGCACTACCGGCTGACACTGGCCGACCTGTATCAGGACACCAACCTGCAGAACCGTATGCTGATCCGCCAGGGCGACCTGAATGCCCTCGACACCCTGCGCCGCCAGCAACTTCAGCAGCGTCTGGTGCAGCACTGGGCCAGCCAGCCGCAGCAGCTGGGGGCGACCGGTGTGGCGGCACTGATCCGTGCCATCGAAAACCAGCTGCTGGTGCAGCACTGGAAAGAAGACCAGGGACTGGCCGAGCACATCCACGGCACCGCCGAGGGGCTGCAGCAGCTGGCCCGGCAGGTGACGATGGCCCAGATCCGTGCCTACTATGAATCCCATCCAGAAAAATTCCGCCGGGTGGCGCGGGCACGTATGCACCACATCCAGCTCAATGATGAGGCCACGGCGCAGCAGGTCTATCAGCAGCTGCAGGCCGGGGGCGATTTTGCTGCCCTGGCCCGCCAGCATTCACAGGCCCCTGATGCGGCACAGGGGGGCGATCTTGGGGTGCTGGAACATCAACCTGACCGGGCCAGCTGGCTGGACAGCATGGCGTTTGTGCTGCCGGTGGGTAAGGTCAACCCGCCCGTGCGCCAGCCCCAGTCACCCACCCAGCCCGCACGCTGGGAAATCCTCCGCGTGGACCAGCGCGAGGATGAACCCCAGCCGGTGGACAGCGAATCTGTGCGCTTTGAGGCCAGCCAGGCCATTGCCCGGCAAATGGCGGTCGCGCAGTATCAGGCCCGTCTGCAGCAGCTTTGGCAACAAATCCTGATCCTTGTTCATCCCGGGCAGGCGCTGGAGCCTGCCCCGTGAAGACCCCTGGGCTGTGGATGGTGGCCGGGGTGCTGGCGCTTGGGCTGGCAGTCCTGCTGTTCTGGCTGTGGACAGCATCGCCGGAGAAAAACATGGCCACTGTGGCACCTGTGGCCGCCCCGGCTGCGGTGGGGCCTGTGGCGGGCGCTGCAGGACAGGCGGATGAACAGCCGATTGTCCTGCCGCAGGCCAGCTGGGCGCTCCAGCCGGCCGATGTGCCCATCACCCTGCCGGAGGCGCTGTTCAGCGTGGAGGCCAGTGAAAGCATGGCTCAGGCCCGTCTGCAGGGTGACGACCGCGCCCCGCCCATCCAGCACACTCCGGCAGCGCAGCCACTGGCCACCGCAGCCCAGAAGGCCGATCCGGCCGCCTATGCCCGCTATGAAGTCCAGAACAACCAGCGGCTGTATCAGGCCTATGTCTCGGCCGCCACTCAGGCCATCCCGGACCTGGAGCGTGACATCGCCCGGGCTCGTGCTGAGGGCCTGAGTCCCGAACAGATCGCTGAAGGGGAAGAAAAATTGCGCCGCATCAAGGCCATGCAGCAGGAATTGCTGCAAAAACACCCGGAACTGACCCTGCGCTAACGCAGGTCGCCGAAGACTAGACCCGGCACCTTGAGCGCAAAGGCTTCGACTTCGCTCAGCCAGCGTAAGCCTGTTCCCTGAGCGCAGTCGAAGGGCAGGCTTCAACGCCGCCCAGCCAGACCTGCTTCTGCTTTTGACAGTCTTTGTACATAAACGCCATCCACTACAGGGCAAAGTCCCCGCAACTGTCCGAGCAGGACCAAAGTCGATCGGTCTGACAGACCGCCCCCAGTCCAGCCTCACCACCGGGCACACCGGTTCGCGAGTTTTGCGGGGACAGATGGTTTTGCCTACTTTTGCCGAAACCAAAGCAGGTCGCCGAAGGCCAAGAAAGGCATCCTGAGCGGCTGGCCCCAGGATCAGTCCTCAGCCTGATCGTGCTCGGCCAGCTGCTGCTGGCCAACCCAGTGGCGCACAAACTGCGCGGCAGCGCGGCCCGAACGCTGGCCCCGGGTGGCGGCCCAGCGCAGCGCCTCTGCCTGTAC
>JBPOIS010000050.1:0-4439 GCA_052034295.1 Pseudomonadota bacterium
GGCTGCTGCTCCACATACAGCCAGACCAGCGTCAGCACCGTGACCAGCGGCAGGGCCGCCACCAGTCCACCCAGCCGGTCGCTGCGTTTGGCCAGCTCGGAAATCAGCACCACCAGCCCGGCAGTGATGGCGTATTTGCTGATGATCCAGCCCATGGCGCGCCCCTGTCCTCAGCCCTTCATCACCACCAGCACCCGCATGGCATCGGGGACCAGTGACAGTTGCTGCAGCAGCGCCACGCCTTCGGCCTGCTGGGCCTGGAGACGGATCACCTCGTCGTTGCGGATGCTGGGATTGTGCTGCCGGAGGGCCTGCAGACGGTCGATTTCGTGTTGCATGCGCTCGGCAAACCGCTGTCGCGCCACCTGGCCGAATTGCTGCACCTGCTGCTGGGCCATTTGTTCAGCCTGCTGATAGCGCTGCTCGATCAGTTCACGGCGCAGCTTCACCACCTGCTGGCTGCTGTTCAGGTCCAGTGGGTGAATGTACGGCTGGATCATGCTGGGGTTGATCTTGGCGGACAGGTCCTGGCCCTTTTCGCTGAGCAGGACCCGGATCAGCTGCTGCGGCAGGCTGGCCGACAGGTTCAGCACCCGTGGGGCAATCACCTCGACCCGGAACCACAGCTCCAGCAGCAGTGTGCCCGGCGGCAGGCTGTTGCTCTGCAGGATGGCCACGTTGGTGTTGCCAAACGGCTGGCTGCGCACCAGTTCAAACACACTGCCCACCAGCGGGTGTTCCAGGGTCAGGTAATCAACCTCCTCGCGGATCAGGGCGATTTCCCGGTCAAAGGTTACCGTCTGCGGTTCATCACCCAGCAGCAGGCCATCGACCTGGATCTGGTCGGATGGCTGCAGGATCAGCGTGCCGTTGGACTGTTCCTCATAATCGGCATTCACCGCCGACAGAAAGCGGGTGAGAAAATCCGGCAGCGGATTCTGGTCATCGTGATCCTGCATGGCGCGGATGATGCGGCTGGCCACCACCGGACGGCAGGAATTGTACTCCAGCAGGCGGTCACGTCCGGCCTGCAGCTCGGCCTCCAGCCCCAGCCGCTCGTGATTGACCTGCTCCAGCAGCTGTTCAAAGCGCTCGCCCTGATCAGACAACAGGCAGTCCTTCAGCTCAGGCAGGTGCCGCTCCTGCAACACCTGCGCGGTGGGCGAAATCTGGCTGAACACGTTCAGCGCCTCGTTGTACCAGCGGAACATGCGCTCCTGCGCGGTACCCCGCAGGTACGGCACGTGGATCTGGATGCGGTGGCGCTGGCCGATGCGGTCCAGCCGGCCAATGCGCTGCTCCAGCACGTCCGGATTGGCCGGCAGGTCAAACAGCACCAGGTGATGGGCAAACTGGAAATTGCGGCCTTCCGAGCCGATCTCGCTGCACAGCAGCACCTGCGCCCCGTAGCCCTCATCGGCAAAATACGCGGCGGCCTGATCACGCTCCAGCAGGCTCATGCCCTCGTGGAACAGCGCAGTGCGCACCCCGGCATGCAGGCGCAGCACCGCTTCGAGTGCCTCCACCACTGGACCGCTGCGGGCAATCAGCAGCACTTTGTGGTGCCGGAGCGGACCGCGCAGCAATTGCATCAGCCAGGGTACACGCGGGTCCTGCTCCAGCCAGCTGCCATCCAGCTGGGTTTCTTCGGGCCACATCTGCTCGCGCAGTTTGCCCGACAGCGGCCAGCTGGCCGGGGCCGGCAGGTCCACCGCCAGACAATCGCGGCCCGGAAAACCGGAAATTGCTTCCCGGGTGTTGCGGAACAGGATCCGCCCGGTGCCGTGACGGTCGAGCAGCTCGTTCAGGGCGCGGTAGCGGGCCTGCGGCTCGTCCTCAATCGGATGCCCAAGCAGTTTTTCCAGGGCCTGATGGTGCTCCGGGGTCAGCGGCGCGTCATTGAGCAGCTCGCTGGCCACCTCGGCGGTTTCGGCATAGCGGGCTTCCTCATCGAGAAAGTCTTCCAGCGACTGGAAGCGCTCCGGATCGAGCAGGCGCAGCCGGGCGAAGTGACTTTCCACCCCCAGCTGCTCCGGCGTGGCGGTCAGCAGCAGCACCCCGGCGGTCTGGGCAGCAAACCCGGCCACCAGTTCATAGCGGTCGTTGCCGTGGCCCTCACCGCTGCCGTCCTCGTCCTCCGACCAGATCAGGTGGTGGGCTTCATCGACCACCAGCAGGTCGAAGCCCGCCGCCAGCGCCTGTTCGCGCAGGTCCTCGTGGTCGAGCAGCAGGTCAATGCTGGCGATGATGCACTGCTCGGCCAAAAACGGATTGGCGTCCTCGTCGTGCTCCCGGATCGACGCGGTACGCTCCAGGTCATACAGGGAAAAATGCAGATTGAAGCGGCGGCGCATTTCAATCATCCACTGGTACTGCAGCGAATCCGGCACCAGCACCAGCACCCGCTCGGCGCGGCCGGTGGTCAGTTGCTGGTGGATGATCAGGCCGGCTTCGATGGTCTTGCCCAGTCCGACTTCATCGGCCAGCAGCACCCGTGGGGCCAGCCGCCGCCCGACTTCGTGGGCGATGTAGAGCTGGTGGGCAATCAGCCCGACCCGTGGCCCGAGCAGTCCCCGCAGCGGACTGATCGCCATGCGTGACTGCATCAGCAGGGCCTGGATGCGCAGGTCGTACCATTCCTTGCTGGCCAGCCGGGCCGCCAGCAGGCGCTCCAGCGGGCGGGCCAGCTGCAGGTGCGCGCCCAGCCGGGTTTCCGACAGCACCTTGCGCGGGGAATCTTCCTGCACCGGATGCTGCACGGCGTGATAGCGCATCACCCCGGCCACCAGTTCACACTGCTGCACCAGCCACTGCGCCCCTTCCTGATCGGTCAGGGTGTCACCAACATTGAACAGGATGCGCGACAGGGGCGCATTGTGGCGGGCATAGACGCGGGTTTCATCGCTCTTGGGAAACAGGATGCTGACCGTGCGGTCCTCGACCCCCACCACCACACCCAGGCCGAGCTCGGACTCGGTATCAGACAGCCAGCGTTGGCCAATGGCAAATTCATGCATGGGGGTGTTTTCCTTCCTAAAACCGCAACACGACCAGTCTTGCCCACCACAATCAGGGCGCACAGGCAGGATACAACCCTGTGGCTGGCAAAAAGCGCGTTATTTTACGCGATCCGCCCATTTGAAAGCTATGGTGCCTCCGCAACCGTACCGGCATTCCAGAATGGCGCATCACACGACCACGCCAGCCATTGGCCGCTGTGCGGATGCTGCAGCGCCAGCCGGGCGGCGTGCAGGGCCAGCCGGGGCAGCAGGCACTGGCCCTCCGGCGGGGCATACAGGGTGTCGCCCACCAGCGCATGACCGAGCCACTGCAGGTGCACCCGCAATTGATGGCTGCGTCCCGTGTGCGGCGACAGCAGCACCCGGGTCACCGTTTGCCCTGCCAGCAGGTGCTGGTCCAGTGCCTGCCAGTGGGTCAGGGCCGGCTTGGGATGGTCAGGATCAGCCACATGCAGCGGCGGGTGCAGGGGGTCATAGCGCACCGGCACGTCAATCTGGCCCTCGCCGTGCAGCACCCCCAGCGCCAGGGCCTGATAGGTCTTGTCCACCTGCCGCAGTTCAAACTGCTTCGACAGGTGGCGCTGGCTGTGCAGGTCACGGGCAAACACCATCAGCCCGGAGGTGTCGCGGTCCAGCCGATGCACCAGCCGCGCCCCCGGCAGCGCCTGCTCCAGCCGGGTGCGCAGACAGTCGGCCAGTTCGGCAGACTTGCCGGGCACCGACAGCAGTCCGGCGGGCTTGTGCACCACCAGCAGGTGGTCGTCCCGATACACCTCAATTTGCGCCAGAAAATCCTGCACCCGTCCTGCCCTCAATGCCCGTTCAGGGGTGCTATGCTACCGCAGCCACGCCCGCTCTGCTGCCTGCGTGTGGCGCAGGGCACCCTGCGGGGGCTCGCCCGACGGGATATTGTAAAAAAACACAATTACACAACCCGTACAAATTGGGCTTTTTGCACAAAATCCGGCTGAGAAGCGATAAACACGCCACATTTTTTTGCTCAAAAAACACTCTTTCACTGGTTTTTTGCGCCATTTTTTTCCGTCCTTAAAAAAATTTGCCCTGCAAAAACAAACCAGCGGTTCTCATTTTTGGTTTTTGTGCAGAAATTGCGCTGCGAATTCCGGCAAGTTGGCCACCCCAGCCAGGACCGGCCCAACAGGGGTGCTTACATTGACAAAATGACGAAAATATCAGCAAATAAGGGCACAAGGATTTGGATGACTCGGGAGAGTTGGATCATGATGAAAGGACTGATGTCCGCTGCACTGCTGCTGGGCCTGGGAGCGTCCGCACAGGCAGCCACCTACTACAATTGCAATGTGTCTTCGGGCTGTGCCGCACAGGGCAGCACCTGGACCCTGTCCACCTACACCAAGACCCGCTACCCGCAGGTGCTGGTGCACGGCATGTTTGGCT
>JBPOIS010000059.1:0-9730 GCA_052034295.1 Pseudomonadota bacterium
CAGGTCTGGCCAGTGGGGCTGGATCAGCGCCAGCAGGCCGGGCTGCAGGACCCACAGGGCTGGCAAAATGTCCTGGAAGGCACGGTGGAGCGCTGGCCCCAGCTCAGCCACGACACCCTGACCCTGCTGCCGCCACGCACTGCCCAGTTCTGGCGGCTGCGCAGCAGCGGCATCACCCAGCCGCCGCAGGTGTTTTTTGGGGTGGCGCAGCAACAGCTGTGGTTTTTGGCGCAGGGGCAGGCCCCGTATCAGTTGCAGATCGCCGAAGCACATGAAGCGGGCTGGCCCGGTACTGCCACGGGCACGCCACTGGACCAGCTCGGTCAGCCTGCGGCGCTGGCCCGGCTGGCGGAATTTGACCAGCAGCGCAGCCCATGGCAGCGTGCCTTCTGGGGCGTGCTGGTGGCCAGTGTGGTGATTTTGCTGGGGCTGGCCCTGCAACTGGGCAAAAAACTGCGTGCGCCTGAGGCCCAATAGTCAAAAGCCCCTGTAACTTTTTAGCACGTTGGCACGCCCTACTGCTGGATGGATGCTTAAGGCGTACGTCCTGGATGTCCATCCCCCATTTTAGCATGAGCTTTCTGGCGATCTCAGCACAGATGGGTCTGGTGACGCAGCGGTAAACTTCGGGTATCTCAATGGCGCACTGAGGCATGGCACGTTCTTCCTTTTTTAAAAGGTTTAAAGGTCATAAAAATAAAAACCAGAAATAAAAAAAAGAATTCACAGAGGGACCCGAAGGTCCCTCTGTGCTCTATGGTCTGGGATTTATTTATTGTCCCGGACCTACTTTTTTTGGAATCCGATTGCACCGTTCTCGAGGCGAATATACCTGGCCTCTCCGGTCTCCTCGATGATCGCTTCGGCGGCTACGACATCAAGAGGGGGCACACTAAAACAAAATACGCCCTTATAGGCGTGTTTTACTGTGCACCACTGTTTTAAAGTGTGCACGACCTCTTCGCCTGGGGCAACATCCCCGTTGTCCTCCGTCGGAGTCGACTCCTCGAACTTGCCGATGGCACCCAGGGCTGCGGTGGCCTTGCCGATCAGTTCGGCTTTCGCTTCCCGGACCTTTTTCGATTCAACCTCATCAGCCAGGATGTCTGTCAGACGCTGACGGGCCATTCTCAGAGCGGTCAATTTCAGTTCATCTTTGGTCAGGGGAAAATGAAGGTCCTGATTTTTTCTGAGCGTGCTGACGATGCCTTTGGCCAGCGCGTCCAGATTCCAGCCAGTCTGGGCGCTGTAGGGGATGATCAGGGTGTCCTGGCCAAAGATTTTCCGCAGGCTGTCGATTTTTTTGGCAATGTTGTCCATCTGGGCGGGCGTGGGTTCGGCGCCTGCCTTGCGGCTGACCGGCTCGATTTTGTCGCAGCAATTGATGGCCAACATCACCTTTTGCCGGTCCTTTTTGGTGGGAAAAATCTTGGCAAAAGCCTGCTCATCAATCGCATAATCGCGTAGGTCAGCCCGCAGTACATACACCACGGCACAGGATGTTTTGAGAAAATCTCGGTACATCTTCAGGTATTTCTGGTCCTGATATTCACTTTCGCCGATGCCGGGAAAATCGGCAAAGGACAGAAAAAAATCTTTCGTGATCTCAAAGTCCAGACAATCGCATTGCTGGGTACAGGCCGCCACATCACTGGTGGTCAGGATGTCTTTGCCAAAAAAGGCATTGACTGTGGAGGATTTGCCATACCCGGACTTGCCAAAGAAGGACACCTGGATTTGCAGCTCATCACGCTGGTTTTTGGTGTTTTTCCAGCGGTAGGGGGCAGGATTGCGCAGCGTGACCTGCTTGATAGCGTCAAACGCTGGATGTTTTTTGATCAGTCTGGCAATCCGGCCTTTGTGGTGGAAGTATTTGATGATTTCCATGCTTAGAACAAGCTCCGGAAGAATCTGACCGCGCGGCCCACCACTGGAATGTTTTCTGCGGCATCAAGAACCGTGTCGATAAGACCTTTGGAGGCCTCTCTTCTCGTGCTCTCTGAAATGATGCTGAGTCGGTCCACCTCCCGCTGCCGTTCAAGACGCGCACGTTCGGCCTTATCCTCGGCCCATTGTTGGCGGAGACGGGCCAGCCGGGCTTCTTCTTCAAGCTGTTGTTGTTTTTCTCTGGCGGCCTGCATGGCGCGCTGGTGCGCTTCTTCAGCGGCTTTTCTGGCTTTTTCGGCTTCCTGCCGGGCTTTTTCTTCTGCTTCAGCGGCGGCCTGTTTGCGGATTTCTTCAGCGGTCTGGATGTTGTGCAGGACGATGGCTTTTTTGTCATTGGGCAAGGCATGGACGATGGCATCCACCAATTCGGTCAGGCCGTAGCGTTCGTTGGCCGATACGGGTACCACCTGCGCAATCGGCAAGCGGAGAAAATTGGCCATGTGCGCGCGTTTGTCCTTGATGTTTTTTTGTTGCTTGGGGCCGGGCAGGTTTTCTTCTTCGTTCCATTCGCGGAACGGTTCGATTTTGTCGATTTGATTGACCACAGCCAAAAAGGGCTTGCCCGCATCAATGTAGGGGCGAATCAGACGCTTGTAAAAATCCTCGTCGGAAGCATTGGCCCGGTCATCACCCTTGAACACCCAAAAAATCAGGTCCAGCTCGGGGAGCAGTTTTTTGTACAGGGCGTCGTACTCATCATCTCTTTTGCGATCTTCTCCGACACCCGGCACATCCAGCAGTTTGATGCCCCCGGAATTGCCCAGCTTCAGCATCACTTCCTGCGGATCACGGGTACAGGCCTGCACATCGCTGATGGAGCACACGTCTTCGCCAAACAAGGCATTGCAAAGGCTGGATTTGCCCACGCCCGTTTTGCCAAACACCCCAACCTTGGGAACATAGCCATGGATCTCAGCAAACTTGCGCTGGATGGATTGCTTCACGGCCTCCGGTACCGCAATGCCGGATTCTTCAATCTTTTTAAAAAAATTCGCTTCGGTGGTGTCCAGGATGGATTTTTGCATGGTAGTCCTTCCACAAAATATGGGCCTTATGATCTCACTATGGCGCATAAATACGACAGGTTGTGTCGTGTTAAAAAACGACTGTTTATTTATTGATCACTTAAGCAGAGGTATTGATCACTTAAGCAGAGGTGGGGCAACTGGGCAAAAAACTGCGTGCGCCGGCCGGGGCCGACTGACGCTGCGCTTTTACTAAAAAAATCATCGGGATGGCGTTTTTTTAAAATCCCGTGCTCAGGCCCCCGGGCTGCCCGCGGCCTCATCCGCCTGCCGCACCTGCAGCTGCAGCTGCCGCAGCGGCAACTGCACGCCATGCTGCACAAAGGCATCGCGGATGGATTCCTGGATCACATCACGCACTTTCAGGTAATTGTCGCACTGCACCCACACTGCATACAGCAGCTCGATGCTGGCTTCACCAAAGCCCTGCACGGTGACGATGCTCTTGGGTTCATCGAGGATCAGCGGGTAGTCACGGGCCAGCTGCAACAGCACCTGACGCACCTTGCCAAGGTTTTCCTCGTAGCGGATCGACAGCAGGATCGACAGCCGCCGGATCGGGAAGCGGGTCATGTTCAGCAGCGGCGTGCGGATCAGCAGCTCATTGGGCAGACGGATGTACACATTGTCCAGGGTCAGCAGCTTCACGCTCATCAGGTCGATCGACAGCACCTTACCCTCGATCACCTGACCGCGCACCGTGGTCACTGAGATCAGATCGCCGACCGCGAAGGCCCCTTCGCCAATCAAAAACAGCCCGCTGATCAGGTTTGACGCCGAGGTCTGCGACGCAAAGCCAATCGCCACCGTCAGCACCCCGGCTGCGCCGAGGAACACACTGAGCTTGAAGCCCATCTCGCGCAGGCCGGTGATCACAAACAGCCCAAACACCAGATAAAACAGCGCCCGGCCAAAAATCAGCCGCTGGTGGGCACTGAGCCGGTGCCCCAGGGTGCGCATCAGCGCCGCCCGCAGTCCACTGGCCAGCACATAGCCGCTCAGGATCAGCAGGCTGCCAATCAGCAGGTCCTCACTGCGCGGGTTGTGCCAAAGTCCCTGCAGCCGCTGCCAGAATTCCTCAAAAAACACGCGGTCTGCACCTCTGTGTGGTGATCAATCAAAAAAACCATCCAGCACATGCAGCAGCGTCTTGTCGTTGCTGCGCGGCGCGTGGACAAACTCCACCGGCCCAGCCTGCAGCGGCAGGGCCTGTTCGATGCGGATGCGCGCCCCCCGGCCCGTGGATTCCCAGATCACCTCGATCTGCGACGTCCAGAAGCGGCCCTGACTGGGGCTGTAATACAGCGGCAGGTTCGGCACCGGCAGGTTCAGCCGGTCGAGCTGGTGCTGGATGCCGCTGGCATTGCGAAAGTGCACTGGCGTGACCGCCCGGAAGGCCCGGGGGGTCAGGTGGACCAGCTCGGTGCGTGCAAACACCGGCGTGGCATAGGCGATCTGGCCGCGCTGGGTGTCGGCACCGAACCAGGTGTCGTTGGGACGGATCACCGGCAGGTCAAACAGCGCCTCGCGCTGCTGCGGGGGGTAGCCTGCGACCCACAGCGGCGTACTGACGAACAGTGAACCCTGCTGGCCTGCGGGGATAAAAATCGGCCGCATCGGCCGCACCACCACGGAACGGTCGGCCAGACGCGGCATCAGCGCCAGCGACCCGCCGGTCTGCGCAAACAGATAGCGCGCCTGGTGCAGCGGCAGGCCCAGATCTGCATCATCGGGCAGTACCTGCCAGTCCTGTTCGTCTTCAGGCTGGACCGCAGGCCGGTGGTAGCACAGCAGCCACTCTCCGGCATGGCGGGTGATGCGCAGGCGCAGGCTGCCGAGCTGCCAGGCGCGGCGCTGGCCCAGCTCAAAGGCATACGGTCCCCACCAGCGGCTGCGGTTTTCCATGGCGTTCGGGCATTTTTTTCAGTCAACAGGCCCGCAGTGTAAGCCAGATCACCTCCGTGGCTGTAGGGGGTGATCTCACTAAAAAAAATAGGGGTTTGTTGAGTTTTGCGGCTGAGGCGCTACAATGCGCGCATCAGCCCACCGGTGCGCCGATTTGTCTGTGTGGTCGCCCCCCCGCTCGCGTGTGTTCTGGCTGGCCCTTGCGGGTTGGCTGGCGCAGCTGTGGGTGTTTGTGCTGCCGCTGCTGCCCCACGCGCAGCAGGCCGGACTGGCGCAGTGCGTGCAGCTCCAGCAGGCCCTAGGCCCGGTTGGTACGCCGCTGCCGGGGGCCATGCACGAGCACTCTGCCTTTTCTGCGCCAGAGCCGTCTGCGGCTCACCCGCTGCAGGGGCATGACGCCCAACACCATCCAGTCCCTGTGGCCCAGACCATGTCCGCGCAGTCCGCCCGCGCGCTGGACCATGGCCTGCACGCCCACCCCAAAAAACCACACGCCAGTGACCATGACCAGGGCCATGCGGGCCACGATTGTGGTTTTTGTCTGGTGCTCGGTCATCTGGCGCTGGGCGGTGTGGCGCTGGGGCTGGGCGGACTGTTGCGCCGGTACAGCCTGCAGGTGCGGGTCTGGCTGCGCCAGCTCTGGCTGCGCCGCTGGCGTTTTTCCCATCCCCTGTCCACGGCACCGCCGTGTTTTTCCTCACTGGGCCTAAGGCCCGTTCTGTGCCGGGCGGCCTGATCCCCGGTGGTGGGTCCTGAACGCTTTGGACACTGCCCCGGCATCCTGACGCCTGCACGACTGAACCCGCCCCGGCCGCCGGATGGCGCGCCGTGGGGACAATCTGCCTGCATGTGTACTTCGGATCTGAGGACTGGAGCACAGGCTGGCCGTTTTGGATGGATTGAGGAAAAACATGATGTTGAAGAAAATTTATCGCGTTTCTGGACTGGCCGTTTCGATGGGCCTGGTGCTGACGGGTTGTGGTGGTTCGGGCAGCAGCCCGGCCACAGGCACCCCGGCACAGGCGCAGCCGGTGCGCATTGAGTTTGCCGCCTATGCAGGCAATACGCCAATTGGCTGCAATCAGCCCTTGAATGTGGGCACGCAGAGCAGCCCAGCCCAATTGCAGGACCTGCGTTTTTACATCAGTGAACTTCGGCTGATCCGTGCGGATGACGTCGAGGTTCCTGTCACGCTGGACCAGACCGCCTGGCAGTACCAGTCCAATGGGCAGGGGGTGGCCCTAGTGGATCTGGAAAACAACACCGGGGCCTGTGCCACCGGCAGCAACAGTGCTGACCTCAATGCGGTGGTCACCGGCACTGTGCCTGCGGGCACGTACACCGGCGTGGCCTACACCGTCGGGGTGCCAGAGTCCCTCAACCACAGCGACACCGCCACGGCCCCGGCCCCGCTGAACAACAGCGCCATGGCTTGGAGCTGGCAGAGTGGCCGCAAGTTCCTGAAAATTGAATTTAAGCCCGACCAGCCGGTTCAGCGTCCGGCCACGGCGACCGCCACGGCCACGACGGGCAACAGCTACTATGTGCATTTGGGTTCAACGGGATGCACGGGCAATCCGGCCACAGGGGCCACAGCCAGCTGTAGCAACCCGAACCGCATGGCTTTTCACAGTCACAGTTTTGACGCGGCCAGCCAGAAGATTGCCGTGGACGTGCAGGGTCTGCTGGCCAACAATGACCTGCAGACCGATCTGGGCGGCGCCTGGGGTTGCATGAGTGGCAAAACCGACCCGGAGTGTGCCGGTGTTTTTATGGCCCTGAAAATCGACCCGGCCACCGGCTTGCCGCTGGACAGTGGCCATGGCCAGACCCTGTTCCGGGTGGTGACCCGCTGACATGGCCCGGACCCTGCACAGGCTCGCTGTCGCCTGTGCACTCGGCGGGGCAGGGCTGCTGGCCCTGAACCTGTCCGGGTGTGGCGGCAGTCAGACCACCCTCACCGACACCACGCCAGCCGCCAATGCGCAGGGCTGGCGCTGGGTGTTGCCCGCGTTTTTTCCGCTGCCGCGTGATGATGCACAAAACCCCACCAGTGCGGCCAGGGTCGAGCTGGGGCGGCGGCTGTTTTATGACGTGCGCCTGTCCGGCAACGGCACCCAGTCCTGTGGCAGTTGCCACCAGCAGGACAAGGCCTTCACCGATGGGCTGCCCGTGGCCATTGGCTCGACCGGCGAGCGCCACCCGCGCAACAGCCAGAGTCTGGTCAATGTGGTGTATTCGCCGACGCTGACCTGGGCCAATCCGTCGCTGGTGCGGCTGGAGCAGCAGATGGAGGTGCCGCTGTTTGGCGAGCATCCGGTGGAAATGGGTGTCACCGATGCCAGCAAGCCGCTGATCCTGCAGCGCCTGCATCAGGATGCCCAGTATCCCGGCCTGTTTGCCGCGGCCTTTGCAAAAACCGACTGGGGCTGGCCGGAGGTCATTGCCGCGATTGCCAGCTTTGAGCGGTCCATCGTCAGTGCCGACAGCCGTTATGACCGCTACCTGCAGGGCCGGGCCACGCTGAGCGCCGCCGAGACGCGCGGCATGAACCTGTTTTTTGGGGAAAAAGCCGAGTGCTTCCACTGCCACGGCAGCTTTAATTTCAACGACCAGACCCTGCACGCCAACAGCCCCAGTGTGGACACGCCGTTTCACAACACCGGGCTGTACAACGTGGACGGGCAGGGCAGTTACCCTGAAGGCAACCGGGGCGTGTTTGAGCTGAGCGGACGGACACAGGACATGGGCCGGTTCCGTGCCCCCAGCCTGCGCAACGTCGCCGTGACCGCCCCCTACAATCACGATGGCAGCGTGGCGACCCTGGCGGCGGTGGTGGCCAACTACGCGGCCGGAGGCCGGGTGATTCCCGCTGGACAGCCCCATGCGGGCGATGGCCGCAGCAACCCCTACAAAGATGACCTGATTGTCCGCATCAACCTGAGCGAGGCGGAGCAGCAGGATATAGTGGCTTTTTTGCAGACCCTGACCGATGAAACAGTGCTGGTGGATCCCCGTTTTGCCAATCCTTTTGTGCCCGCTGGCAGCACACGCCCATGAAGACGAGGCACTGACCCTGCCCAGTCCGCAGGACCGGCTCAGTGTGTCGGCCCGTCTGGACCTGCGCCACCTGCAGGCTGAGGCCCCGACCAGTGCCACCCTGCCACTGGCCGGGATCGCGCCACTGCGCCAGCCCCAATGGCTGTGGGGCGGTTCCGGACTGGCCCTGAGCGGGCAAAAAAACCTCACCCCCACGGCGCAGGTGCAGACCACCCTGTCGGTGACCTACAGCGATCAGGAAAAAAAATTCCTGCCCGATGAAGGCTGGCTGGGCCTGCGGGCACCACAGGGCCAGCTCCGGATCGGCCGGATGGACCCGCTGCCCGTGCTGCAGCCTGAACCCTGGCCCACTGCCAACCTGCTGATGCAGGGCCTGCTGGGCGATGATCACTGGCATGGCGACGGGGTGCAGGTCGGTCAGGGGCAGACCAGTGACCCGGTGCACTGGCGGCTGGGAGCCTTCCGAGCCCGCACCTATCCGGGGGCACAGGACACCGTCTGGAGCCTGGGCAGCACCGTACAACTGCAACCCCGCTGGCAGGTCTCGGCGGCGCTGCTGGGCGTACCGCAGCTGTTGCGGCCCAGTCTGGCGGCCGGTGCACACACCCACAGCACCGCCACCGACCAATGCGGTCGGGCGCTGGCCTGTGTGGACGGGCAGGGCGGTGTGCTCTGGCTGGCCAGCCAGTGGCAGGACCAGACTGTGCAACCGCACTGGCGCGTGAATGCCCACCTGATGCTGCGTCAGGAGGAGGGCCAGGTGCTGTCGCGCAATGGCCGGGCCGACTACCGGGGGCAGGTCTGGGGCAGTCTGGTCGAGCTGGGCTATCGGCTGCGGCCCGACTGGCAACTGGCGCTGCGCCATGAGCGGCTGGCGATTGACCATGAACTGCACGGGGCCAATGTGCAGCTGATCGCACAGGATGCTGGCCTGCTGGACAACACCCACAGCCCGCAGCGACTGGGCGCGAAGCTCAGCTGGCAAGTGCGCCCCGGCTGGACCCTGCACGGCTCGGTGCTGCGTGACCACAGCCGTGCTGAAGCACAGTGGCTGAGCACCCTTGGGCTGACCTGGCGGCCTGAGGGTTGGCGTGTGAAGTAAACCGGGGGTGCCCGTGCCCTGTCCTGCTCAAAACATGGCTGCGCCGGGCAGGGCGTGGGCAGCGTTTAGACCTGTCGGTCCGATGCTTCGGGCGGGGGCGGCTGGGCGCTGCGGTGACGGACATTCATGAAGCTGTTCAAGGTCGTTTGGGCCAAGACGATCGAGACCAGCGTCCAATAAATCGCACTGAATTCAGTGCCATAAAAAAACACATAAAGTGAAAAAAACAGCGTCGGCAAAATAATCAGCGACCTGATGATCCCGTGCGGCAGCGTTCTGCGGGCAATATGTCGCCACAACACAGCCATTCCCAAAAAGCCATAACCCAGAAACCCCACATAAATCCAGGGATGATGCTGGATCAGGCCCTGTGCCGCCAACTGGGCTGGATGGGTGGGCAGCAGCCCGGCAGGCAGATACCCGCCCAGCCAGAGCAGGTGAACCGCCGTAAACAGTGTGATCAAGGCAGAAATGAAAACAAGCATTTTTTATTCCTGGGTTAGGTGAGTGAAAGTAGGGCTGGTTTGAATCGCGAATGATCTTTGGTATGGCGCCAAATTCCAGCTGATTTCGCACATCGTATCATCAGAAATCGTCGTTCAGCTTCATCCCCTGAGCACAGACCCTTTCCTTGTCCGGGCTTCGACACCGCTCAGCCTGCGCAACCCGCTTTTGACCACCTTTGCCCCTT
>JBPOIS010000066.1:0-3160 GCA_052034295.1 Pseudomonadota bacterium
TCCATCATGTGCTGATCAAGCGGGACCGCAGCCTGATCCGGATGTGGTAAACACCGGGGCAGCGGGTGCCCAGCGCAACTGGGCCAGCAGTGCTGCCATCAAGGGTTCCACCCCGGCAAACACCTGCAGCCGTGCGGCATCCCCGGCCGACATGAAGCCTTCCTGCACCGCCCGGTCGAGCTGGGCCAGCAGGGGATCGTAGTAACCCTTCAGGTTGAGCAGCAGCATGGGTTTGTCGTGGTGGTGCAGCTGTGCCCAGCAGGCCACCTCGGTCAGCTCCTCCAGCGTACCAAACCCACCGGGCAGGGCCACGAATGCAGACCCCAGCTCGGCCATCAGTCCTTTGCGCTCATGCAGGCTGGCCACCACCCGCAGTTCGGTCAGGTCCTGTCGTGCCACCTCATGGGCCAGCATGAACTCCGGCATGATCCCCAGCACGTGCTGTCCACACGCCAGTACGCCTTCGGCCACTCGCCCCATCAGCCCCACATGCGCCCCGCCGTACACCAGACCCAGTCCGGCCTGGCCCATGGCCTGCCCAAGTGCTTCAGCCGCGTATGCAAAAGCCGGATCATGGCCAGCACGCGAACCGCAGTACACGGTGATCAAGGGCGGCTGGCGCAGCACTGCTTCAGCGGTCATTGGTTCCTCCAGAACGGTCATGTGACCGTGATCAGCATAGCGCACCGCCTGGTCGTTTGTGTGACCATCGCTGCTAGGCAGGCCTGCAAAACTGGCATAAGATCAGATCAAAGCCGCTGGTGCATTCGCGTGAGGCGAGGCCGGGGCGGTGGTGCACCAAAAAACACAAGGAAGCCAGATCATGACAAAAAACCGTTCGCTGACCCGCCGGGGTTGCCTGAGTGCCGCGCTGGGCGCGGGAATGCTGTTGGGGGCATCGGGCAGCGCACAGGCGCAAAGCCTGTGTGTCTGGGATTTGCTCGGGACCGCTGGCGATGGTTTTGCCCTGATGCGTGACTATGCGGTGGGCGTGCAGAAGCAGGTGCAGTTTGATCTGAAAGCCTTCCCCAAGGAAGACGAAGCGATCAAGGCCTATCTGGACGGCAGCTGCGATGCGCTGGTGGCGACCAGTTTTACCACCCGCCAGCTCAATCCAGTCACGGGATCGCTGAATGCGATTGGTGCCAGCACCACCCCTGCGGTGGCCAGTACTGCAGTCAAAATGCTGCTGAGTCCCCGCTTCAGCAATTTCATGACCGTTAAGGGCCACGAAGTGGTGGGCATCATTCCGCAGGGCTCGGCCTATCTGCTGGTGCGTGACCGCAGCCTGAACACCCTGGAAAAAGTCCACAACAAGCGCTTCGCCGCGATCGACATCGATCAGGCCCAGCAATACATGATCCACAAGATCGGTGCCCAGCCAGTGCCAGTGGGGCTGGCGGACTTTGCCCATGCCTTCAATTCCGGCGATGTGGACGTGGTGGCCTCCCCAGCGATGGCCATTCAGCCGCTGGAGCTCTATCAGGGCATGGGCAGCACGGGGGGAATCATCCGGTTTCCCGTCAGTTATGTGACCCTGGATGTGGTGATCCACCAGGACCGTTTCCCGGCTGGGTTTGGGGCCTACAGCCGCAATTGGTTCACCACCCACATGCCGCGGATCCTGCGCAATGTGGACCGGCTGGAGCAGGGCATCAAACCCCAGTACTGGGTCAACCTGTCCGAGGCCGATCAGGCCGGGTACCGCAAACTGATGGGGGAGATGCGCCGCGATCTGGTGGCGGAGGGCATTTATAACGCCCAGCTGCTGAAGATCATGGAGCGGATCTGCAGCCAGACCGCAGGCTGCAAACCCTGAGCTAGCCGGGGGGCTGGTCCAGCGCCTGTAGCCGCTGCAGCAACTGCTGCAGCTGGTCCACCGGCTGGCCGGTCTGCACCCCCATCTGGATGTAGCTGTCCAGCATCTGCCGGGTCTGCGCCCCCACCTTGCTGAAGTGAAAGCGCAAATAGTCCTCCAGCGGCAGGGGCATCACGGCCGGTGCTGTGGCCATGAGCAGCCGCGCCAGCCAGGGCTGGTTCAGCCAGCGGTGTGGCTGGATGCGGGTGTGCCGGGCCGCGTGCAGGGCCTGCAGTGCCTGTCGCGACGCAGCCCGCCCCAGCGCAAACGCCTCACTGCGGGCCAGTCCGGCCAGCCGCCAGCCGTGCAGCTCCAGGGACGCCACCCACGGCAGCAACACCCCATCGGCCCCATGTCCAGCCACATCAATGCTGTCCACCGCCCGGGCGGACAACCCTCCGGCACGCAAACCGGCCAGAACTGCCCTGACCCGTGCCGGGTCGCGTCCCTCATACAGCCCCACCGCCAGCGGCGGACAAAAATAGCACAGCCCCGAGGGCTGCCCCGGATGACCGGGCAGGGGTGATTGATGGCTGATGAAGGTGATCAGCCCCTGGACCTGCTGGTACGGGTCCGGCAACTGCGCCCGCAGCCAGTCGGCATCAGGGGCATCCGGCTGCAGCCCCACCACCGTGGCGGTTCCCACCGACTGCAACAATTGCTGAACCGCGGGAGTCCGCAGCGCCGTCGAGGACATGGCCAGCCAGACCTGATCCCAGTGGCGGGTACGCACTTCATCCACCCCGGTCATGACCTGATAATCGCGCCAGTGCACCGACCGTAGCCGCGAGGCCAGGGTATAGCGGTGCAGGTGCAGGCCCTGCGCGAGGTCAGGGGCATGTTGTGGTTTGACCAGAAAAGTCACCTGATGGCCGGCACGGTGCAGGTGCAGGCCATACACCTGACCGACCGCACCGGCACCGACCACCAGAATGGATTGTGCTGCCGGCATGGGGCTGCTCCAAAAAAAGCCGATCCCGCAGTTGTAGCAAAAAATCCCCGCCCGCTGGATGGAAAAGACCGATCCTGTAACACGGCGGACAAAAAAAGCGCAGCCCGGAGGCTGCGCAGTCTGGCGAGGGACACCCGCAGATGCCCCAGGGCCGGATCCGATCAGCTGGCGCTGTAGTAGGTGACCGAGATCTTGCTGCCCGCGGTGGGGATGGCGGTGCCGGAGAACACGATGCTCTGGGTCGACGGCACATACTGCCAGCCGTTGGTGGCATTTGGGGGGACCACCGTGCCATTGACCTTGACGGTGGTGTAGCCAGAGATGGCGGGCTTGGCCAGCTTGTAACCGGC
>JBPOIS010000100.1:0-3391 GCA_052034295.1 Pseudomonadota bacterium
GGCACATAGCCCAGCGCCGCCGGGACCAGCGCCGCCAGATTATAAAACAGCGCCCAGCGCAGGTTTTGCCGGATGATCTGCTGGCTCTTGCCGGCCACCCGCGCCCCGGTGACCAGCCCAGACAGCCGGTCGCCCATCAGGATCACGTCGGCGGAGATTTTGGCCAGATCGGTGCCCGAGGCCATGGACACCGAGATGTTGGCCGTGGCCAGCACCGGGGCATCGTTCACCCCATCGCCCACCATCATCACCGTGTGGCCCTGTTGCTGCAGGGATTTGACCACCGCCACCTTGTCCTCCGGCAACAGCCCCCCCTGTACCCGGTCCAGCCCGAGCACCTGTCCAATCTGCTGCGGGGCGTCACTGGGGTCACCCGACAGCATCCACACCTGCACACCCAGTGCCTGCAGGGCATGGACCGTGTCGGCGGCTTCCGGACGCAGCTGATCGGCAAATCCAAACTCGGCCACCGCCTGCCAGCCGCTGCCCTGCTGGCGGAACAGCACCGTGCCCAGTGTGTCGCCCTGCACCCCACCGCCAAAACCCGCATGGCCCAGCCGGTAGGCCAGCGCACCAATCTGCCCGGTCACCCCGGCCCCGGCCACATGCTGCAGGCCCGCCACCTCCGGCAGTAGCCGCTTGCCGGCCGCCTGCCGGAACGCCCGCGCCAGCGGGTGGCTGCTGCCCTGCTCCAGCGCGGCCGCCACGGCCAGCCAGTCGGTGCCGTCGTCCAGCAGGGATTTCTGGTCGGTCAGCACCGGCTCTCCAGTGGTCAGGGTGCCGGTCTTGTCCAGCAGCACATGGCTGACCTGTGGCCAGGTCTCGATCACATGTCCACGGGTCACCACCACCCCCAGCTCAGCCAGCCGCCGTGTGCCGGTGGTCAGGCTGATCGGTGTGGCCAGAGACAGCGCACACGGGCAAGTGGCCACCAGCACGGCCAGGGTGGCCCACAGCGCCCGTGACGGGTCGATCCACCACCACACGGCAAACACCAGCACCGCCAGCACCAGCACCCGCGCCACAAACCAGCGCGCCATCCGGTCGGCCTGCTGCACCACGGGAGAACGCTCGGCCAGTGCCCGGCTCATCAGCCGGTCCAGCACCGCCTGCTGGCTGCCCTGCACCGGGCGCAGCACCTGCAGCAGCAGCGGCTGGTCGTAGTTCTGGCTGCCGCCCAGCACGGTGTCACCGGCACGTTTTTGCACCGGACGGGATTCCCCGGTGAGCAGGGCTTCGGACACCGGGCCCGCCCCTTCCAGCACCTGCGCATCGCAGGGGATCAGGGCCCCTGATTCCACCCGGATGCGGTCGCCGGTCTCCAGTTGATGTGCGGCCACCGGCATGCTGTGGCCCTGCGCATCCAGCCGCGCCACCAGCATGGGCTCGATGGTCATCAGGTCATGTGCGGTCTGGCTGGCCCGCTGGCGGGCTTTCAACTCGACAAAACGCCCGGCCAGCAGAAAAAAAATGAACATGCTGACCGAGTCAAAGTACGCCTCCCCGGTGCGCGTCACCGTGGCATAGCTGCTGGCCACAAACGTGATCACCAGCGCGATGCTCACCGGCACATCCATGTTCAGGCTGCGCGCTTTCAGGGCACTCCACGCCGACCGGTAAAACGGCTGCCCGGCATACAAAAACACCGGCAGGCTCACCACCAGCCCGACCCAGTGAAAAAAATCCCGCGCCTGCTGGTCCATGCCGGTGTAATCGCCGAGGTACACCGCCACCGCATACATCATGGCCTGCATCGCCCCCAGACCGGCCACACCCAATTGCATCAGCATCTGCCGCGACTCCCGCGCCAGCAGCGCCCCGTGGGTGTCCTGCCGGAAGGGCCGGGCGCTGTAACCCAGCCGCTCCACCTGCTGGATCAACTGACTGACCGGCTGCAGCGAATCCTGCCAGCGCACATGCAGGCGCTGACTGCCCAGATTCACGGAGGCCTGCGCCACACCGGGCAACTGCAGCAGTTTTTTTTCAATCAGCCAGCCACAGGCGGCACAGCGCACCCCGCCGATGCTCAGCTCGGTGCAGGACAGGCCCTCTTCCTCAAACACAAAGGCCTCCTGCAGCGCAGGCTGGTCAAATGCCCCCAGGAGCGCCAGCCCCTCGGGCAGTGGTGCGGTGCGGCTCAGCTCGGTGCGGTCCAGATAGTAGCTGTCCAGACCGGCTTCGACGATGCTCTGTGCGGCCAGTTGGCAGCCCAGACAGCACATGGGCCGGTCCTCGCCCAGAATCCTGGCCTTGAGCGGCGATTGCGCCAGGGCATCGCCACAGTGAAAGCACGCCCCGGCGGGGGGCGTGATCAGGGCCTGCGCCAGCAGGGGCGTGGCGGCAGGAACGGGATTGACGGGCACGGGGCCTGAGGGCGTGTCGCTGGACTGCACCGGAAAACATCCCAAAACCTAGACCGGGTTATTTTAGCGGCTCCGGCACGGCAGCGGACAGGCTTTTTAGCTGCTGGCGGCGCTCCAGCGGGGTCAGGCCAGTCCAGCGCCGGTAGGCCCGTGTCAGTGCGCTCTGGTCGCTGTAGCCGAGCAGTTGTGCCACATCGGCCAGCCCAATCCGTGCATCGCGCAGGTAGGCCTCACACAGCTGCAGCCGACTCTGGTCCAGCACATCCTGAAAGCTCATGCCCAGCTCACGCAGCCGCCGCTGCAGCGTGCGCGGGGTCAGGTGCATCCGGGCCGCCACCTGCTGCAGGGTCGGTGCCCCCTCATGACAGGCGCGCACCACCTGCTGGCGGATGGTTTCGATCAGCGGGTCAGTCTGTGGCAAATGCGCCAGCGCCTGCTCCGCCTGCTGCTCCAGAATCTGGCGCAGCGACTGGTCCGGCTGGCGCAGGCCCAGCTGCAGATAAGCCGCCGGGAAGCGCACGTAATTGTTGGGCTGGCCCACCCGCACCGGACAGCCAAAAAACCCGGCCAGACAGGCCGTGGACGCCGACGCCCCATGCACAAAACCCACTTCGGTCATGTGCATCTCATGGCCGATCAGGTCACTGGCAAACTGTGCCAGCACACAGGAACCCAGCTCGGCATAGCGGAATTCACCGGCTGTGGTGCCCAGATGCGACCACACCAGCTGGATCTGGTCACCCACCAGCGCAATGCTCATCTGATGGCCATCGTTGAACAACCGCCCATAGCGGTCCAGCCGCTCCAGCGCTTCGCCCAGCGTGTCGCAGGCCACAATCAGATAACCCAGCACCCCCAGATGGCGTGGTGTGACTGGCCGGGCCACTTCGACGATGAAGTCCGGCCGGCCCAGCGTGCGGTCCAGTTGCGCCAGCAAGTCGGTGAACAGCACATACGACGCCCGCTCGCCCCGGTTGGCCGCAGGGGTCTGGTTCAGCAGCTGCAGGGGCTCCCCCTGCACCCAGTCC
>JBPOIS010000013.1:0-9175 GCA_052034295.1 Pseudomonadota bacterium
CCCGACCAGATAGCTGATCCAGATTTCCTCAAAGGACATGTCAAACGCCACCGAAAAGCCCTGATAGACCCGGTCGCTGGCATTGACGCCGAGGATGGCGTTTTCACTGCGCAAAAAATGACAAATGCTGCCCTGATTGATCTGGATGCCCTTGGGCTTGCCGGTGCTGCCCGAGGTATAAATCACATAGGCCGGATGATGCGGCTGCGCCCCACGCCGCTGTAGCAGTGGCCCGTCCACCTGCACCTGCAGCGCCTCCACCGTCCACAGCATTCCCTGCACCACCCCCGCGGCCTGTAACGCCTCAGCCACCGCCTGGGATGCCACCAGTCCCATCGCCCCGGCATCCTGCAGACACACCCCGATCCGCTCCACCGGCACCTCGGCATCAAACGGCAACCAGCCCGCGCCGGTCTTGGCAATCGCCAGTTGCGCCACCAACAGCGCCATCCCCCGTGGCAGCCACAGCCCCACCAGTTGCCCCGGCCCCACCCCGGCCTGCATCAGGTGGTGGGCCATCACATCGGCAGCCTGCCCCAGCTCGGCATAGGTCAGGGAGCGATCGCCCGACACCAGCGCCGTTTGCATCGGCAGCCGCCGGGCGGTGTCCTCAAACAGGTCGGCCAGCACCTCGTGGCGCAGCAGTTCAGGCCGGTCCGGCCCGCGCAGGATGGACCCGGAAGCGATCGATGACATGATGGTGCACAGCCCTGGCAGAAAAACCTGCTGCCATCTAAGCCCGACCGGATTAATCCGAACTTAAGCCGCAACAGCGCCCGGATTTTTTTGGCAAAACCCCAGGGGTTCTGCACGATCGGACTGAGACAGAGCCGCGTTTTTTTGAACCACTGCCGTTTCGGCTACACTAGCGGCAGACTGCCCAGGCTGGACCGACCGATGAACACCCCGCTGCGTGATGACCCACCCTTTGTGCTGGTGGATGGCTCGTATTTCATGTTTCGCGCCTATCATGCCCTGCCGCCGCTGCAGACCTCGCAGGGTCTGCACACCCATGCCGTGCGCGGCGCAGCGATGGCCCTGCAAAAGCTGATCCGCCGCACCCAGCCCACCCACATGGCGGTGGTGTTTGACACCCCGGAACCCACCTTCCGCCACGAGCTGTCCGAGTTTTACAAGGCCCACCGCCCCAGCATGCCGGGCGAGCTGTCCGAACAGGTGCCCTACCTGCACGCGCTGATCCGGGCGCTGGGCATTCCCATGCTCAAGCTGCCGGGGGCCGAGGCCGACGACCTGATTGGCACACTGGCACGGCGTGCCTGCCGCGAAGGCCACCACGTGCTGATTTCCACCGGCGACAAGGACATGTGCCAGCTGGTCGATGACTGGATCGTGCTGGAAGACAGCTTCAAGGAAAAAACCATGGACCATGCCGCCGTGGTGGAAAAATTCGGCGTGCGTCCCGACCAGATCGTCGATTTTCTGGCGCTGATGGGCGACAGCTCAGACGGCATCCCCGGCATTCCACGCATTGGTGCCAAAACCGCCGCCAAGCTGCTCAACCAATACGACACGATGGCGGGCATCCTCGCCCATCTGGATGAGATCAAGGGTGCCGTGGGCCAGTCGCTGCGCGACCATCAGGGCGACATCCCGCTCAACCACCAGCTGGCCACCATCGTCTGCGACCTGCCGCTGACGCTGGACTGGCACGAGCTGCGGCTGGGCCAGCCCAACGTGCCCGAACTGCGCCGCCTGTACACCGAACTGGAATTCCGCACCCTGCTGCAGTCGCTCGACCACCCCAACAACCCGGACAACCTTGCCCATCAGGACCAGACCCGCCCACGCCCGCCCGTCACGGCCCTGGCAGCGACCGAAGCGCACAGCCCGGTGCGGCCCGAACGCCCCGGACAGGGCCTGTGGCACACCATCCTGAGCGAAGACCGCTTTGCGGTCCTGCTGAGCCAGCTACAGGCTGCTCTCGATCAGGGCCGTCCGGTGGTGCTGGACACCGAAACCACCGCGCTGGACTGGCGGCAGGCGCGATTGGTCGGGCTGTCGTTTGCCTTTCAGTCCGGCGAAGCCTGCTACCTGCCGCTGGCGCATGATTATCTGGATGCCCCGGAACAACTGCCGCTGCAGCGCTGTCTGGACCGGCTGCAGCCGTTTTTTGAGCACCCGCAGCTCAAAAAAATCGGTCACCACCTCAAGTACGACGCCCACGTGCTGGCCAACCACGGCATTACCCTGCAGGGCTGGTACTTTGACACCATGCTGGCCTCGTATGTGCTGAACCCCACCGCCACCCGCCACAACATGGACGATCTGGCGCAGTTTTATCTGGATTACCGCACCACCACGTTTGAAGACGTGGCCGGCAAGGGCGTCAAGCAGCTCACCTTTAACCAGGTGGCGGTGGAGATCGCCTCAGACTATGCCGCCGAGGATGCCGACATCACCCACCGGCTGTACGACTGTTTCAAGGCCCGGCTGGCCGAAGTGCCTGCGCTGGAATCGCTGCTGCATCAGGTGGAAATGCCGCTGGCCCGCCAGCTCTGGCAGATGGAACGCGATGGCATCCTGCTGGATTTCACCTTTTTGAAACAACTGGGCCACCGCTTCGGGCAGGACATGCAGGCGCTGGAGCAGCAGGCCCACCAGCACGCCGGCCAGCCCTTCAATGTCGCCTCACCCAAGCAGCTCGGCGAAATCCTGTTTGACCGGCTGGGGGTGCAGGGGGGCAAAAAAACCGCCTCCGGCCAGTACGCCACCAGCGAAGCCGTGCTGGAGCAGATCGAACACCCACTGGCCAGTACCGTGCTGGAATACCGGAGTCTGGCCAAACTGAAAAACACCTACACCGACCGGCTAGTCGAGCAGGCCGATCCACGCACCCTGCGTGTGCACACCAGCTACCATCAGGCCGCTGTGGCCACCGGGCGGCTGTCGTCCTCCGACCCGAACCTGCAGAACATTCCGATCCGGGGTGAAACCGGCCGCCTGCTGCGTCAGGCCTTCATCGCCCCGCCGGGACGGCTGCTGCTGGCGGCGGATTATTCACAGATCGAGCTGCGGCTGATGGCGCATTTTTCCCAGGATGAAGCGTTGCTGCGCGCCTTTGCGCAGGGACTGGACATTCACCGCGCCACCGCAGCCGAAGTGCTGGGCATCGCGCTGGAGGACGTGACCAGCGACCAGCGCCGTCGGGCCAAGGCGATCAATTTCGGGCTGATCTATGGCATGTCCGCCTTTGGACTGGCCAAACAGCTGAAAATCTCCCGCACAGAAGCCCAGGACTACATTGGCCGCTACTTTGCCCGCTATCCCGGCGTGCTGGCCTACATGGAGCGCACCCGTGCGCAGGCTGCGGCACAGGGCTATGTCTCCACCCTGCTGGGCCGCCGCCTGTACATGCCGGACATCCGGGCCAAAAACCCCAGCCTGAAAAGCGCCGCCGAACGGGCCGCCATCAATGCGCCGCTGCAGGGCACCGCCGCCGACATCATCAAGCTGGCCATGCTGGCCGTGTCGGCCGAGCTGCCGGCCGACCGGGCACGGATGCTGCTGCAGGTGCATGACGAACTGGTGTTTGAAGTGGATGCCGAGGCCGCCCCGGCACTGAGCCAGCAGATTGCCCGGCAGATGGTCGGCGTGATGTCGCTGGATGTGCCGCTGCTGGTCGAGGTGGGTCTGGGGGCCAACTGGGCCGAAGCACACGGCTGAACGGCCACAAAAGCCCCAGCCGGATCAGGTGTCCGGCTGGGGTGAAACAAGAGGTCCAGAGCTATGAATTATCGGGCATCTATCGGATCTGGTTGTGGTTTTCGCTTTGTTCTTTTCCCAGGGTTCGTCTGTCGGTGCAATCTGTCAGCTCTCGGCAATTGTGCGCAGTTGGTTGGTGTTTTCGCGTTGTGGTGATCGCGGGCTATGGGCCTATCATGGCGACCACGCCGGACAGGTCGTGTCGCTGCAATCAGCGCATCGCCCCGAAGATGTAACTGTTTATTTCAAACCCCAAAACCGGTCGATTTATGAAAAATTTTCATAAATAAATATTTTTATATTACTTCCTGTGCTTTTGACAGCCCCTTAAGCTGAGGCATCACGGTACTGCACCGCCCCCACAGGAGAGTCTGATCATGAGTGCCGCGCTGGCCGATGTCCTTTACACCGATCCCCAGTTCCTGCTGGCACAGGCCCGTGAGCAGGCCCGCCAGGCAGGGCTGGGCTTCGCCGGTGCGCTCCCGCCCCGGCAGGCCTGGCAGCTGGTTCAGCAGCAGGCCGCCACGCTGGTGGATGTGCGCACAGCAGAAGAGCGTAAATTTGTCGGCCAGATTCCCGGCAGTGTGGCGGTTGCCTGGGCCACCGGAACAGCATTCACCCGGAACCCACGTTTTATCCGTGAGCTGGAAGCCAGATTTGCCAAGGATCAGGTGCTGCTGCTGATCTGCCGCAGTGGCCAGCGCTCTGCGGCTGCAGCCCTCGCGGCCACCGCGGCCGGATTCAGCCAGGTGTTTCAGGTGCTGGAAGGCTTTGAAGGTGAATTGAATGGCCAGCAGCAGCGCGGCCGTCAGGCGGGCTGGCGCTTTCATGGCCTGCCCTGGGTGCAGGATTGAAGACGGACCGGGGTGTGACATGAGTGTTTTTTTGCCGTACCCGCCCACGCCAGTCGCGCCGCAGTGGTCCGATGCGCCCCATGGCGCCCTGGACCGGCAGGCGCTGGTGGAGATTGTCCATGACCTCAAGCAGGCCCGCCGCGACTGGCGCAAGCGTCAGCAGCGCACCGAAACCGGGGGACGCGAACTGCCCTCCCGCGAGGCCGTCCGTGAGATCCTGAATGCCCTGCGTGGGGTGCTGTTCCCGATGCGGCTCGGTCCCGTGGACCTGCGCGCGGAGACGGAGGATTTTTATGTGGGGTATCAGCTGGACACGGCCCTGACGGCGCTGCTGCAGCAGGTCCAGCTGACCCTGCGCTATCAGGTGCGCCTGCAGTCACGGCAGGCCCCACCGGACCATGTGCCGATTGATGCCCATGCCCGCCACATCGTCCAGCAATTGGCCAGCCAGCTGCCCGGCATCCGCCGCACCCTGGATGAGGACATCGAGGCCGCCTATGCCGGAGATCCCGCCGCCAGCAGCGTGGATGAAGTGCTGCTGTCCTATCCGGGGGTACAGGCGGTGATTGCCTACCGGCTGGCCCATGCGCTGTATCGGCTGGGGGCGCCGCTGCTGGCGCGGGTGATCAGCGAACTGGCCCATGCCGAAACCGGCATCGACATCCATCCCGGCGCCCAGATCGGCTCAGGGTTTTTCATTGACCATGGCACCGGGGTGGTGATCGGCGAAACCACCCGGATTGGCCAGCGGGTGCGCCTGTATCAGGCGGTCACGCTTGGGGCCAAACGCTTCGAGGTCGACAGTGAAGGCCGCCTGCAAAAGGATTATCCCCGCCATCCAGTCGTGGAAGATGACGTGGTGATCTATGCCGGTGCCACCATTCTGGGCCGGATCACCATCGGCCAGGGTTCCATCATCGGTGGCAACGTCTGGCTGACCCGCAGCGTCCCACCAAACAGTCAGGTCACCCAGGCGCTGATCCAGCAGGACACCCTGATCCAGCCGGGGCCCACGCCCCAGTCGCCGCCAGAATCGCCACAGGATCCCGTACCCGCTCCACCCCTAGACCTGCCTGTGGGCTGATTCCCCCGCTGGTTTCTGAATCCAATTTTTTACCTGTGCACCACCACCAGGTCAGGCACACAGGATTTTTGGTGCCAAAAAAACATTTTGACCCGGTATGGACCTGTTTTTTTCATGAGAGAGGATGCTGATGAGCACACCTGACACCCAGCTGGCGCTGGGCGACCATGCCGCCAGGCAGTTGGCCAACGCCACCAAAACCGTTCCCCAACTCTCAACGATTACCCCGCGTTGGCTGACCCATTTGTTGCAGTGGTTGCCGGTTGAAGCGGGTATTTATCGCGTCAACAGCGTGAACAATACCGCTGACATCCAGGTGGCCTGTACGCAGCGTGATGAATCACAGTTACCGCAGACCTTTGTGGATTATGACCCACAGCCACGCGAATATTTTCTCAACGGTGTGTCAACCGTATTGGATGTCCATACACGGGTGTCTGATTTATACAGCAGCCCACATGATCAAATCAAAGAACAACTGCGCTTAACCATCGAGACGATCAAAGAGCGTCAGGAAAGCGAACTGATCAACAACCCTGAATATGGCTTGTTGGCGAGCGTCCAAGATTCCCAGCGGATCTCGACCTTGACCGGTGCGCCAACGCCAGATGATCTCGACGATTTGTTGACCAAAGTCTGGAAAGAGCCAGGGTTCTTTTTGACCCATCCGCTCGCGATTGCCGCATTTGGACGCGAGTGTACCCGTCGTGGTGTGCCACCGCCCACCGTGAGTTTGTTTGGCTCGCAATTTTTGACATGGCGCGGTATCCCACTGATTCCATCCGACAAAGTGCCGCTTGAAGACGGCAAAACCAAAATTTTGCTGTTGCGCGTCGGCGAAAAACGTCAAGGTGTGGTCGGTTTGTTCCAACCGGGTTTGGCAGGTGAGCAATCGCCGGGGCTGTCGGTACGCTTTATGGGCATCAATCGTCATGCGATTGCGTCTTATTTGGTGTCGTTGTACTGCTCACTCGCGGTGTTGACCGAAGATGCGCTTGCCGTACTCGATGACGTGGAGGTGGGCAAATATCATGACTACCCAGACACCTACAAGTAAGCTTGAGGGGGTCGATGGGGTGCAGGGGCTTGCGCCTGCACCCGCGCATCTGCCCGATGAAGCTGCGCTCGGTCGTTGGGCGAGTGCTTTGTTTGCAGCACTGCCCAACCAAACGCCAGTATTGGAGTCGCCAGTCTTGCCATCGGGTGATCCCAAGATCGGTGTACCTGCGCATGCGCCACAACCGAGTGATCCCACCGCAGCACTTGCCGGTCGCATTCCTGCATTGGTACAAGGGCAATCGCGCCACGCGGAGATTCCGGCTCATCTGCCCAATCTCCCCAATCATTTGAAGTCACATCCTGATCGGATTCGGCAGTCTTTACCCGTGGTGGGTGGCGCACATCTGCCGCAAGCACCGATTCAGCCGACGATCCCCAGCAGCCCAGAGCTGAATGTCCCTGCGTTGGGGTTGCCACACGCACCATCGGTATCCGGCTCGCCATTTTATTTTGTGGATGAGTTGGCCGCACCGCCCTCGGCACGTCCTGAGCTGGCGCTACCACATCAGGCACTGCAACCGACCGCATTTGGTTTACCGAGTGATGGTCAGTTGCAGGCACTGTTGAGTGATACCCGCCATCAATCGGCACCGACTCGGCAGGATTTTTATTTCCTCAATCCGCCCGTGGTGGCTGCACCGACTGCGGCTTATCACGGCGGTACATGGCAACAACCGGCGGTATCGAGCAGCCACCAGCCTTTTGATGTCCATGCGGTACGCCGTGACTTTCCGATCCTGCAAGAGCAGGTGAATGGGCGTCAGTTGGTGTGGCTCGATAACGCTGCGACCACGCACAAGCCACAGCAAGTGATTGAGCGGATCAGCTATTTTTATCAGCATGAAAACTCCAACATTCACCGCGCTGCGCATGAGCTTGCCGCCCGTGCCACCGATGCCTACGAGCATGCCCGTCGTGCCGTGGCGCGGTTTTTGGGCGCCGCTTCTGAGCAGGAGATTGTGTTTGTCCGTGGCACCACCGAAGCGATCAATTTGATTGCCAAAAGTTGGGGCGTGCAAAACATTGGCGCGGGCGATGAAATCATCGTGTCGCATCTCGAGCATCACGCCAATATCGTGCCGTGGTATCAATTGGCACAGCAGGTTGGCGCTAAGCTACGGGTAATCCCTGTGGATGACAGCGGACAAATCCAACTGTCTGCGCTCAAACAGTTGATCAATCCGCGCACCAAGCTGGTGTCGATCACCCAAGTGTCCAATGCGCTGGGTACGGTCACACCGGTGGCTGAGGTGATTGAGATTGCTCATCAAGCCGGTGTGCGCGTGCTGGTCGATGGTGCACAAGCGGTGTCGCATATGCGGGTGGATGTGCAAGCCTTGGATGCCGATTTTTATGTCTTTTCGGGGCATAAAGTGTTTGGCCCAACAGGGATTGGTGCGTTTTATGCCAAGCCTGAGCTGCTAGAGCAGATGCCACCGTGGCAAGGCGGCGGCAACATGATCGCAGATGTGACCTTTGAGCAGGTGATTTTTCAGCCTGCGCCCAACAAGTTTGAGGCGGGCACCGGCAATATCGCCGATGCGGTAGGCTTGGGTGCAGCGATTGAGTATGTTGAGCGCTTGGGGATGGACAACATCGCCCGCTATGAGCATGACCTGCTCGAATACGGCACCCACGCACTACAGCAAATTCAAGGGCTACGCCTGATCGGCACCGCACGTGAAAAAGCCAGTGTGATGTCATTTGTGCTCGATGGCTATAGCACCGAGCAGGTGGGCAAGGCACTCAATCAAGAAGGCATTGCCGTGCGTACCGGTCACCATTGCGCCCAGCCGATTTTGCGCCGTTTTGGTGTGGAAGCGACTGTGCGCCCTTCGTTGGCGTTTTATAACACCACCGAAGAAATCGACCGATTGGTGGCCGTGCTGCATCGCTTGAAGCGGCGGACCCGCGGGTTCTGAACAGGCTGCCCCCACACCCACGGTGCCGGGGGCACTCCGCCCCTCACTGGTCGTAGGGGATCTGCACGTAGGCACTGCCGTCGTCCTGTTGCTGGACGGTGATGCGCAGCCGGTGGCCATTGCTCAGCACCGCGCTGCCCTCATAAAAGCCGTCGCCAATCTCATCGCCCAGGCTGACTTTTTTGCAGCTCACCTGACGCTGATACAACTGCTGCTGCACGATATCGGTCACGGTGCTGCACGCGCCTTCTTCCAGTGCAGCCTTGCCGCCGAACAGCGCCAGCACCAGACCGAGCGCAAAGCTGGCCATCCATGCCCAGAAATAATGCAGCGGCTGCCGCAGCAGCTGTGCCCGCTGCCACAGGTAGACCGGCACCAGCAGCGTCCACCATTTGTCCGGGGCCGGATGGCCGGATTTTTTGAGAAAATACTCATCCGCCAGGGCCAGTCCGGTGTTCAGGCCGATCGCCAGCCACCACAGGCTCCAGCCCGTGAGGCGTTCGAGCACAGCCACCGCCAGGGGCACGGCCACC
>JBPOIS010000041.1:0-15081 GCA_052034295.1 Pseudomonadota bacterium
TTAGCGTTTAACTGCACAACCCCAAGAGGAAGTTCATGAAAAAAACCTGGTTTTCCATCCTGTTGATGGCCGCCACTCCAGTGCTCGGCCTTTCGGCACCGCTGTGTGTGTCCAGTGTGGCGCAGGCCCGGCAGCTGCTCAGCACCGACAACCCCTTTGCCGGTACGTCCACTGCAGCACCCACCGCACAGCTGCCGGCTGCCACCAGTGTTCCCGCCGCACGGTCGGCCACAGGCCGTGGGTCAGGCGGTGACAGCGTCAACATCAACACGGCCGATGCTGCCACGCTGTCCCGGCAGCTGGTGGGGATCGGCCCGGCCAAGGCGGCCGCCATCGTGCAACACCGCCAGCAGCACGGGCCGTTTCGCACGCTGGCCGATCTGGATGCGGTGAAGGGCATCGGGCCCGCCACCCTGCAAAAGAACCAGTCACGCATCCGTTTTCAGTGAGGGCATGCGGGTGGGGTGTTACCCACCCAGTGTTACGCTTTTACACAGGTTTTCTGCAAAAAGGTAACACCTACCCCCATCAAAACAGACGGTGCAGGCGACGATCGTTTAAAAATCCATAAAAAACAGTACAAAAAACCGAAACAATGACTTTGGCACGCTTTCTGCTATTTAACAGGCATCTGCAGTCAATGCCTGAGACGGCCTCCCCGGACTCTCCAGTGGTTTGGGGGTGAATCAGAAATGCACAAGGCTGTAGAGCAGTATGGCGCGTTGCGCGACAGCCTGCCCGTGAACCAACTGACTAAAAACAAGAAGAAGTGGGACAACAACAACCGCAGCACAGCGGAAGGGTCATGCAGCCGGCCCTTCCGCTGATTTCTTTTACCGGTTCCAGACCCGTCTGTTCAGGCCCGGCCTGTCCTGTGTCCGCAGCAGATGCCATTTTGGCCGCAAACAGGCTATGATGCCTGCGCCGGTCCATGTGTCCATGGACTGAATCTGCCTGATCCTGTGGGAGTTCCGTCACCTTGCAAACCCTGTCTGCCTCTGCACTCGGGATACACGTGTCCAGCCTGTCACCGGCCATTCTGGAAGTGATCGATGGCCTGAGCCGGGCAGGCTTTGAAGCCTATGTCGTGGGCGGCAGTGTGCGCGACCTGATGCTGGGGCTGTCGCCCAAGGATTTTGATGCGGTCACCAATGCCACCCCAACCCAGATCCGTGAGGTGTTTGGCCGGCGCTGCCGCATCATTGGCCGCCGTTTTGAGCTGGCCCATGTGTACATTGGCCGCGAACTGATTGAAGTGGCCACGTTCCGCGCGCCGCCGCGCCACAATGCCACCAGTGCCAATGGCATGATCCTGCGTGACAATGTCTGGGGCACCATCGAGCAGGATTTTGCCCGCCGCGATTTCACCATCAATGCCCTGTACTACCAGCCGCGGGCCGATGTGGTGCTGGATTTCTGTGGCGGCGTCAGTGACCTGCAGTCGCGGACCCTGCGCTTCCTGGGCGATCCGCTGCAGCGCTTCGAGGAAGATCCGGTGCGGCTGCTGCGCGTGCTGCGCTTCGCGGCCAAGCTGGAGTTCCGGATAGATCCTTCGATCCTGCAGGTGCTTGATCCGGCCATGGCGCGCCTGCTGCACGATGTGTCGCCGCATCGCCTGTATGATGAAAGCCAGAAAATGTTTGGCGGCGGCCACCTGCTGTCGCTGCTGCCGCTGCTGATTGAGCACCACGTCTGGCCAACGCTGCTGGGGCGCACGGCTCCGGTGGTGACGCCGCTGATCGAGCGGGCTGCGCTCAGCACTGACCAGCGCATTGCTGCGGGCAAGAGTGTCAATCCAGCGTTTTTTTATGCCGTGCTGCTGTGGCAGCAGGTGCAGGCCCACCAGGCCCGGCTGGTGGGGCAGGGGCTGGAACCCGCCGATGCCATGGGGCAGGCGGGCATGGAGGTGATGCGCAGCCAGCAAAAACACACCGCCATTCCGCGCTATGCCGAGGTGTTCATCCGCGAGATCTGGGAGCTGCAGAGCCGGCTGATCCAGCCGCGCGCCCGTCAGGTCCCGGCCCTGCTGCAGCACCCGCGCTTTCGGGCGGCGTTTGATTTTCTGCTGCTGCGCGAGCAGTCCGGCGATGCAGCCACCCAGGGCATGGGCGACTGGTGGGAACGCTATCAGGCCATGGACAACGATCAGCGCGAGCAGGCCATCCGCCTGCTGAACCGTGAGCAGACCCGCCGCCGCAACAAGGCCGCCCGGCAGCCGCTGGCCGACGAGGCCACGGCGGGAGCCGTACCGGGGCTGGTGGAGGACCTGCCGCCCGAAGATGGTGCCCTGCCCGACGTGGCCGAACAGATCGAACAAAGCCGGGGACCGCGCCGCAACCGCCGCCGTGAGCGCAGTGCCGCATCGGCCCCGGTGGAGGCCAGTGCGGGGGCGCTGTCCGCCGTCGAGGCATCGGCCACCAGCCGGTTCCGCCGCAAGCGCCGACCCCGTGACCTGTCCCAGGTGTTCATGGGACCGTATTGATGGCCACGGTTTACATCGGACTGGGCAGCAATCTGGGCGCCAGTGCCACGCTGCTGGCGCAGGCGCTGGATGGGTTGTCCCGGCTGGGCCCTGTGCAGAGCTCCGGCCTGTACCGCACCCCGCCGCTGGGACCGCAGGATCAGCCGGATTTTTTCAATGCCGTGGCGTGTCTGCACACCACACTGGCCCCCGTGGCCCTGCTGGACCAGCTGCAGGCGCTGGAGCAGCAGGCTGGGCGGGTGCGGCGGCGCCACTGGGGCGAACGCACGCTGGATCTGGATGTGCTGTGGTATGACGGGCTGGCACTGGACACGCCCCGGCTCACCGTGCCGCACCCCGGCCTGATGGTGCGCAGTTTTGTACTGCTGCCCCTGCTGGAGCTGGCCCCGGCGCTCAGTGTGCAGGGACAGTTGCTGAGCCAGTTGCCTGCGGCACAGGATCCGGCGGTGGTGCGTCTGGCCGGGCCGGACTGGACAGACTGGGGTAGGCTGGACGAGGAGAAACCCGATGATCACGCTGAATGATTTGCGGCGCTACAAGGCTGAGGGCCGACCCTTCAGCTGTGTGACCTGCTATGACGCCACCATGGGCTGGGCGCTGCAGCAGGCAGGCGTGGACACTGTGCTGATTGGTGATTCGCTGGGCATGGTGATTCAGGGCCATGAATCCACACTGCCGGTGACCCTGGACGACATGGTGTACCACACCCGTGCGGTGGCGCGGGGCAACCGCCATGCGCTGATTCTGGCCGACATGCCGTTCATGAGCTACAGCACCCTGGGCGACGCCATCCATGGGGCCACCCGGCTGATGCAGGCCGGGGCACATGTGGTCAAGCTGGAGGGCGGGGCCTGGCTGGCCGACACGGTGCGCACCCTGACCCAGGGCGGTGTGCCGGTGTGTGTGCATCTGGGGCTGACCCCGCAGTCGGTGAATGTGTTTGGCGGCTATCGGGTGCAGGGCAAGACCCAGGCAGCAGCCGACCAGTTGCTGGCGGACTGTGAGGCGGTGGTGGCCGCCGGGGCCGCCGTGCTGCTGCTGGAGTGTGTGCCGGTGGCGCTGGCCCGGCAGGTGCAGGAACGCTTTGAGGTGCCGGTGATTGGCATCGGGGCCGGACCGCATTGTGACGGGCAGGTGCTGGTCCTGTATGATCTGCTCGGGCTGGTGCCCGGCAAGGCTGCCCGTTTTGTGCATAATTTTCTGGCCGAGGCCGGGGCAGGGGGCGTCATTGGGGCCCTGCGGCGCTTTCATGAAGCGGTCGTGGCGCGCCACTATCCTGCCGCCCAGCATTCCTTTGACATGACCATACGCTGACGATGAAAACAGAAATCACGGTACAGGGCATCCAGGCGGCCCTGAATACGGCACGCAGCCTGCGCAAGCGCATCGGTTTTGTCCCCACCATGGGCAACCTGCATGCCGGACACATCCGTCTGGTGCAGGAGGCCCGGCGCTACTGTGACGTGGTGGTGGTGAGCATTTTTGTCAATCCGACCCAGTTCGGGGCCGGTGAGGACTTCGAGCGCTACCCGCGTACCCTTGATGCAGACCGGCAAAAGCTGGTTGAAGCCCAGTGTGACCTGCTGTTTGCGCCCACGGTCGAGCAGATGTACAGCAGCCTGCCGCAGCGCACCACGGTGCAGGTGGCCGGCGAAAGTGCCGGCCTGTGCGGGGCCAGCCGTCCGGGGCATTTTGACGGGGTGGCCACGGTGGTCACCAAGCTGTTCAACCTCATCCAGCCGGACATGGCGTTTTTTGGGGAAAAAGACTATCAGCAGCTGGCGGTGATCCGCCGGCTCACCCGTGACCTGTGTTTCCCGATTCAGGTGGTCGGGGTGCCGACGGTGCGCGCTGAGGATGGTCTGGCGCTGTCCAGCCGCAATGGTTTTTTGACCCCGGAGCAGCGGGCCCTGGCCCCGGCGCTGTATCGCGCCCTGCAGCAGGTGCGGCAGGCGGTGCAGGCCGGGCAGGACGGGGCGCTGGCCTGTGCCGCACAGCGGGAGGCCCTGACCGCACAGGGATTTGATGTGGATTATCTGGCGCTGCGCAACACCCTGCTGGATGAGCCGCAGCCCCAGGACGGTGCACTGGTGGTGCTGGTGGCGGCCCGGCTCGGGCAGACCCGGCTGATCGACAACCTGTCTTTTGAGCGGCCGGTCTGAGCGCCAGACCGGGCGTCAGGCCAGTTGCGGGTCTGTGGGGGCTATGAAAAGAATTCTGGTCGTGTCAGGCCGCTCTGGGTCCGGCAAAAGCTCGGCACTGCATGTGCTGGAGGACATGGGGTTTTATTGCATCGACAACCTGCCGCTGTCGCTGCTGCCCGACATCGTCGCCCGCATGGACCGGGAAAATCACCTGGAGTCCCTCGCCCTGGGGGTGGACGTGCGCACCCCGCAGTCGGATCTGCTGGCCTTTGGCGAGATCCTGCAGCAGCTGTCGGTGCATGGCAGCACCGAAGTACTGTACCTGGATGCCCGGGATGACATCCTGCTGGGGCGCTTTGCCGCCACGCGGCGCCGTCACCCGCTGTCGGACCGCCATCCGCTGCTGCTGGATGCCCTGCAGGCCGAGCATGCGCTGCTGGCCGAAGTGCGCGACCATGCCTCCCAGCAGCTCGACACCAGCCAGTTCAACATCCATGACCTGCAACACACCCTGTCCAAGCGCATGGGGCAGGGCGAACGCATGATCGTGGTGCTGGAGTCGTTTGGCTTCAAATACGGCCTGCCGCAGGATGCCGATTGCATGTTTGATGCGCGCATCCTGCCCAATCCGCACTGGCAGCCCGAACTGCGCCGCCACAGCGGACTGGATGCGCAGGTGCAGGCTTATTTTGACCAGCACGCGGTGGTGCAGGAATTTTTGCAGTCCATTGAACAGTTCTTGCAGCAGTGGCTGGCCCATTATGCGCAGAGCCACCGGCATTACCTGACCGTGGCCATCGGCTGTACCGGGGGCAAACACCGCTCGGTGTATCTGGTCGATCGACTCTCGCGTGCACTTGCGGCACAATGGCCGGTGCAAACCCTCCACCGTGAAATGAAACACTGGTCATGATCGATACCACACTGGACGTCATCAACAAGCTGGGCCTGCACGCGCGGGCCAGCGGCAAGCTGATCGACCTCACCAGCCGCTACCGCTCGACCATCCGCATTGGCCGGGGCGATCAGCTGGTGGATGGCAAGAACATCATGCAGGTGCTGATGCTGGGGGCCGGACAGGGCACCCGCCTGCGCCTGTGGGTGGAAGGCCCGGATGAGCAGGACGCCGCACAGGCGATCCTGCAGCTGTTTGCCGATCGTTTTCATGAAGGCCAATAAACCGGCCCCCGCCTGAACTGGAGCACCTGATGGCCCGACAGCGCCAAATTGACTGGGACGAAGTTGACGACCGCCCCAGCAAGACCGAACAGAAAAAAGCCATGCAGCGCCTGCAGCAGCTGGGCGAGCAGCTGGTCGGGCTGTCGGAAAAAAAACTGCGCAGCATCGGCCTGGAGGACAGCCTGCTGGAGGAAATCCTCGACTACCAGCAGCTCACCGCGCATGAGGCGCGCCGCCGCCAGATGCAGCGCATCGGCAAGCTGCTGCGCCATGCCGACATTCCCGCCCTGCTCGGTGTGCTGGGTGAACAGCAGACCCAGCGCCAGCAAAACCAGCTGGCCCGCTGGCAGGAGCGCCTGCTGGAACAGGGCGATCAGGCCGTGGCGGAGTTCGTGCGGCAATATCCGGCTGCCGAGCGCCACACCCTGCGCCAGTGTGTGCTGCGCTACCAGAAATCCGTCCTGCAGCAGGAACCGGCTGCAGCACAGGCCGAACTGCTGGCCCAGCTGGACACCTACATCCAGCAGGTGGCCCTGCTGTCGGGCTAGGACGCCGGCAGCCACACCCCGCAAGCACGGTCCAGGGATCATCAGGACAGCGATGTTCAGCAAAAACAAAACAGGGAACCCCATGGCATGATGCAATCGCCCGCCCCCGAAGGCCAGATGGCCGGCCTGCCGGACCCTGGCCTGTTGCCGATTGTGGTGGATCTGGATGGCACCCTGTTGCAGACCGACACCCTGCACGAATCCCTGCTGCTGCTCGGGCGCCAGTCACGGGCCGGGCTGTGGCAGGCGCTACAGCAGCTGGGGCAGGGCAAGGCAGCCTTCAAGGATGCTGTGGTGCAGCGGGCCGCACTGGCCGTGGAGCATCTGCCGGTGAACCCGGAGGTGCTGGCCTATGCACAGGAAAAAAAACAGGCCGGGCACCGGCTGATCCTGTGCAGCGCCAGCCTGCAGACGGTGGTGGCCCAGGTGGCGGCGCGTTTTCCAGGGCTGTTTGATGAGATCAAGGGCACGGAACATGGCCACAACCTGTCCGGCCGGGCCAAGCGCGACTGGCTGGTGCAGCGCTTTGGTGAGCGCGGTTATGTGTATGTCGGCGATGCCCGGCCTGATCTGGCGGTGTGGTCTGCTGCGGCTGCGGCTGTGGCGGTCAACCCGCGCCCGGCGGTGCTGAAACCACTGCGCCGGCTGCACCCGGATGTGCTGGTGTTGCGCAGCAGAGGCCCGGCATTCCGCAGTTGGCGCAAGGCCATCCGGCTCACCCAGTGGTCGAAGAATTTTCTGCTGTTCCTGCCGTTGCTGGCCGCACATGAGGCGGGCCTGATCAGCTGGGGGCTGGCCGTACTGGCCTGGCTCTGTTTTGGGCTGTGTGCCTCGGCCATTTATCTGCTCAACGACCTGCTCGACCTGGGCGATGACCGCCAGCACCCGGTCAAGCGCAATCGGCCTTTTGCGTCGGGCCAGTTGCCGGTCTGGCAGGGCCTTTTGGCCTCGCCGCTGATGATGGGGGCAGGGGCGCTGGGGGCATGGCTGATTTCTGGTCGGCTGATGGTGGTGCTGCTGGCCTACATGACCCTGAGCACACTGTACAGTTTTTACCTGAAGCGTCTGGCTGTGATTGACCTGATTGTGCTGGCCATGCTGTACACCGCGCGGATCATGGCCGGTTCGGTGGCCACGCACTTGCCGCTGTCATTCTGGATGCTGGCGTTTTCCATGTTTTTGTTTCTGGGGCTGGCGATCGCCAAGCGCTATGCCGAGCTGTTGCGCCTGTCCACCCGACTGGGCGGCAGTGCGGCCCCCGGTCGCGGCTATGTGGTGTCGGATCTGGCCGGGATTGCCAACATGGGGGTGGCGGCCAGCTACATTGCTGTACTGGTGCTGGCCCTGTATGTGAATGATCCCATGACCCAGCACCTGTACCGGGAGCCCCGGCTGATCTGGCTGGCCTGTCCGATTCTGCTGTACTGGGTCAGCCGCATCTGGATGCTGTCGCACCGGGGACAAATGAATGAGGACCCGGTGGTGTTTGCGCTGACCGATAAGGTCAGTCTGGTGTGTGGGGTGTTGTTCGTGCTGGTTTTTGCATTGGCCCGTTGAAGGAGACAGGCGCATGAAAGCCGTGGAATCCTGGGGACGCTATCCGCGATGGCCCCAGCAGGCTGTGCCGCTGTCCTGGCCCGAACAGTTGCCCGGCCTGATGGCTGGGCTGGCATCGTCCACGCTGGCCTATGGCAACGGACGCAGTTATGGTGACAGTTGTCTGAGCGCCTCGGGCAGTGTGGTGGCGATGCGTCCCCTGCGGCAGGTGCTGGCGGTAGACTGGCAGCAGGGCCGGATCCGTGCCGGTGCCGGGATGACCCTGGATGAGCTGATTGCCCTGACCCTGCCGATGGGCTGGTTTCTGGCGGTGACACCCGGGACCCGCTTTGCCACACTGGGGGGCTGTGTGGCCAACGATGTACATGGCAAAAATCACCATGTGCGGGGCTGTTTTGGGGCGCATGTGCATGAAGTCGGCCTGTGGCGCAGCGATCAGGGACTGGTACAGTGCTCGGCGCAGCGGACGCCCGGGCTGTGGGCAGCGACGCTGGGCGGACTGGGGCTGAGCGGGATCATCCTGTGGGTAGAGCTGCAGCTGATGCCGGTGGCTTCGGGGCAGATCAGGGTGTTGCAGCAGCGTTTTGGCAATTTTGATGAGTTCTTGCAGCTGACCGAGCAGGACCAGCAGCACGAATATGGTGTGGCCTGGGTAGATGGGCTGGCCCGTGGCGCGCAGCTGGGACGCGGGGTGTACCTGTTTGGGGACCATGCGGCCGAGGGCCGGCGACCGGTCTGGACCGGGCAGCGGGGGATGGCGCCGCACTGGCGCATGCCGGTGGCCCCCCCCATTTCCCCGGTGCGGCGGCTGACGGTGCAGGCATTCAACTGGCTCTATTGGCACCGTCATTCTGCCCAGCCTGAGCAGAGGGTACAGGACTGGACAGGGTATTTTTATCCACTGGACCACATTGACCACTGGAACCGGCTGTATGGACGCCGTGGCTTTCAGCAGTACCAGTGTGTGGTGCCCAGTGCCGCCGCCGCGCCGGTGATGCGTGCCCTGCTGGCACGGATTGCCCAGTCCGGGCAGGCGTCGTTTCTGGCAGTGCTGAAGCGCTGTGGAGATCAGGCTTCGGCGGGCTATTTGTCCTTTCCGCGTGAAGGGCTGTCGCTGGCGCTGGATTTTCCCCAGTCGGCCCGGCTGGCGCCGCTGTTTGCCTGGATGGACGACTGTGTGCATGAGGCAGGCGGGCGACTGTACCCGGCCAAGGATGCCCACATGTCGGCCCGGCATTTTCAGCAGGCCTATCCGGACTGGGTCCGGGTGGAGGCGCAGCGCGATCCGTGGTTGCAATCCAGATTCTGGCAAAGGGTGACGCAGTCTTGAATATTTTGATCATTGGGGCCACGTCGGCGATTGCGCAGGGCTGTGTGGATGCCTGGGTGGCCCGGGCCCAGCCGGACCAGCGACCGCGGTTTTTTCTGGTGGGCCGCCAGCAGGCCCGGCTGGCGCCGCTGGTGACCGATCTGGGCATCCGGCTGGGGGGCGAGGTGGGCTGGGCCTGCGCCGATGTGCTGGACCGGGCGGATCAGGCCCGCTGGATCGCCGCAGCGCAGGCTTTTCTGGGCCGTCTGGATGTGGTGCTGGTGGCTGCCGGAACGCTGCCAGACCAGTCGCAGTGTGAGCAGGATGCCGATGCGGCCATGCAGGCCCTGGATGTCAATGCCACGGCGCTGATTGGGGTGTTGACCCGGCTGGCGCAGGTGCTGGAGGCGCAGCGACACGGTACGCTGGCGGTGATTTCTTCGGTGGCGGGGGACCGGGGGCGGGCGTCGAATTATGTGTATGGCGCGGCCAAGGCGGCGCTGAGCACGTTTTGTTCAGGGCTGAACGCCCGGCTGTCCGCCTGCAATGTACAGGTGTTGACCATCAAGCCGGGGTTTGTGGACACACCCATGACGGCAGGGCTGGGTCTGTCGGGTCCGCTGGTGGCCCGGCCGGAGCAGGTGGGGGCGCAGATTGTGAAAGCGATTGACCGCCGGAAGGATGTGCTGTACGTGCCCTGGTTCTGGGGGGGCATCATGCTGGTGATCCGGCTGATTCCACGGTTTATTTTTAAAAAGCTGAAATTTTGAAAAAAATTCTCTGGCCACTGCTGCTGATGGCCGGACTGGCGGCATGGCTCTGGCACGACCCGGCCCTGGGGGCTGGGCTGCCGGACCAGCTGGCCCGGATTCGCACCGCGCTGGGACAGCTGGGCTGGACGGCACTGGCGGTGGTGTGCGCCCTGTCCTGCGTGAACTACGCCCTGCGCATCCTGCGCTGGATCCTGTACCTGCGGGTGCTGGGGGTGCGGTTGCCCTGGCGTCAGCATGCCCTGTTGTATCTGGCCGGATTTGCCCTGACGTTTACCCCGGCCAAGGGGGGAGAGGCCATTCGCAGCCTCTGGTATCAGCGGCTGGGGGTGAACGTGTCGCTGACCCTGGCAGCCTTTGTCAGTGAGCGGCTGATGGATCTGGTGGCCATGCTGGTGCTGGCGGTGGGCATTCTCTGGGTGTATCCCCAGTATGGCAGCCTGCTGCTGGGGATGCTGGCGGTGCTCGGGACCGGGACACTGCTGCTCATGAATGAACGCCTGCTGTCGCGGCTACAGCAGCACACCCGCCATCCGGGTCTGATCCAGGGGCTGGGCAGGCTCCGCGGGTTTGCAGTCCAGCTCAGGGCCTGTAACCGGCCACGCCTGCTGTTGCCGGTGCTGTTGCTGTCGGTGGCGGGCTGGGGGCTGGAGGCCCTGTCGCTGTACTGGCTGATCGACCAGATGGGTTTTGGGCAGGTGTCGCCCGGTTATGTGACCTTCAGCTATGCCACTGGGTTGCTGGCGGGCGTGGCCAGCATCCTGCCCGGTGGGCTGGGGGGCACTGAACTGGTGATGGGATCATTGCTGCACCTGGGTGGGCTGACCGTGGCCGCCGCTTCCGCCTGTACCCTGATTCTGCGGGTGGGGACACTGGGCTGGGCCTGCGTACTGGGCTGGCTGTGCTGGCCGTGGGCCATTCGTCAGGTGTCCGGGCCTAAAAACTGACAAAAAATGTCATTTTTGGATCAAAACTGTAGTCGGTGCGCAGAGGGCTTCTATCGCCACAGGCGCGGCAATACAAATAAAACAACCACTTAATCTATGCTACAAAGTTTGGCACGATACCTGCTCCTTCTAAAGTGTAGCCCGGCGGGTGCCGGATCAAACACTGTGGAACAAGTGAGGATAGAGCAATGAACGCTCAAAAAGGTTTTACCCTGATCGAACTGATGATCGTTGTGGCCATTATCGGTATTCTGGCTGCCATCGCCATCCCGGCCTACCAGGACTACATCACCCGTGCCCAGGTTTCCGAAGCTGTTGAGCTGGGTGCCGGTCTGAAAGGCCCGCTGTCCGAATACGGTGCTGACAAGAATGCCTGGCCGACCCTGGTTGCCCCGACTGCCACTGCTGCTTCAGGTGAGCTGAACGCCACCCTGGTTGGCAAGTACTCCACCGTCAGCTCCGCCGTCGGTGGTACCTACCCGGCGGGTACTGTGACTGTCACCATGACCACTGGTAAGGCCAGCGGTGGTGCCCTGAACTACGCCACTGCCAACGGCGGCTCGACCTGGGCTTGCGGTGGCGCCACTGTGGATGGCGTAACCGGTTCTTCGACCATCAACGCCAAGTACCTGCCGAACTCCTGCAAACCGTAATCCGGTCTGCTCGGGTCCTGCACCCCATAAAGCCCCGCAAGGGGCTTTATTTTTTGGCAGAACCCGTATACTGCTGCACCAGACCACGCCATCAGGGAAGCGCCGCGTGCCCGTGATCCAGAGACTGATCCAGAACAAGATTTTTGCCCTGCTGTTGCTGCTGGGGCTGGGCCTCCTCCTGTATGGACGGGTGCTTGGCTATGGCTACATCTGGGATGACATCATCATCTTCCAGGACCGCACTGACCTGATGGGGCCTTTTTCCTGGGCGGTGATTGCCCGGCCGGTGCTGCCAGACACCAGCTATTTCCGTCCGCTGGTGCTGCTGACCTTTTACCTGGAGTTCTGGTTCACCAAAGGCCAGCCCTGGCTGTCCCATCTGGTGAATCTGTCGCTGTATCTGTTCAATGTCAGTCTGGTGTACGCCCTGGCGCGTGCGCTCACCGCCCGTCTGACCGGGCAGGTCCGGGCCGGGCTGAGCCTGTTGGCTGCGCTGCTGTATGCGTTGCACCCGTCCATTTCAGAGACCACCATCTGGGTGGTGGGTCGCTTTGACCAGATGGTGTGCCTGTGGCTGCTGCTGGCCAGTCTGCTGTATGTGCGTGGGCAGGACCGACCGGCCTTGCGCTGGGGCATTCCGGTCTGTTTCCTGCTGGCGCTGCTGAGCAAGGAGCTGGGGATCATCCTGCCGGGCCTGCTGTTTGTGCTGTATGCCGCTGGACAGCCGGTGGAACAGGGGGTGCTGAAACGGCTTGGGGGCTTCCTGCAACAGGAGTTCAGGCTGCTGGCCACCCTGCTGCTGGTGCTGGGCGGATATTTTGTGTTGCGCATCCAGGCCATGCATCAGGTTTACCACGCCAGCCTGTCGGCCGAGTACTACCAGCAGCTCTGGCACAACCTGCTGCCCTTGCACGCGCTGGCCTTCTATGTGCGTGAGGCATTGCTGCCGTTTGCCACGCTGAGCATCCTGCACCCGATGGATGGGTACCTCGGCCAGCCCGCTTCGGCCTATTGGCTGGCTGTCACGCTGCTGGCGGTGGCGGGACTGGTCACCCTGTACTGGCGTGCCCCGGCATGGCGTGCCGTACTGTGGCTTTGGCTGGGCGCACTGCTGGCGCTGCTGCCCGTGCTGCACCTGATTCCGCTGGAAACCGCCGGCAACATTGGCCATGACCGCTTCATGACCACGGCGCTGGCGTTTTTTGCGCTGGGTTTTGCGCTGATGCCGGTGCAGCGGCTGCAGCCCGCCCAGCTGCGGCTGGCGGGACTGGTGGGGGGCAGCTGGGTGCTACTGGCGCTGTTTACCCTGTACACCGTGGTGCCGATGTGGCAGAGCGAGCTGAAAATCTGGGCTTGGACCTACCGGCTGTATCCGGATTCTGAGCTGGCCAAGCGCAACTACATGGCGGCCCTGCAATCCAGCGGCCATATCCGCCAGCTGGAGCAGTTGCTGCTGGAGATCCGCCAGAAAAAACACGGATTCGATGCCGTCGATCAAGTCAACTATGCCAATTTGCTGACGGCCATCGGAAACCCTGAGGCCTTGCCTTATTTCGAGGGGATTGTTCAGGTCTTGCCAAAATTTCATGAGATGCCGGATGGGCGGGCCCGGCTGGCGCGGGGCTTTGAACTCCAGTCGCCGGACATTTCATCGCTGTATTTTGGTTATGCCAGTGCCCTGATTTTATTCAAGGGTGATCTGGATCAGGCCGCCCACTACAATCAGGTGGCGGGCTGGTATGTGCTGCCGGCACAGCGCTGGCCGGTCCTGTACCAGCAGCGCGGCATCATTTACCTGCGCGATGGACCGGAAAAACTGCACGCATTTGACCGGCAGTTTGATGATGCCATTTATTATCGGCGGCTGGAGTATCGCAAGAGTATTGTGAACACAGTGCTGGGGTATTGTGCCCGGTTTGGCCAGGAAAAACCGGCCTGTCAGCGGTCGGCCCTGGAGCAGTCCGGGCTGTAGGATGATTCGGGAGGAGACAGATGGGCAAGGTCACGCTCAGAGAACGCGGCATCGCGTTTGGCAAGCATGTCCTGTTTTCTGTGGGCCTGTTGTTGCTGGCCCTGGGGGTGGTGTTTGGGCTGTGGTACCCGCCTGAGCTGGTGCCGGCCACCAGCATCAAGAATTTTTTGCTGGTGATGCTGGGCGTCGATCTGGTGCTCGGCCCGGTGCTGACCTTCATCGTCTACAAGCATGAGCGCAAAAAACTGCTGTTTGACCTGTCGGTGATCCTGCTGGTGCAGCTGCTGGCCTATGGCTATGGGCTGTGGAGCATGGCCAAGTCGCGGCCGGTGTGGCTGGCATTTGTGGTGGATGATTTTGAGCTGGTGCGCCAGAGCGATGTGTATCAGCCGGAGCGTCTGTCCCCGCAGAGCCCCTACCGGATGTCGTATGCGCGGGGGCCACAGTGGGTGGTGGCGAATTTCTCCACCGATCCTGCCATTCGCAATCAGCAGCGCAATGATGAAATGTTCAATGGCATCAGCCTGGCGCGCCGACCGGAGACCTATGCCCCGATTGGCAGCGCACAGGCACGCATCCTGAAAAAAATCCACCCGCTGGAGGGCCTGAAAACCTATAACCCGCCTGCGGTGGTGGACCGACTGAAGCAGCAGCATCCTGAGGCAACCGGCTGGCTGCCGCTCAAGGGCATCAGCCGCGACCTGGTGGTGCTGATCGGTCCTGCGGGCCAGCCGCTGACCGTCGTCAATCTCAATCCCTGGAACTGATGTATGTCATTTTTTTTACAACTGACTGAAAAACAGAAAAACCTGCTGATCGGCCTGGGCCTGTTCCTGTTTACCCTGCTGCTGTACTGGCCCGCGCTGTCCAATGGCTATGTGTGGGATGACACCTTCCTGATCGAAAACAACACCGCCTTTCGTGCTGGCCAGCTTCATGTGGCCGACCTGTTCCGGCCCATCATTCCCAATTCGGGCTACCTGCGGCCAGTGGCACTGTTTTCCTTTTATCTGGAAGACCTGCTGCTGGGCCTGACCCCCTTTTACTCCCATCTGGTCAATCACCTGCTGTATGGGCTGATCACGGTGCTGGTCTATGGCTGCGCGCTGCGCATGCTGGTGCTGCTGGACAGCCGCTGGCGCTGCTGGTGGCGCTGCTGTATGTGACCAATCACGCGGCCAATGAAGCCGTGCTGTGGGTGTCTGGCCGGTTTGACCTGATGGCCACGCTGTTCATGCTGTGCTTTGTGTGGCGGTTTCTGGGCGAGGGGACATCGCGCCTGCACCTGCCGTTGCTGTGGCTGTGCTATGCGCTGGCCCTGTTCAGCAAGGAAGTGGCGCTGATGCTGCTGCCCGCGCTGTTTTTTTTGCACCTGCTGAAGCGGCCGGAATCTACGTTGAAAACCGCTGCAATCCCAGCGCTTCTGGGTGATTTTTTCCGGACCCAAAAAGGGCTGCTGGCCGGTCTGCTGGGACTGACCATTGGGTATTTTGCCCTGAAATTTGCTGTCAATCACAACC
>JBPOIS010000175.1:0-7404 GCA_052034295.1 Pseudomonadota bacterium
GCAGGACCATGGCTTGAGCCGTCAGACAGATCACCTGCCGCTCAGCATACCCCAAAACATTATATAAAAAAACATATCAATAAAAATTGTTGTTCTGCGGCTCAGGGCGGTCGTGCAGGTCCCCACCGGCACGCAGCCTACGCCTTGCCGGCTTGGGCACAGCCCTCACGCTGCTGCTCAGGCCAAGCGGTGCCTGGTTTCTGCGGGCGCAGGGCGAAGCCATGCTTCGCCAATCCTCGCTCACCCAGCGCCACACCACCTGATTGGCCGTGTCTGCCGTACTCAGCGCATGCGGCGTGCCCAGATGATCCGTGTACACCCGATACACCCGGTTGGTCGTGCCGTCATAAAACCCCACCAGCCGGCCTTCCAGCCAGAGGCATTCACGCAGTGCCTTGCGGCTCTGGTCTTCCGCCCCCAGCAGCAGATCGCCGTCAGCGCAGACACGGGACACTTTCTTGACGGTGAAGTTTTTATGCCCGCCATGGCCCACAATCCACCCTGTTTACGGTCGCCGCCTGTCCTATTCACCCGGCTGGCGATGGCCCAGCAGGTTCAGCGGGATTTTCAGATAATGTACACCATTGCCCTCGGCAGGCGGCAGCTGGCCGGCACGGATGTTCACCTGTACTGCAGGCAGGATCAGCCGGGGCATGGCCAGTCCGGCATCGCGCTGATGGCGCATCTGCACAAACGCGTCTGCCGTGATGCCGCTGCGCACATGGATGTTGTGCTGGCGTTGATCCGCCACCGTGCACACCCCGATGTGCTGGTCACGGCCCCGGGGCGGGTAGTCATGGCACAGGTACAGCCGGGTGTGCTCCGGCAGGGCCAGCAGGCGCTGGATCGACTGGTAGAGCTGGTGGGCCGAGCCCCCCGGAAAATCACAGCGTGCAGTGCCCACATCCGGCATGAACAGCGTGTCGCCGACAAACACCGCATCGCCTATCCGATAGGCCATGTCGGCCGGGGTGTGGCCGGGCACATGCCACGCTTCGGCGCTCAGCCCGCCAATGTTGAATGTTTCACCATCCACAAACAGGTGGTCAAACTGACTGCCATCGGCCTGGAACTCCGGTTCCAGGTTGAAAATCTGCCGAAAAATCCCCTGTACCTGACAGATGTGCGCGCCAATGCCAATCCGCCCCCCCAGCCGCTCGCGCAAATACGGGGCAGCGGACAAATGGTCGGCATGGGCATGGGTTTCGAGAATCCAGCTCACCTGCAACTGCTGGGCCTGCACGTACGCCACCACCTGATCGGCCGCGGTGGTCCGGGTCTGCCCTGAAGCGGCGTCATAGTCGAGCACCGGGTCGATGATCGCACAGGCACTCCCGGCCCCGGCATGGACAACATGGGTAAAAGTCTCGGTGTCAGGGTCCAGAAAGGACGCCACCACAGGCTGCTCGGACATGACGCGGTCTCACGGAAAAGTCACGGAAGGATAATAATATACTTTTATACATAATATTGAAACCTTTAAGTGATTTTGCTACCATGGCGAAAGTTCCTGTGTGTTTTCAGCCGGTTTTTTGTGATGGATGTGTGCCATGTCTGGATTGGATGATGCCAAAAACGCTATGGCGGCGGACCCGGCTGCCCTGATGGTGCAGATGCGCACAGCCTCCCTGCAGGCCAGTGCCCTGCTCAAGGCCTTGTCACACCCGGACCGGCTGCTGTTGCTGTGCCAGATTTCCCAGGGCGAATATTGCGTCAGCGAACTGGAACAGCGGGTCGGCCTCGGCCAGCCCAGCCTGTCGCAGCAACTGGGCATCCTGCGGCAGGAAAAGCTGGTCAAGACCCGCCGCGCGGGCAAGCAGATTTTTTATTCGATTGCCAGTGCCGATGCCCTGGCGATTCTGGATGTGCTGTACGAGCGTTTTTGCCGCTGTGAGCCGATTCTGCCCGAGGTGGCCTGTGCCGGCTGATGCCCTGGGGTGGGCCCTGGTGGGGGGTGCGCTGGTGGGGCTGTCGGCCACCGTGCTGTGGCTGGGGCTGGGACGCATCGCGGGCATCAGCAGTCTGGTCGGTGAGCTCTGGCAAAAACCCGCCCGGGCCGAGGGCTGGCGCTGGTGTTTTTTGCTGGGGCTGCTGGCGTCGCCCTGGCTGATCCGGCCTGTCTGGGACTGGCCGGACCTGGGCATGCAGGTGTCCAGCCCGTGGCTGGTCGTGGCCGGGCTGCTGGTGGGGGTGGGCACGCGTCTGGGCGGGGGCTGCACCAGCGGCCATGGGGTCTGCGGCCTGTCGCGCGGGTCGTTGCGCTCGCTGGTGGCCACAGGCTGCTTCATGCTGGCGGGCTTTGTCACGGTGGCGCTGTTGCGGCATGGTTCCGGCTGGATGGGTTCATGAAAAATTCCTCTTCTTGCCCGGAACGCCTGCCCCACCCGGTCTGGCGCCTGCTGCTGGCGGGCGTGGCTGGGCTGCTGTTTGGATTTGGCCTGCTGCTGGCGCAGATGGTGTCCCCGGCGCGGGTGCTGGCTTTTTTGGATGTGCTGGGCGACTGGGACCCGGCGCTGATTCTGGTGATGGGCGGCGCCGTGCTGGTGGCGGCACCGGCGTTCTGGTGGGGCCGCCAGACGCGCCGCGACTGGTGTGGTGCGCCCCTGCCGGACCAGCCGACCCGAGCGATTGATCGGCGGCTGGTGATGGGCAGTCTGATGTTTGGGGTGGGCTGGGGCGTGGCGGGACTGTGTCCCGGTCCCGCGCTGGTCAGTGCCGCCACCGGCAATGCCGGCGCATTGTTGTTCAGTGCCGCCATGCTGGCGGGCTTTGCGCTGGTGGAAGTGGTGCAGCGTCTGAACCCCTGACCGCCTGCTTTTGGTTTTTTTCATCCCACGGTGTGTTTGGACTGCACAGATTCGCAGGAGTCTTCGGATGTCGCTGTTGCTGCCGTGGCTGCCCGTCTGGGTGCGTGAATACCCCAAGGCCCATCTGGGCGCTGACCTGATGGCCGGCCTGATCGTGGGGGTCCTGGTGATCCCGCAGAGTCTGGGCTATGCGCTGCTGGCCGGTCTGCCGCCGGTGTATGGCCTGTATGCCGCGATCCTCCCCGTGCTGGCCTATGCCTGGGTGGGGTCCAGCAACACGCAGGCGGTGGGCCCGGTGGCGGTGACGTCGGTGATGAGTGCGCAGGCCCTGGCCGGGCTGTCGCTGTCGGCAGCGGCGTATGCAGGATACGCGGCGCTGTTGGCAGCGCTGGTGGGCTTCTGGCTGCTGCTGGCGGCACTGCTGCGGCTGGGCTGGATCACCCAGTTCATCAGCCGGGGGGTGATGAGCGGGCTGGTCAGTGGGGCGGCGCTGCTGATTGCGCTGGGGCAACTGCGCCATGTGCTCGGGCTGAACCTGCACGGCGACACCCTGCCCGCCCTGGGGGCTTCGCTGTGGGGTTCCGCCCAGTCCTGGCACCCGGCCACGGCACTGCTGGGCCTGTCCACGCTGGGGCTGCTGTGGCTGGCCCGGCACCGGTTGACCCCGGTGCTGCTGCGGCTGGGCCTGTCGCTCAGGCTTTCACAGGCATTGACCCGGTTGGCACCTGTGCTGGTGCTGGTGCTGATGACGGCCTTGACCGGGTGGCTGCAACTCCAGCAGCAGGGGGTGGCGGTGGTGGGGGCGATTGCGGCGGGCCTGCCCGATCTGCACTGGCCGGACATGGCGCTGCCCCAGATGCTGGGTCTGGCCCCGGCCGCTGGGCTGATTGCGCTGGTGGCTTTTGTCAGCAGTGTGTCGGTGGCACAGGATGTGGCCTACCGGCGACAGGAGCCGTTTGAGGCCAACCGCGAGCTGCGCGGGCTGGGGCTGGCCAATCTGGCGGCTGCGGTGTCGCAGGGATTCCCGGTCACGGGGGGCTTTTCGCGGACGGCGGTGAATCTGGAGGCCGGGGCACAGACGCCGCTGGCCGGGGTGGTGTCCGCTGCCGTGATGGCGCTGATTCTGCTGGGTTTGACCCCGTGGTTTTTTCACCTGCCGCTGGCAGCCCTCGGCGCTGGTATCTGGATGGCGGTGCTGCGCATGGTCGATGTGGACACCCTGCGTCAGGCGTGGGCCAGCGACCGCAGCGAGGCCGTGACCCTGCTGGTGACGGTGGCGGCAGTACTGCTGGCGGGCCTGCAGTATGGGCTGGTGGTGGGGCTGCTGTGGTCGTTTGCCAGCCTGGTCCAGCGCAGCAGCCAGCCGCATGTGGCGGTGGTGGGGCCAATGCCGGATGATCCGGGACACTTCCGCAATGTCAGCCGCCATCCGGTCCAGCGCCCAGCGGGATTGTTGCTGATCCGCATTGATGAAAGCATCTTTTTTGGCAACAGCCGCAGCCTGCAGCGCCAGATCATGTCTGCGCTGGATGCGGCACCGGACGCGCGCCATGTGGTGCTGATGGGCCAGGGCATCAATGATGTGGACCTGACCGGACAACTGATGCTGCAGACCGTCAATCGCCTGTTGCAGGCGCGTGGCCTGTTGCTGCACCTGTCCGAGATCAAGGGCCCGGTGATGGATCGCCTGCAGCACAGCGTGCTGCTGCAGGAACTGAGCGGACAGGTGTTTTGGTCCACCCGCGAGGCAGTGGCCCGGCTGACCGCGCAGCCTGAGCCGGATTATTTTCTTTAACAGGTTCCTGCATTCCTGCCACAAAACTCCCCTTGCCGGGTGGCACAGGGGCTTTTAACATGCCCAAAAGGCTTGTTTTTTAAAAAGGATAAAGACCCCATGAGTCAGCAGGTTTCTTTTGCCGGTCAGCTGTTTCCCGAACACATGGCCGAGGTGGCCAGCCGGGGGTTTCGTTCGGTGATCAACAACCGCCCCGATGGCGAAGGCGGTCCCGAACAGCCCAGCAGTGCGGACATCGAAGCCGCCGCGCGTGCCGCCGGTCTGGATTATGTCTCGCAGCCGATCACGCCGGGTCAGATTGGCCAGTTTGAACTGGAAATGTTTGCCCGCCATTACCGCGAGCTGCCCAAGCCGATCCTGATGTTCTGCCGCACCGGCAACCGTTCCAGTCAGTTGTTCCAGATGGCCCGCCAGCTGGATCTGGTCAGTGACGGCGACTGATCCACCCCGGCGCCGCAGTCGGGTGCAGTCCAGCCATTTTGATTACACGCTGGACTTTGCCCGGATTGACTTTCGCGCCCAGCCAGCGCTGTACCGAGTGGGCCGGGGTGAGCAGGGCGTGCTGCTGGTGCAGCCCTATAAATCCGAACTGCTGCCGCACTGGCGCTTTGCCACCCCTGAGCTGGCCCAGCACAGCAGTGAGCTGATTTTCAAAAAATTTCTGGCCTATCTGGACGAGGGCGACTTTGTGGGTGCCGACCTGGCGCGCAAATTCCTGCAGATGGGCTACACCCGTGCCCGTCGCTATGCCAATCACCGCGGAGGCCGCAAGTATACCGGCCCGGTCCCCGCCGAAAAAAAGGGCCTCAGTGGTGCCCATGGCCGTCCTGAACGCCCCCGCGACCCCGAAGATCCCCTCAAGGCCGCCGCCGCACAGATTTTTTGGCAGGCCTGGCACGCTGCTGAGGCCGAACCGCGCTATGCCGCACTCAAGGCAGACTGGAAGGCCCGGCTGGGCTGAGGCACACTGCGCCCTGCCCTGCCGCCACGGCATGACGTGAACCACAGGCCCACCCACAGGCAATTTTACAAAAAAAAATATAAAAAAAACTCCGGATGACATGAGCTGTCGCCCCTGCCTTGCACAATGGCCCCCGCAGTCCAGACGCGCCACCTGCTGATAGAGACAAGCTTTTGTTTTCAGAAGCCAGGGGTGCTGCACGGCACACTGGGCCCAGAACAGCCCTGTGCAATTTTTCCGGTTGCTCTCCCTGTCAGGATGCAATTTTGCCTGGCAGGGCTTTTTATTTGCCTGATCTGAACAATACCGAACTGAGACCTTGCGGATGAACCTGCCGATCACCCAGATTGACTTTGCTGCACAGTCTGCGCTGCCCGACGTGCTGTGCCAGACCTTGCTGCCCCCCGTGGACACCCCCTGTACGCTTGATCATGCTGACCTGCTGGCCGCCTTTTTCGGGCGCTCTGGGCAGATCCTGCAGGTACAGCTGCCCGGTGTCGAACCCCGCAGCGCGGAGGCCACGCGCGCCCTGTGGATGCAGGCCTGTCCTGACCTGCTGCGGCAGATGCAGGCCAGTCTGCACGGCCAGACCACCCCGGCACTGGTGCTGCGCATCGACACCCCCGCAGCAGACCTGCCGCTGGCCGGGGTGCAGGAGTGTCTGGGGGCGTTTTGGGATCTGGTGGACCCGGACCACAGCGAGGTGTTTTACACCGTGTGCTGCGGTGCCGATCAGCTCAGTCTGACCCTGGCCTACAGCCTGCCCTGCGGCACAGCGGAGGGCACGGCACCGGCCCCATGAATCAGACTGCCGCCAGCGCCTGATCCAGGTCCGCTTTCAGGTCGTCGATGTGCTCCAGACCCACCGACAGCCGCACCATGTCTTCGCTTACCCCGGCACTGGCCAGCTCGTCCGCCGAAAGCTGACGGTGGGTGGTGGTGGCTGGGTGACAGGCCAGTGATTTGGCGTCACCGATGTTGACCAGCCGGGTGAACAGTTTCAGCGCATCAATGAAGCGCGCGCCGCCCTCACGGCCGCCTTCGACGCCAAACGACACAATCCCCGAGGCCCGCCCGCCAAAGTCACGCTGGATCAGGGCATGCTGGGCATGGTCGGCAAGGCCCGCATAGTTCACCCATTTGACCTTGGGATGCTGCTGCAGGTACTGGGCAATCGCCAGCGCATTGTCACAATGACGCTCCATGCGCAGCGGCAGGGTTTCCAGCCCCTGCAGGATCAAAAACGCATTCATCGGGCTGATCGCTGCGCCCATGTTGCGCAGCGGCACCACCCGCGCACGGGCAATGTACGCCGCCGCCCCCAGCGCTTCCACATAGTTGACGCCGTGATAGCTGGGGTCCGGGGTGTTCAGGCTGGCAAAGCGCTCGGCATGCTCACCCCACGGGAAGCGGCCACTGTCCACGATGATCCCACCCACCGAAGTGCCATGGCCACCGATGTATTTGGTCAGGCTGTGCACCACGATGTCGGCCCCATGTTCAAACGGCCGGTACAGGATCGGCGAGGCCACGGTGTTGTCGATCACCACCGGCACGCCATGGCGGTGGGCAATGGCCGACACGGCGGGCAAATCCAGCACATTGCCCAGCGGGTTGCCGATCGACTCGGCAAACACCAGTTTGGTGCGGTGGTCGATCAGCTTTTCCAGCTGCTCAGGCTGGCGATAATCAAAAAACCGCACTTCGATGCCCAGCTTCGGCAGGGTGTGGGCAAACAGGTTGTAGGTGCCGCCGTACAGGGTGGACACCGAAATGATGTTGTCCCCGGCTTCGGCGATGGTCTGGATGGCGTAGGTGATCGCCGACATGCCCGAGGCCAC
>JBPOIS010000033.1:0-12828 GCA_052034295.1 Pseudomonadota bacterium
AGGGGTCGCCTCAGAAAACGGAAATTAAAGCACGCTAAGCCCGATCAGCCGCTGGCAGCCAGCGATATAGCGTGGCGATGGAAACGCCCAGATCCTTGGCCACGTCCTTGGGCGGTGCCCCTGTGGCCAGCAGTGTCCGTGCCGAGGCCAGTTTGCTGTCGGTCATCTTGGGTCGCCGCCCACCCTTACGCCCGAGACGACGGGCGGTCTCCAGCCCGGCGCGTGTGCGCTCGACGGTCAGTTCCCGCTCCATCTCCGCCAAGCTGGCCATGATGTTGAAAAAGAACCGACCGGACGGGGTGCCGGTATCTATGGCATCGGTCAGGCTGCGGAACTGCACCCCCTGCGCCTGCAGGTCGCTCACCCAGCCGATCAGTTGCTTCACGCTGCGACCCAGCCGATCCAGCTTCCAGACCACGAAGGTATCGCCCGCGCGCAGCATTTCGATCGCCCTGGCCAAACCGGGGCGGTCAACTTGTGCGCCGCTGATCTTATCCTCGAAGATTTTCTCGCACCCGGCCCGGAGCAGCGCCTCGCGTTGCAGTTCCAGATTCTGATCTTGTGTCGAGACACGGGCGTAGCCAATCAGCATGGACTCCTCTCTTCTCATAACCCGTTAATCATGGCCAAGATGATAACATGGTTCCGAGAGTGGTTTGTGAGAATCGCAAAGCCTTGCAGCGTCGTGGCTCATCGGTGGCCTTGAGCAGACTCTCAATAACCAACGTTTTCGAGAATCCCCAGAGGGAGGCTGCATGCCCCGCCGTTCGATTCTGTCCGCCGCCGAGCGGGACAGCCTGTTCGCCCTGCCGGACGCCAAGGATGACTTGATCCGGTACTACACGTTCAGCGAGAGTGACCTCACACTCATCCGGCAGCGGCGTGGCCCGGCCAACCGCCTGGGATTCGCCGTGCAGCTCTGTTACCTGCGCTTTCCCGGCATCATCCTGGGGCCCGAAGAAACCCCGTTTATGCCTCTGTTGGTTTTGGCCGCCGATCAACTCAAAGTTAACGTCGGGAGTTGGGACGAATACGGACACCGGGAGCAAACCCGCCGCGAGCATCTGGTCGAGTTGCAGACAGTGTTTGGCTTCCAGCCTTTCACCATGAACCACTACCGGCAAGCCGTCCAGTGGCTGACCGACATGGCGCTGCAAACCGACAAGGGCATAGTGCTGGCCACCGCCCTGATGGAGCACCTGCGGCGACAGTCGATCATCCTGCCGGCAATCAACGCCATCGAGCGGGCGAGCGCCGAGGCGATCACCCGCGCCAACCGGCGTATCTACGCCACATTGGCCGACCCGCTATCGGATGCCCACCGCCATCGCCTTGATGACCTGCTCAAGCGGCGCGATAGCAGTCATACCACTTGGCTGGCCTGGCTGCGCCAGTCACCCGCCAAGCCGAACTCAAGGCACATGCTGGAGCATATCGAACGCCTCAACGCCTGGCTGGCGCTGAACCTGCCTTCCGGCCTGGAGCGGTTGATCCACCAGAACCGCCTGCTCAAGATCGCCCGCGAGGGTGGCCAAATGACACCCGCTGACCTGGCCAAGTTCGAGCCGCAGCGCCGCTACGCGACCTTGGTGGCGCTCGCCGTCGAGGGCATGGCCACCGTCACCGATGAAATTATCGACCTGCATGACCGTATCCTCGGCAAGCTGTTCAATGACGCCAAGAGGAAGCACCAGCAGCAGTTCCAGGCTTCTGGCAAGGCGATCAACGCCAAGGTGCGTCTGTTCGGACGCATCGGCCAGGCCCTGATCGACGCCCGGCAGAGTGGCGATGACCCATTCACCGCGATTGAGGCGGTCATATCCTGGGCCGCCTTTGCCGAGAGTGTCAGCGACGCGCAGAAGCTGGCGCAGCCCGAGGACTTCGATTTCCTACCCCGTATCGGCGAGAGTTATGCCACGTTACGCCGCTACGCGCCGGAACTCCTTGACGTGCTCACGCTGCGGGCCGCGCCCGCCGCCAAGCCGTTGCTCGACGCCATCGTGGTGTTACGCGGCCTGAACGCCGACAACGCCCGCAAGGTGCCGGCGGATGCGCCGACGGACTTCATCAAGCCGCGCTGGCAGAAACTGGTGATGACCGACACCGGCATGGATCGGCGTTATTACGAACTATGCGCGTTGTCAGAGCTAAAGAATGCGCTGCGTTCCGGCGACATCTGGGTGCAGGGCTCCCGCCAGTTCAAGGACTTCGAGGACTACCTGACGCCGCCCGACACGTTCGGCCGCCTCAAGCAGACCGGTGAATTGCCATTGGCCGTACCCACCGGTTGCGACTAATACCTGCACGACCGGCTGACGCTGTTGGAGGATCAGCTCGCCACCGTCAACCGCCTGGCCTTGGCCAACGACCTGCCGGACGCCATCATTACCGAGTCGGGGTTGAAGATCACGCCGCTCGATGCGGCCGTGCCGGACACCGCCCAGGCGTTGATTGATCGGATCGCGATGCTGCTGCCGCACGTCAAGATCACGGAATTGCTGCTGGAAGTCGACGAGTGGACCGGCTTCACCCGGCACTTCACGCACCTGAAGTCAGGTGAACCGTCCCAGGACCGGAACCTGCTGCTGACAGCCATTCTGGCCGACGCCATCAATCTGGGCCTGACCAAGATGGCTGAGTCCTGTCCCGGCACGACCTATGCCAAGCTGGCCTGGTTGCAAGCCTGGCATATCCGCGATGAAACCTACGGGGCGGCGCTGGCCGACCTGGTCAATGCCCAGCTTCGCCATCCCTTCGCCGCGCACTGGGGCGACGGAACCACGTCCTCATCGGACGGCCAGAACTTCCGCACCGGCAGCAAGGCCGAAAGCACAGGCCATATCAACCCGAAATACGGCAGCAGCCCGGGCAGGACGTTTTACACCCACATCTCCGACCAATACGCGCCGTTCCACGCCAAGGTGGTCAATGTCGGCTTGCGCGACTCGACCTATGTCCTCGACGGCCTGCTGTACCACGAATCCGACCTTCGCATAGAAGAACACTACACCGACACGGCGGGCTTCACCGATCATGTCTTCGCCCTGATGCACCTGCTGGGCTTCCGTTTTGCGCCGCGCATCCGCGACCTCGGCGATACCAAGCTCTACCTTCCGAAGGGGGATGCCGTCTATGAGGGGCTAAAACCGATGATCGGCGGCACGCTCAACATAAAGCATATCCGGGCGCATTGGGATGAGATTCTGCGGCTGGCCACCTCGATCAAGCAAGGGACAGTGACCGCCTCGCTGATGCTGCGCAAGCTCGGCAGCTATCCCCGCCAGAACGGCCTGGCCGTGGCGCTGCGGGAGTTGGGGCGCATCGAGCGCACGCTGTTCATGCTGGACTGGCTGCAGAGCGTGGAATTACGCCGCCGTGTCCATGCCGGGCTGAACAAGGGTGAGGCTCGCAATGCCCTGGCGCGTGCCGTGTTCTTCAACCGGCTGGGCGAAATCCGCGACCGCAGCTTTGAGCAGCAGCGCTACCGGGCCAGCGGCCTCACTCTGGTGACGGCGGCCGTCGTGCTGTGGAATACGGTGTACCTGGAGCGGGCGGTAAAGGCCTTGCGCGAGCACGGCCAGCCGGTTGATGAGTCGCTGCTACCGTACTTGTCGCCGCTGGGTTGGGAGCACATCAATCTGACGGGGGACTACCTGTGGCGCAGCCGCGCCAAGATCGGGGTGGGCCGGTTCAGGCCGTTACGGTCGATGAAACCGGCTTAACGTGCTTTATTTTCCGTTTTCTGAGACGACACCTGATTCATGCCCCCTGCAAGGCCCAGGAGGCCCGTTAATGGCGTTCTCCAAACGTGTTTCCATACCCTTTCCCACAAAACGCCAGAAATCGGGCGTATCCGTGCGGTTAGAGGGCGAGATGAGGCGGCATTTAGCCGCCAGTGTCGAGATGGGGCAGCACAATGATGTGTGAAGTGAGCGTGGCTGTTGACACTTGAGAAGCATGTTTCACGATTAGATACAAAAAAGCGCCTCCGGCGCCAGCATGACAAAAAGTTATCCACAGGCCGGAATCCGATATTGACACTTGAGGGGCCAAAAATCCTAAAACATTGACACTTGAGGGGCAAAACTATTGACACTTGAGGGGCGTGTTTAAATCCCCTATTGACACTTGAGGGGCGAAACTATTGACACTTGAGGGGCTGACTATTGACACTTGAGGGGCGAAAGTATTGACACTTGAGGGGCGGCCGCTCATGAAAATAATCTTAAATAATAATAGGTTACGTGCGTTTTTTTGCACCCCTAACCATATAACCTAAATTTAACCAAATTTATAACCACGCGCGCGAAGGCGCGCACCGCCTCTTGGGGCTTCGCTCCGCCCGCGCTGCGCGCTCCCCACCCGGCACCCCCAGGGGCTTCGCCCCTCGCTATGCTCACCCCACAAAGGACCGGCCCTCTGGGCCGACTTATCTACCTAATTAATCTCTACGAATCACAAACATGTTCAATCCAAATTTGTTTGGCGCTCTCCAGTCGCTGTGGCTGCCCTTCCAGGGCACCGCTATCGCTGCCTTCGCTCCTTCAAGCGCCACACCGCACGCGGTGCAAAAGCATGGTTTTTAGAATTGAGTCGTGACTTTTTCCCAAAGTCTCTCTATGCTCCAAACATGCTTTTTCATTCTTTAGACAACCTGTTTTAATATTAAAACAATGTCTTTATGAGGTTGTTATGATAGTTACAGTGGGAAACACAAAAGGTGGAGTTGGCAAGACCACTCTGGCGCTAAATATAGCGATCGGCCGTGCTTTAGCAGGTCGTGATGTGTGGCTGATTGATGGCGATCGGCAAGGAACAGCACAGACAGCCATTGCCCTGCGGGCTGAAGCAAACAGGCAACCTGCAATTGCGTGTGCACAGTATGCTGACGGCAGCACCCTGCGAACCCAGCTTCAACATCAAGGCCGAAAGTTCGAGGACATCATTATTGATGCTGGCGGTCGCGATTCCACTGCCCTCCGCGCTGCGCTGGTGCTCTCGGATGTACTGTTGGTGCCTTTTGCGCCCCGTTCTCTGGATGTCTGGGCCCTGGCGGATATCTGCGCCCTGATTGATGAAGCGAGGGCTGTCCGTGATGGCCTGAAGGCCTATGCCGTGCTCAATTCGGCGGACCCCGGCGGTTCAGACAATGCGGATGCCGCTGCTGCGGTCTCGGACTTCCCGCAGTTGGTGTATCTCGATACACCGATCCGACGCCGCAAGGCGATTGCCAACGCCGCCGGGCAAGGTTTGTCGGTTTTGGAGGCTTCCCCCAAGGATGCCAAAGCCTGTGATGAGTTAAATGCACTTCTTTTAAAATTGTTTTAATATTGAAAAACTGCGTTTTGATATGAAAAGAGCATGATATGGCTATTACAAAACCGGCTGCCAAGCCAGCGATGCCGCCTGCAGTTGTCGATGACTTCATCAACAGCGCACCGGATGGTGAAAAAGCCCGCAAGGGTGTGAAGAAAGGCAAGCGTGAGCAGATCAGCCTGACCATTCCCCCTGCTCTGCTGGCCCGTCTGGATGCAGTCGCTGACCGGCTTGCCTTGTCGCGTGCCGGCATGATCAATCTGGCCATCGTCCGTGCTGTTGAACAGGAAGAAAAATCGTTGTGACCGCCTTGGGTGCTGGAATAAATCAGGTGCCTCGTCCGTCCTGTTCAGCCGGTAGCGTTATTTCCCCATGTTGATGTTCGTGAAATCAGGCGCTGACTGATGACGAGCCGTCACTTTTAGGCGTGGGATATATTGACACTTGAGGGGCTCACTTTCGCGACTCAAGCCTCAAATGACAGTATTTTTTTCATATCATTTTAATGGTCTATCAATCATTAAAAACTATGATTCTAACTTTCTGATGGCTTTCACATCGCTAGCCAAATCCTGAGTCAGTCAAAATTTCATCCGGTTGGTGACTGATCCGGAATTGACACTTGAGGGGCAGTTTTTAGTCGTCTGCATCCGCTCTGTGTGGGATTTCTTCCGGTACACCAGTTAATTTTCAGGTTGACCGGTGTCGTGTCGTGGTTCACTTTGGCTTCAATGGCATCCAGATTAATGAGACCTCCTTGAGGTGATCAGCTCCTGATTGTCATACTTAAACGATTTCATAATGATATTTATTTAATATCATAAAAATGGTTAAAGTACATTAGTCGGGAAGATATTGCAGCCGTTGTTTCTTTGCAGGCTGTTTCGTAGCTGCATTCAGGTGGGCAAGGTCTTTGGCTGCTTTCTGCGGCTCCATCCGCGTCTCGGCCAGAGCCAGGCTTGCATTTTTTGCGGAAGGGGCAGGGCGTGCTGGCTGCCACCCTGCGAAGGAGCGAGTACTGTGGAAAGGATGTTGTAGCGAGTATATTTCAATATTTATTTAATATTGAAATGGTAGTCATGCGGCTTGTGCAGACAAAACAGAATCTTCCCTGACAATGGGCTTGTCAACGCGCAGGCGCACCCAAGTCTTGCCGTCACGGTCCTGAGTTTCAAATTGCCCATCTGCTTCGATGACTTCGCAAATACTGTATTGCCCATAATGACGCGGGGCGAAAAGTTGGCAGTGACGCTGGGTTTCTGACAACACCTTTTCCAAGGAGATCCAGCCGTCGCTATCGCTCTGGAACGCCACAATCATCGTGATGAGTTCGGAAAGTCCCGGCAAGCTCAGGTTCGGCGGGCTTTTCGGTTGAAGCGGGCGTGGTTGGCCACGCTTTGGGTCATCAGTGAGGCCGACGAGCAGTTCCCGGCGGTTGGTATCGCTGGCGATGGTCAGGTAGGGCAGATCGCCCAGAAGCTTCCAGGCAATGGTTGCGTTTTCCGGCCAGTGGTATCCGGTCAACGGATGCTGGAGGTAGCGCAACACATCCAGGGCCGAGCACCAGTGATCGGACCGCTGGAGCAGATCAATGGCTCGATGGACCAAGGAGTCCGGATTGATAGCGGCGGCTTCTGGATTTACCTGTTTGATGACCAGCATGGTTTTGACTCGCGTCGTTGGGCCGTCGCACAGCCTCAGCTCCGGGTGTTCCGCCAGTAGGCCTTCCCAAGAGATATGACCATATGTCTGTGGACGAAAGGAGGGGGCCAGTACCAAGAGCGCATCCCGGAGCACTGTTGTGGCAACCCGGTTTTGTTCGTCTGCATGGATCCGCGCCAAGATGCTGATCCGGTCGAATAATGCCTGCTTCTGATCGGCAGACGCACTTTCGACGGAGTGTACTGCTGGAGTATCGGCTACGTTAGGCAGGCAGCGAACCAAATAGACTCCCGGTTGCTCACGGCGATGGCCGAGCTCCAGATAGTTCAGTGCCATAAGCATCTTGGACAAGCTGGGGAATTGCTTCCTGATGGATTGGTAATGCAAATGCTCCTTCAGGGCGCTATCCAGCTTGTTTATATCCAGCCATTCCCATTGTTGTTTTGGTTGTTTGTCGAAGGCATCCTGCAGCAGGGTTTGTAGCGCGGGATCCTGACTCAAGGGAGTGTGGATGATGCGCTTCTGGGTGATCGGGGCCGTGACAATCTTGCCAGGCTGACCAGCTGGTGATGAGGGAGGGGAGGGCTTGCTGGCCTTTGCAACCGGTTGATCCAGCATGACGAAGTGATGGCAGGCATTCTGCAAGCCGCTGATGGCTTTGTGCTGCCCGATACCAAAGACCAGTTTACCGTGTTGTCGCAGGCGGATGGCGAGCGGTGCGAAATCGCTGTCGCTGCTGATCAGGCAGAAGCCGTCGAGTGGAATCTCGCCATGTAGGAGGTCCATAGCGTCAATGATCAACGCCATGTCGGTTGTGCTTTTGCCTTTGACGTAGTTGTGCTGGTGAATGGCTTGCATGGGGTGCAGGCGGCAAACCTGTTTCCAGGGGTGGACGGTACCATTGGTCCAATCGGCATAAACCCGCATGACCACGGGATGCCCCCAGCGCCGGATTTGAGCCAGCAGCTGATCGGCGCTAGCGGCCGGGATGTTTTCGGCATCGATGAGGACCGCCAGTCGGGGTTGACCTGGTGCGATGGCCAAACGCTCTAACTCGCGGTTGAGGCGTGTGATAGCCGGGCGGGCTAACTGAAGCAGTCCTTGAAGGATCGGCATGAGCATCTCCTGGTGGCTCAGGGAAATATGGCAATGGTGTTGTGTCGGTAGGTCAGACGGCAATGACGCTGGTCTATGGAGCGACACATGTTGACGCTGATGGCGAGCGTGATGAACTCGGCATGGAGAGGACTTTAGCAAGGCATAAACATTAAAGGAATATTTTATTAATATTAAAGAAGGTGTAATTTTGTTTTAATATAACATCATTATGATGTTTAGCCCGTGAATGTGAGCTTCTGTTCCAACATGAATGCTTGCGCACGAAAATCGTCAGGACGGCGCTTCTTGAATGTTTCCAGATTAGCCAGTTTCCAGCGCAGTGCTGGAAGTTCCGAGGCGTAGGGGCAATGAAGGAGGTTCCATTCCGGCTGTGCCTGACTGAGGCTAATCAAGAAGCGCCTCTGGGCGCTTGTCAGTCGTCGTGACAACTCCTCACGGAGACGGGTTCGTGCGGCTAACAGGGTTTCCAGCGGGACAGCTTCGGCGGTCATGCCGACAAAGTGATCCTGATACTCGCGCTCGATGGCCTTGTCCGTGCCAAAAAGAACCTCGTGGAAAGGGCGGTTGTGGCCGGCGAGATAGGTGACAAAACATTCTATCGTGGCGTCGCTGAGGCCGCCTGTTTCAAACAGCCGCCAAACGTCAAAGAGATCACGCGGGTGCTGCCGATCCATTGCCGCCACCAGCTTGCTTCCATACAGTTCATCCGGAGCCAGCAGGGGTGCTGCCAGTTCGACGCTGAAGAGCTCTGCTGTTTTTCGGCTGAGAGGCTGTCGGAGTACAGAAAGAACCGTGCCGCGAAAAACAAAGTTCACTTCCACTTTGACTTGGCTGATCTCGTTTTCGATGAACAGCTTGGTTTCACTCTGATCTCGGGAGGGCAGGGTGCGTACTATGAGCCCCAAGGGGGCAAGACGCGCCCGAATGCGTTCCAATTCGGCGGCAATATCGTGCAGGGCCTCTTCCCGGTTCGGCTGCCAAGGGATATAGACCACATCAATGTCTACGGAGAGGCGGGGCATGTCCTGGATGAACAGATTAATGGCGGTCCCGCCTTTCATGGCGAAGATGGCGTTGTCGAATACTGCCGGAGCGGCGGTCAGCAGCAATCGTACTGTCCGGGCGTAATGCTCATCCATGGGGTTTCAGACTCAACAGGCTGCCGTCATCAAGGTGACGTATCCAGCGTTTGTTACTGCCGGTGGACAGCCGGTATTGTTGTTGCAGCAACTCGACATTGATGGCTCCTGTTTCGCGGCCCCATGTCAGTAGCAACCTCGTGGTCTTGATGCTGGTGCACGCCTCCAGCAACGGTCCCAAGATGTTTAACCGCAAATTGCGGACCCCGGTAAACAGGTTGTAGGCCTCTTCCAGGCCTTGATGAGTGCCAACTTCATAGAGAAGTTCCAGCAACGCCCGTTCCGGTACGGAAACGCGCAACCCGGCCGTCACGCCTGGCGGAGTGGTCAGTGTTTTTTCCTGCCAGGAAGAGTCCGGCCATTGAAAGAGGGCTGCGGAAACATAATGGGCTGGGAATCGGCTGGTGAGCCACTCTGGCAGTGAAAAGCGGGTGTCTCCCCACAAGACTGTTTTTTCTCGACTCATCAGGTTGTGGCGAACGCCTTGCATCGCTAGGGCGCTTTTCCCGGCGACATGTAAACCGCTGACGCGGTTTTGCAGAAAGCAGAGGGTAGGGTGGAGCACCAGGGAATCGCCGGCGAATGCGTAAACTCCATGGCCAAGCCTGACCAGCCAGCCGCTTTTGACGTACTTGGCGGCCAGCTGAGGAGACACGCCATGCTTCTGCAGGGTGTCGAGGTCAAAGGGCGTGCCACGGGGCAGGGTGGTTTGCAGTCCTTTGATTAGATCGTGCCGTGAATTTAAACTCATGGTTTAAAATTACAGCAAAAAATAAACAATTGGAAGCATGCCATGCGAGCGAGTGTATCTGAAGCTGCGGCATAGTGCCCGGAGTCACCACTATGACGAAGCCTCTTGCATATGAGTCAGAGGTCATCCCTTGCGATGGAGAAGGAGGCTTGTCACGTTCTTTTCCTCAACCTGCTTTGAGAGATCATAGCCTGTCAGTTGGGCGATAATTTCCTCACTGACCCCCAATGAGTCAGCAATGTCGAAAATGGAAACACCCATCTGGCTGTAGATGATGTCTAACGCAGCGCCAAGAATCTCCGGGCTCTCATAGGGTATCTCATCATCGTATTCTTCAGTCCGCCCACCTTTGCTGAGAAACACGTTTGCTGTGCGATATTGCTGCGCAGTTAGCAGTCCCAGATAGTTGGCCCTATAGATAATTGCCCGAGCGCTCATTCGCCACCGGCGTTTGAGGGCGTAAATCCTTTCCCAGCGAATACGTGTTGGTCCAACGCACCCTTCAAACTCTTTTAGGAATGCACTTCTTGGGAACAAGAATGCGCTGGCAAAGCAATCAGCTTCTTTTTCTGTCTGGGTACATCCCGTCTCAAGCCCTTGATGCAGGATCAGGTGTCCGCATTCATGTGCGAGGTCAAAGCGAATCCGACAAGAACTGCCTTTGTTACGGTTCAGGACTACGATAGGTCTTTTTCTGTTGATGGATAAGGCATCTACTTTGTCAGAGACGTCATCAAAACTCGTGATGACAGCTCCAGCATTCTCAAGGACTCTGACCATGTTGCTTATGGGGGCCATCAGCCCAAGTTCCCAATGCTTTCGGCACGATTCGGCTTCCCTTTCCAGTGCATCGGCATCTGGACTGTCGACCTGTGCAGCGGGGAAATCGGGTTCCGGCAATTCGAGATGGTGGTCTAGAATTTCTACAAGAAGTTCGAAAATCGTTCCAAGAGCTAAGACTCGGTTGGCCAAACCAACAGGAGTGGTCTTCCTTTTCCGGAAATGGCATTGCTCGTATTTAACATCGTTGATGATGCTGTGGTTGAAGAAGGCGGGTTTGACCTTGAGCACTTCCGCGAGAGCTGCCCACACATCATCTGCAGGACTTTTATCTCCGCTTTCCATCTGATGGACAAATTGCCTGGACACAGTAACCAAATGACCCAACTCTTGTTGGGTCATTCCAGACATAAGACGAGCTAACCGTAATCGGTCGCCATGGAAGTTGTTAGTTTCCATTTTCGGAATCGTCGTTCTTTTTTGGCTTCTTGGTTGTCAAACGATTTGCGGCCGAAGGCAAATCGATAGCCTGAGGGCGGGAGTCGCTGACTGGCGTGATCTTGCTAGGAACACCACTCAGATTTATGTCATGTCTTGCACAAATTTCTTCTGCGTGGTCGTAAGCGGCGAAATGGACACGGTCAATGGTCCGCTTATCATTCCGTCCGAGGACACAATACCAAACCAGATCCTCAGTCTGATCAGGAGTGGACAATAATCCCAGCTGGAGGAGGGACTCTTCAGACCTAATAAGCTTTCCTGAAGGGAGCTTTTCTGGTGATTCGCCACTCCAAAAGCGCATCGGCGTTGATCCGATGGTGAAAGTGAATCGACCTCCAGGCGTCAGAATGTTCAGCCATTCATGTTTGCGGCTTAGTCGGATGATGTTGGTTCGCAGGCATTCATAGATGCGCATACCGAGGGAGGTATTTGTATCGCCGATCGCTGGATCATGTAGATCCACAACATCAGCAGTGATGTCAGCCAAGGCACTTGCCAATACAGACAATCTTTCCGGTTGTAGATTGGAGCAAATTTTCCAGGGCTTTTTCATGACGTCCGGCACAAGATAAGTGAGAGGTCCAATTTTGGGGTAAATCATTATTTTGTCAAGCTAATACTGTTTTGGAAAGCGACAGTCTATGACGTCATGATTAAGCGAGAACAGCGCTATTTTGTGGCTGAGACTTCATTTTATGCATCAGTATCTAATGCTCCACACGGGGCTGTCAGCAGGTCGCATTTCCCGCCGGTCATAAATCCTCGTGGTGGAGATGTTGGCATGCCCCAGGAATTGCTGGACCTTGGCGATATCAACTTGGTGCTCCAGCGCATTTGTCGCGGCGGTCGCCCGGAGGGCGTGAGGGGCCACCCGCCCGGACAGAGGGATGTTTGCTTCCTTGGCGTAGTTACGGACAATTCTCCAGATGGCATCGGCAGACAGCGCCTTTTCCAAAATCCCGGTACGGTTGTTCTTCAGTGGCCGGAACAAGGCTCCCTCCGAGTCATTGCCGTGGCTGGCCGTGCTCAGGTAGTCGAGAATGGCCTCGATCGTTGCAGTGTGAACCGGGATGTAACGGATTCGGGATCCTTTTCCATGAACCCGGAAATGTTTGACACCGCGCCGGTCCTGAATATCCGGAATTGTCAGGCGGCACAGTTCATCCCGGCGCAGGGCGTGATGCAGCAGCGTGGACAGGATGGCGTGATCCCGTTTTCCCTTTAACGTTTTCAGGTCTGGAGCCTCCAGCAGTGCGCGGGCATCGGCATCTGATAGTGCCGGCGTCTTTCCTTCCTCTGATTCCGCTTTCGGACGTTTCACGCCATCGACCGGGGAAAGCAGGATGCTGTTGTTCTCGGCCAGGTATCCATATAAGGAAGAAAGAGCGGCCAGCTTGCGCCGGATCGTCGCCCGACTGCATTCGCGCTGAACCAGATGCTCCCGCCAGGCGATGACATGGGTGCGTACAACCGAACGCAGCTGCTCCGAGCCGGTGAGGCCGGTGAAGGTCATGAAGTCGCGGATATCATTCCGGTAGGCCCGGCGGGTGTTTGGGTTGT
>JBPOIS010000020.1:0-10681 GCA_052034295.1 Pseudomonadota bacterium
GTGGCGCGACTGCGGAATCAGGTGGTGGCGGGTCAGGGGCAACTGACTGCGCCCACACAGCGCACAGGCGGCGGCACTGGCCGGCTGGTCCTGTTCGGGCAGCCAGTCAGACGGCGGGCGGCGCGGACTCATGGGCGACGGCCTCCTATACTGACCCCACAACAGGCCTCAACTGACAACTTTACCCAAACCATCCAGAACGCTGACAGGCTTGCACTGGCCCGCGGGCTCGCGCCGGAGCATAACCTAAAAAGCGCTTTTTTGCCTGGAATGCTGCCGATGATGACCCAACCCCACGCCGTCCCCGCCCCTGCACCCAACCCGCAGACCCGGGTGAACAGCGACAACGTCAATGACGCCACGCTGCCCGAAGTCACGGACTCACCCACCACGGGAACTCCGCCCCTGGGGCAAAAACCGCCTGGCATGGCGGAGCACGACACCGACAACCTGAATGTGCCCAGCATCAAACACCCCTCGCACCAGCAGTGGGGCAAAATCAGCGGCGGCTGGCACCAATACCGCTGAGCCAGCCCCCCGATCCCTTAGCGCAGCAGATCCGCACGCACCAGTGCCGCCACTTCCTCGGCGTGGCTCCAGATCGCCCAGTGCTGCCACGGGCGGCGGGTGACTTTCAGGTCACTGACCCACTGCGGCAGGATGTCCAGCAGGGCCGGACCGACAAAGGCGTCTTTTTCCAGCACGATGGCGTGTACGCGACAATGGGCGTGGCGCGGTTCCGGCTGCAGCAGGCGTGGCAAAAAATTCATCCGGTACAGCTGGATGCCGTGGGTACCGTTTTTGTCCTGATCCGGATCCTGATGGCTGGCGGCTGCCGGTTCCAGTTGCTGCAGGCGCTGCGCCCAGCCTGGGCCACGCAGCACCCGCCACTTCAGGGCATTGGGCATCGGCAACTGAAAAAAGCTGATGTACCAGGATTTTTTCAGCTGGGCCAGCAGGGCGCTGCGGTCGCCCCTGAGCTGCTCGCGCATCTGCATGCCCACATGGTCGAGACTGGGGCCGGAAATCGTGGTGTAGCTGAGGATTTTGCCCTGCAGGCGTGGCGTGGCCACGGATTCCCAGCTCTGGATGCTGCCCCAGTCGTGGGCCAGTAGGTGAAACGGCTGATCACCCAGCACCGCCTGGGTCACTGACGCCAGATCCTGCGCCAGCTGATCCAGCCGATAGGCCCACAGCCCCCTGGGCACACCGGACTGTCCGGCACCGCGCACGTCATAGCGCACAATCCAGAACGCATCGCGCAGCGCCGCCACCATCCGGTCCCAGATGCGGTGGCTGTCCGGGTAGCCATGCACCATCACCAGAGCTGGTCCGTCCGGATTGCCTTCGGCGCAGGCATACAGCTGCACGCCATCGGTGGTGGTGACGCGGTGGGTTTGTGCGTTCATGTGCGGTTTCCGGCTGCAAAAAGCTCCAGTCAACCTGATTTTGCCGGGCAGGGACAGGATATTTTGTGCCATTTGTACAAAAAAACCTGACTGGCCCGCCCACCCCGCAGCACGCCCTGCAGCCTATATTGCGGTCCTACTTCTGGTCGAGGACCCCCACACCATGTCTGTGTTCAAGCGCCTGCGCGACATCCCACCCATCACCCGCCTGTTGTTCAACCTGTATCCCCCTTACCTGGGGGCCGGGGTCCGTACCCGCGAGCTTGACCCCGTGGCCGGACGCGCGGTGGTGCAGATGCCCCTGACCCGACTGAATCAAAACTACGTCGGCACCCAGTTTGGCGGCAGCCTGTATTCGATGATCGACCCTTTTTTGATGTTTTTGCTGATCAACAAGCTGGGGCAGGACTACGTTGTCTGGGACAAGGCCGCCAGCATTGATTTTAAAAAACCCGGCACCGGCACGGTGCAGGCAATTCTCACCATCGACGATGAAGAAGTGGCCACCATCCGCCAACTGGCCGCCACTGGCGCGCCCGTGCTGCGGACTTATCCGGTTGACATCACCGACACCACCGGACAGGTCATTTGTCAGGTGGAAAAAGTGCTGTACATCCGCAAAAAACCCGCCCGGACTGCTGCCTGACCCGTCCGTGCAGGAGCGCTCAGCCGCCCGGCGGAGTTTCTGCGGGGGCCGGCTGGCCGGCCATCAGCCGGCTGGCCAGCTGAGCCTTGTGCACCACATTGGGCAGGTCGTTGATGCAGTAGGACACGTAATACACATTCAGCGCAAAGGTGTAAAAGCTGTTCATCTGCAGCGGCACCCGCAATTCCCGCAGCGCATACGCCTCCAGCGCGGTCCGTGCCCTGAAGGCCCAGACCACATTGACGACAGCACTGGCCACCAGCCCCAGCAGGGCCAGCATGAGTACAGCGTCCTTATGGCTCTGAAAGCCAATCAGGTAAACCCAGAGTCCAGCCGCCCCACCCATCAGGTAATATGGCGACAGCAGGGGCGTGCCGGTGGCTTCGGCCAGCAGGTCGTTGCTGCGGTACAGCCACATCTGCGCAAAAATCCCGCCGGACAGCAGGGCGGCGACCACCATCGGCACGGTGGTCAGGCCGAGGCGGTTTTTCAGGTCATCCGGTGCCCGGCCCGGACTGACCGGGGCACGGCCCACAGGCGGCACCGGGGGGACGGCAGGGGGAATCGGGGGAACAGGAGAGTTATTCATCGGTGAGGTACCAGTTGTGACCGCGCTGCACCAGCGTGACCTGCTCGTGAAGGGTCTCGGTGCGGCCGGAGGGGTAAATGACATCGGCGTCGTATTCCACCACATGGAAGGTTTCACCCTCCCGTTTGCGGGTGTATTCATTGCTGCGCTGGACGGCACCCAGGGACACGCCGCCATACGCGATGGCCGGGTGTTTTTCGGTGATGGCTTTTTTGAGCACCTCGTCGGACGGTCCACCACAGGCCCCGAGCAGCAGGGCCAGGGACAGGACCAGCACGGTTCTGGGCAAAATGGACAAAACACGCATGGGACCTCCTCCGGGAACTGGGCCAGCGCCAGAGCCTGTCCGCGTGGGGCCAGGCCTGTGCAGCGGAGCCTTTTGGGGCTCCAGCGGATTCAGTGTGACTGCTGCACCGGACAGGATGTGTCCAGCGCGGTGGGGGGGCTGAAAAAAATTTTATGGTGTGGCGGGGGAAAGCCACCGAGTCCTCAACGCCCCAGACCGTTTTTGCGGCGGCTGGGGATTCAGCATTGAATCCCCGGCGATCCGCGAGCACCGACCCAAAGATCAACGCGGCTTCCGGTGGTTCTGGCCAGACTGCTGGGGCTACAGCCGTGAAAGCGATGCCGTGGTCTCCCTCACGCCACCACCATCTGCACCACCGCCAGCCGTCCGCCCTCTTTGCGTTCAAACAGCAGCTTCACGCCATCGCGCAGCTCGACTTTCTGGCCAATGCCAATGGGGCGGGGCTGTCCGTCCGCGGTGACATCAGTCAGGTCCGGCAGGCCTTCATTCACCAGCCACCAGTGCTCCTGATGCAGTACAAAATAACCGACCCGTTTTTTTTGTGCCTCGGTCAGCCGCTCGTTGGGGGCCACCAGCGTGTTGGTGTGCCAGCCATACAGGGACTGCCCGGTCCACACCATCAGGCGGTGGTTGTCCGGGCGGAAGCTGCCTTCCTTGCGCGAGGAATACAGGTTCAGCACCGGCAGTTTGCCGTGGAAGGCGGTGCCGCAGAATGGGCATCTGGGCGCGGTGGTGTTGTCAAACACATACCAGCCCTGCGCACAATCGGTATTCTGGCAGGGCTGCACCAGATCAACGGTCTTGACCAGCGCGGTTTCCCACTCGTTGGCCGAAGGGCGCTGCGCCGGGTCGTGCAGGCCCTGAATGAACGCACGGTCAAACAGCGGCACCAGATAGGGCCCGGTCACGGTGTAGGGGATTTTGGCCGGATCCCCCCAGGGCAGCTCGGCAGGCTTGAGGTTGCCGATGCGCACCCGGTTGCTGACGTCGGTGGGGTGCTCGATGAACAGGGCTTTTTCGCCCATGGCCAGGGTTTCGTCGCGCTGGCTGTCGTCAAAGTCATGCACCTTGCCGCCGCGCAGCGGATGCCGGTACAGCAGGTACATGTAGATCAGCACCGCCAGGGCGTGCAGGTCGGTCTCGCGTGAAGGCAATTTACGCGCCGGGTCGGTCTTGTTCAGGTGACTGGTGCTGACCACTTCGGGGGCAATGAAATCCGGCGTGCCGACCACATCCGGGGGGTATTTGCCGGGCACCACCAGCCCATCCACGTCGATCACACAGGCCAGCCCATTGGCAGGATCGACCAGCACGTTTTTATAGGACAAATCCGAATGCGCCAGTCCAGCCGCATGCATGCGCCGCACGGCACGGGCCAGCAACACACAGATTTTCAGGTGGGTCAGCCAGTTGCCCAGCTCGCGCGGGTCCAGAAAGCGCTGGCGCAGACTGGCTGCGGCGAACCACTTGCCTTCTTTTTCCTTGCCGCGGATGTGCATCATGTCGTCGTTCTTTGAGCCATGTTCAAAGAAAAACGCCCGTGGATACACGGGGGCCACCAGCCCCAGCCGGCCATTGTGCTCGACCATGGCGGTGGGCCAGCAAAACAGGTTGCGCCAGTAGTCGCCGCCCGCCTGATTGAAAATCCCTTCCTTGTAGCGCCCGGTGATCATGTTCAGCCGGTCGCGGGCCTGCGCGTCCTGCGGCTCGCGGTAAAACGCCACCACATAGGATTTGTCCGGGGCAAAATACACATCCTTCATGGCCCCGGAGCCAATCACATCGTCCACAAATTCAATGGTCTGCCCGTCTGTGGTCTGGGCGCGGATCACCTGTGCCATGTTTGCCCCTTTAGCTGGAAAGACCGGAATATGAAAAGTCCGCAGCGGGTTCGGCGCCTGCTGCTGACGGTCCTGTGGCCAGCGCACCCCCGGCCACACCGGGACGGGTCCGCCACAGCGCCAGCGTGCGGTCGTCGTGGTTGCCGGGCGACCAGAAGTTCAGCCAGTCCAGCAGCGCCGCCTCGGGTGCCGGTTCGGCCAGGGGTGCCTGCAGGTCCTGCCACAGCCGCTGCCAGCGTGCCGGATCGCGCATCTGCTGTTCGGTGTCAAAATACGGGTCACTGACCCCATCGGTCATCAGCAGCAGGGCCTGGGGCTGGTCAAACAGGCCCAGACTGACCCGTTTGCTGAAGTCCGCACTGGCCAGAATGGCCCGGTCCAGAAACCGGGTCTGGCCCGCATACTCACCGCCATCGGGGCTGCCCAGCAGTTTGACCGGCTCCGGCCCCGGCAGGCCATACACCGCAATCGCCCCATCGCCGATCCAGCAACTGGCCACAAACAGCCGATCGCCCTGCGGCCCCGGAATCACCCGGTACACCGAGGCCAGCAGCGTGGTGGCGTACTGGCGGACCTGTTTGCCAAAGTGGTCGGCAGCGGCTTCGAGGGCCCTGACTGCGTCATGCAGGGCCTGCTGGAACGCCTGATAAAAAAACTGCGACAGCTGCTGGTTTTGTTCATGGGAGGTCTTGTCCCAGTGCAGCACCCGCGCCCCAATCGCCTGTCCGGCTTCGCTGTGCAGCTGGGCGGTCAGGCTCTGGGCGACCTGCTGCACCGCCAGCCGTGAGCCCTCACGGGAAAACTCGGCACTGCCCGCCCCGTCGGCCACAATCAGCAGGCCAAAGCCACTCTGGTCATCGTGGTGGATGTACTGGTCATCGTCGCGGAAGGTGCCGCCATGTTCGTGCGAGCGGCCCCGGCGACCGGCGGCCAGCAGCTCAAAGCCTGCACCGGCGATGCGCGCACAGGCGGTATGGGGTTTTTTGAAGGGCAGCGTGGGATCGGGTTCACGCACCTGCCAGAGGCTGCGCGGATCGGGATTGACCAGCAGCGGCACCTGCAGGGGTGGACGTTCTGGCGCCCAGACCACAGAGGCCATGAATTCACCGGCCTGCTGGGGCGTGCCGTGCAGGGTCTGGGTTTGGGCATCAAATTCCAGCGCCAGCGCCGGACTGAAAGACACCTGCTGGATGGCCACCGGCAGGCCCGCGTCATCACGGGCCTCCAGCACCTGCCGGAATGGCTGGCCGCAGCGGGCATTGTTGAGGCGCAGCACCGGCGGGGTACGCGGCAGGCCGAGCCGGGGTTTTTGCACCACCTGCTGCAGGGCGGAATCTGCCGGAGGCACAGCAGGCTGTGGCGCTCCGGTGGCGGGGTGGTCGCAGCCCGTGGTCAATTCGGCCAGTGAGGCCGGCGCGGGGGCTGCCGTGCCCTCAGCCGCCCCGGATGGGGCCCCAGTGGCAGTATCCGCAGCAGAACCCACGGGATCTACCGATGTGGACGCAATGTCGATCAGCACCGGGATGTCCTCCACGGGCGTGGCCGGATCAAGCACTGTCCCGGCTTCGGCTGCAGATGGCAGTCTGTCCATAGCCTCCTCCACAGCCTTTTCTGGCGTGGTGTGCGCTGATGGCGCGGTGTCAGCCGAGACGGGGGGCACCCCCACCGCTTCCGGGGGCTGTGGGTCCATCGGGGCAGACTGGTCAGGTGCAGCAGTGGACATGTTCGACTCCGGAAGAGGATTGGACTGGGCGACCGCATCGGGTGGCGTGTCGATGGCCTGCGCCACCTGTCCCGGCTCAATGTGATCAAACGTTAGGTCTACAGCCACAGCAGGGGTGGCCATGGCCGGGGTGATCTGTTCCGCGTCAGGGGCGCTGGCCGGCAGTCCGCACCATTGCCGCAGCAGGGCATCCACTGGGTCCTGATCCAGTTGCGCGTGCAGTTTTTGCCGGAATTCCACACTGGGGTCCAGTACTGACAGATGGTCGAGCAATTGTTGTTTGAACTGTAACAAAGTCATTTTTGGCATTCCTGTATTTTGAATTGATCAGCCCTGACTGCGGCCCACACTGAAATCGCCATCGCCACCCGGCCCGAACTGCACCTCCCGCTCGCACCAGGGGCACTGCACGGTGTCCGGACCATTGATGCACATCAGGTGCCCACAGCCACACAGCGCAAACGCGCAGGCGTTGCCGCACTGTGGGCAGGGGGGCGCGCCGATCAGGTCGCTGGCGTTGACCTGAGGACCTGCCGCACCGGAAGGGTCGGACCAGAGGAAATAATCCTCCTCCAGCCGGTACGCGCCATCCAGCTGATACACCCCGGCTGGCTGGTATTTTTGCAGCACCTCCGGCAAATCACTGCGGCGCATGCGCTCATAGCGCATCAGGTAGGGGCGGCGGGTGCGGCTACAGCGCCCGGTCAGGGTCACACACTGGTCATCGACCGTGGCGGGTGACACCGTCCCCGGCTCGGATTTGACCAGTGACAGCCCCCCCTGTGACGGGGCCGGTGCCCCTTTGGGTGCCTGCAGGCCAACGCTCTGGCTGTGGGCCTGCACCGACTGGCTGATCCAGCGGATGAACCGGGCAAAGTCCTCTTCGCTGCTGCCCCGGAACGCCAGCGTCTGCCCGCCCAGCTGCTCCAGCATTCGGTAGTCCGGGTCTTCGCCCAATCCGACACAGACCAGCTGCACCCGATCGGCAAAGGCCTGCCAGCGCTGCAACACCGGCTGGATGGCATCGGTGGGTCGGCCATCGGTGAGCAGGTACACCACCGGTTTCCAGTCGCCCTTGCGCTCCGGGGTCCCACGCTGCACCTGCCGGGTGATTTCCTGTTGCAGCAGGTCCAGGGCTGCCCCCAGGTGGGTGCCACTGCCCAGCGGCAGCTTGGGCGGATAAAAAGACGTCAGCTCAATCAGCGGCACAATGGTGCGGGCCACCCCGGCAAAGGCAATCACCGACACATACACCTGTTCCAGCGCCTGCGGGTCAGTGCGCAGATGCCGCACCACCGCCTGCAGCACCATCTCCATCTGCTGGATGCGCACCCCGGCCATCGAATCCGAACAGTCCAGCACAAAAAAAATCGGCAACCGGCGCATGGCTGCGCTCCCTGTCTTGGTCGTGTTTGAAGGGGTGACCAGGCTGGTTACAACACCAGCTGCACCTCTGGCGGCGGCGGCGGCAGGCGGGTGCTGCCCGCCACCCCGGCACTGCTCGAACCCACCACCACACTGGCCGACACCCATTTGAAAAATCCGGCAAACGCCGAGGCATCCATGGTGTCCAGCGACACCACCTGATCGGTCAGCTCCAGCAATGCCTCGGTCTTGGCCTTGGGTCCACAGGCACAGCCCACCACCAGACCAAAATTGCGCGCCCGCAGCTGCGGGATCGCCTGCCGATAGGCATACAGGTCTGATGGGGCACCATCGGTCATCACAAACAACAGGGGCCGCCAGTCACCCTTCTGGTTGGCGCTGCTGCGCTGTACCTCGGCATCGACCTGCTGGATCAGCAGCTCCAGCGCCGCCCCGGTGAACGTGGCCCCGGCATCCGGCACGGCCAGATCGCGCAGCTGTACCTGCTCCAGCGGCGTCAGCGGCAGATACACCCGTGCCTGATTGTCAAAGGTGATCAGCGACAGGTGCACACTCTCCAGCGCATACGGGTCGGCGCGCAGGGCCTCCAGCAGGCTGCGCAGGCCGACATTGACCGAATGGATCGGCTCGCCACGCATCGACCCCGACGTGTCCAGCAAAATGTACACCGGCAAACGCCGCACGCTCATGACCCCACCCCTTCCACCCGGCCCGACAGCAGTTGCTTCACACCCATTGCTTGAGCCAGTCCACAAAATTGTCTGAATCCGAAGGCTGCCCAATGGCCCGGAACTGCCAGCCCCCGGTCTCGCGCACCAGCTCGGCAAACCACAGCGACCGTGCCGACTGGTACTGGCTGCCGGACAGGTCATAGCGGGCCAGTTCACGGCCGCCCTGCTCCACTGCCCGGATGTAGGCATTGCTGACCTGCCCAAAGCTCTGGCCCTGCCTGGCCCCCTGATAGATCTGCACCACGAAGCGGATCGACGCGTACTGCTCCGGCAGGTCATTGAGCTGGACGATGATCTGCTCATCATCCCCATCTCCGGCCCCGGTGCGGTTGTCGCCGGTCAGCCAGATGTGGCCGCTGCGGTGCTTCAGGTTGTTGAAAAAAATCACATCGCTGTTGTGCAAGGTGGCCTGTCCACTGGCATCGCGGCCCAGATCGCGCACCCGGCCCTGCGCATCGCACAGGAACGCCACCACATCCAGATCGTAATCAGCCTGACTGCCGCCCCCGAGCAGGCCACCCAGAAAACCGGTTTTTTTGGGGGCAATGTCCCAGCCCAGACCGATGGTGATCCGGGACAGGTCATGCTGCTGTTTCTGCAGGCTGACGCCTTGTCCTTTTTGCAGGCTGATGGCCATGGGGCGAACTCCTGTAAAGCCTTGGAAAACCCGGACCGCCGCAACGATCGCGGCAGGGGTCGCGGCACCGTCGCTTACAGCACGATGTTGACTTCGGGCGGCGGTGGCGGCAGGTCAGACAGGCCCACCACATCCTTCTGGCCCTGATCAACCTTCTGGCTGCCGGTGGACACCGACGCCGACACCCACTTGAAAAAGGCCTTGATGGTGTTGGCGTCTGCCGTGTCCAGCTGCACCACCACCTCGGTGATCTGCTTGAGCACGCTGGTGTCGGCGCCATGGCCTGCCGCGCAGGCCACCACCATGCCGGTCTTGACCGACTTCAGCCGGTTCAGGCCGTGCTGCCAGTCGTCGGTGGGGCTGCCATCGGTCATCAGGAACACCAGCGGCTTCCAGTCGCCTTTTTGTTCCGGGGTGCTTTTTTGCACCTCCTGCTCGATGCGCTCGGCCAGCAGGCTCAGGGCCGCGCCCAGCTCGGTGGTGCCGGTGGCCTTCAGCAGGGGCGGCTGAAAGCTGGCCAGCTCGGTCAGCGGACACAACTGCTGGGCCTGGCTGTCAAAGGTGATCACCGACAGGTAGGCGGTCTCCAGGGCATAAGGGTCCTGGCGCAGGGTGGACACCAGCGTTTGCACGCCGGTTTTGACCGCTTCGATGGGTTCGCCATTCATGGAGCCGGAAGTGTCCAGCAACAGATACACGGGAAGACGACGCATATTGAAATCCTGAGGTGTGATTTATGAACGTGAAGATGACAAAACCGGCGCCGTGCGGATGGCCCTAGGCCACCTGCACCCCAAACTGGCCACACAGCGCTGCCAGTCCACCGGCAAAGCCCTGCCCCACGGCACGGAATTTCCAGTCGCCCTGATGGCGGTAGATTTCCCCAAAAATCATCGCGGTTTCGGTGCTGTAGTCCTCGCCCAGGTCAAAGCGGGCCAGCTCAACGCCGGTGTCCAGATTCACCAGCCGCATGAACGCTTCACTGACCTGGCCAAAATTCTGCCGGCGGCTGTCTGCATCGTGGATGGTGACACAGAACACGACCTTTTCGATGCTGGCGGGAATCTGGCCCAGGGCCAGCTCCAGCGACTCGTCGTCGCCATCCCCGGCCCCGGTGCGGTTGTCGCCGGTGTGCTGCACCGAACCACAGCTGGACTGCAGCTGGTTGTAAAAAATGAAATCGTCGTCGCTGCGCACCCGGCCATTGGCCTGCACCAGAAACGCGCTGGCATCCAGGTCAAAGTCGGCGCCGGTGGTGCTGCGTGCCTCCCAGCCCAATCCCACCATCACGCGTTGCAGGGCCGGATCGGTTTTGGACAGCGACATGTTGCCGCCTTTGCTGAGGGTCACCGCCATGAAAAATCCCTTCTGTGCAGTTGAAACTAATTGTTAGCGCAACATGTAGCCTGTCT
>JBPOIS010000128.1:0-2990 GCA_052034295.1 Pseudomonadota bacterium
ACCGGTCCCAGCCCCCGGCCCTTCCACCCGGCCTGATCAATCAGCCAGCCGGCGGCCAGTTTGACCTGTCCATCCGGCTGGACATGGCCCACGAGGCCCGGATGGTGGGCCTGCAGACTGGCGAACTGTGCCGCAGACACCAGCGGGTTTTTAAAAAAACTCCCGGCATTGGGCCGCTCGGCGGGGTCCGGCAGCTTGCTGCGGCGGATGCGGATCACGGCCTCAGCCACCGACTGCGGGGTGGGCTGCGCACCGGCTTCACGGCGCACATCGCCATAGCCCAGCCGCAGGTCAGGTTTGGTGGACAGCCGGAAGCGCACCCGGCTGATCACCCACTGTCCGGCCTCCTGCTTGAACCGACTGTCCCGATAGCCAAACCGGCACTGCGCCGGGGTCAGCCAGTGCCAGCGCCGCTCCGGCACCGACCAGGCGTGGACGGCCTCCAGACGCTCGGCCACCTCCAGCCCATAGGCACCGATGTTCTGCACCGGCGCTGCCCCTGCGCTGCCGGGAATCAGCGACAGGTTTTCCAGGCCATACCAGCCCTGCGCCAGCGTGTAGGCCACCAGCGCTGGCCACGGCTCACCCGCCATCACCTCCACCACACACTGCGTGCCTTCCTGTGACAGCAACTGGATGCCGCGCAGCGCGGGCTGCACCACCAGCGCGTCCAGCCGGGGCGGCAACAGCACATTGCTGCCGCCACCCAGAATCACCAGCGGCCACTGCGCCAGCAGCGGATCGGTCAACACCTGCTCAAGCTCTGCTTCAGAAGCCGGCGCGGCCCAGTAGCGGGCCTGACACGGCAGCCGCAGGGTGTTGCGTGCACCCAGATCCACGTGCTCCAGAATCGCCAGGCTCATTTTTTTCCCCCGGTCCGCCAGTGGCGCAGCCAGCCCTGTGCTCCCTGCTCACAGGCCTCCAGCACCTGCTCAAACCCCGCTGCGCCACCATAGTACGGATCCGGCACTTCATCGCCGTGCTGCAGGCCTGCCTGCTCCAGATACAGCGCCAGCCGCGCACGCCGCTGCCCAGTTGGCACGCGGTGGGCCAGCTGCTGCAGGTCGTGCAGGTTTTGCCGGTCCATCGCCAGAATCAGGTCAAACCGCTCAAAATCCTCAGGCTGGACCTGACGCGCCCGCAGTCCGGACAGGTCCAGCCCGCGCAGCCCGGCATGGTGCTGGCTGCGGGGGTCCGGGGCCTTGCCGGGGTGCCAGTTGCTGGTCCCCGCCGAATCCACCACGAGGTCCAGACCTGCCGCTGTGGCCGCCCGTCGCAGCACCGCCTCCGCCGTGGGCGAGCGGCAGATGTTGCCCAGGCAGACACAGAGGATTTTTTGCGGTATGTTCGGCTCAGCAAAATCAGTCATGAATGGCTCGCTTCAGGGCGACCGTGGCCCGGTTTGCACAGCGGGACAGTATAAAGTCCCCCATGGCCGCTGCGACAGCCATCCGCCCTTTTCAGGAAAAAAACATGTCCACACCCGCCGGATTCCGATTTGACAGCGTGGCCCACCTGATCTGCCAACCGGGCAGCAGCGCGCAACTGGCGCAGCATGTGTCATTTTTAAACCTCAGCCACATCCTGCTGGTCACCGATGCCGGCGTGATCCAGCATGGCCTGCACCTGCCCGCGCTGCACAGCCTGGAGCAGGCCGGCCTGCGGGTCAGCGTGTACCGCGACGTGCAGGCCGATCCCCCGGAAGCGGTGGTGCTGGATGCCGCCCACACGGCACGCGCGGCGGGCATTGATGGCGTCATCGGGCTGGGCGGGGGCAGCTCGATGGATGTGGCCAAACTGATCGCCGTGCTGGCGCACCCCGATCAAACACAGCCCCTGCAGCAGATGTATGGCGTGAATCAGGTCACCGGCCCGCGCCTGCCGCTGGTCCAGGTGCCCACCACCGCAGGCACCGGCTCGGAAGTCACCCCGATTGCCATCGTCACCACCGGCGAAACCACCAAAATGGGCATCGTGGCCCCGCAGCTGCTGGCCGATCTGGCCGTGCTGGACGCCCAGCTGACCGTGGGCCTGCCTCCGGCCATCACCGCGGCCACCGGCATCGATGCGATGGTGCATGCCATCGAAGCCTACACCAGCCGCGGCAAACACAACGCCTACAGCGACCTGCTGGCCCGCGAAGCCCTGCGTCTGCTGGATGCCCACCTGCAGACCGCCATCCATGACGGCACCCATCTGGAGGCCCGGCAAAACATGCTGCTCGGCGCCATGCTGGCTGGACAGGCATTTGCCAATGCCCCTGTGGCGGCCGTGCATGCACTGGCCTACCCGCTGGGCGGGCATTTTCACCTGCCCCATGGGCTGTCCAATGCGCTGGTGCTGCTGGAGGTGCTGCGCTTCAACCTGCCTGCCGCCGCCGCACGCTATGCCGAGCTGTACCGCGCACTGGACCCCGGTGCCGCGGGCGACACCCTGACGCTGGCGCAGCGCCTGATCGACCGGCTGGAGGGTCATCTGGCCGCCAGCACGCTGCCGCGCCGCCTGCGCGAGCTGTCGATCCCCGAGGCGCACCTGCCGGTGCTGGCCGCCGATGCGATGAAACAAATCCGCCTGCTGATCAACAACCCCCGCGAGCTGGGCGAGGCCGACGCACTGGCCATTTATCAGGCGGTTTTCTGAGGAAAAAACACCATGGCACGCCCCACCCCTGCGACCCGCGACGCGTACCGCTGGTTTTGCCCAATCACCACACGCTGGCACGACAACGACCTGTATGGCCATGTGAACAACGTGACCTATTACAGCTATTTTGACACCGTGGCAAACACCTACCTGATCACGCAGGGCGGGCTGGACATCCACCACGGCGATGTGGTGGGCTTCGTGGTGAATTCCGGCTGTCAGTATTTTGCGCCGGTGGCCTTTCCAGACCGGCTGGAGGGCGGCCTGCGGGTGAACCAGCTGGGCAACTCGTCTGTCGAATACGGTTTGGCGATTTTTGCCGAGGGACAGGCGCAGGCCGTGGCCGA
>JBPOIS010000192.1:0-31122 GCA_052034295.1 Pseudomonadota bacterium
CTGCAAATCAGGCCGATTTCCCATCTCGGTAGGCAGCTCTTCAATCTCATTGTCCGTCAGGATCAGCCAGCGCAGATTGGCTGGCAAAGACTGTGCAGACACCGTGCGAATGCGATTGGCCTTGAAGCCCACCATGGTCAAGGCAGGACAACGCCCCAACACCTCAGGCAACTCAGTGAACTGGTTGTCTGAACAAAAAATGATGCGCAAGCGCTGGAACTGGGCCAACTCATCGGGCAAAGACGAAAGCCCATTACCTGACAGATCCAACACTTCCAGCGTGTCTGCCAAGCCCAGAATCTCTGGCGGGAAGTGGGTCAAGCCACACGCCAGCTTCAAATGACGTGTGGCGGCGAACACCCCCGGCCACAACATGTGGAATGTCGACCGGCTCACGTCATTCCCACTCGATTCTCTATTCGACAGACAAAATCTTTCAAAATCAAGGACATACGGAACCACTACAAACATCGATACCGTGGCCAATACCGTGGAACAGATTGGGACTTGGTGAGACGCTGATACGCACATCGTCGGCTTCGGAAGGACGTGAGGGCCAAGGATCGTCGCATCAAGCCACCTTCAGCATGATTTCAAGCGGCGTTGCCCCATTGTCAAAGCCAACTCACGGTATCACGGCCCTTGCGGACACGGTATCGCAACGATACCGTCCAGTTGTACCCATGGCACCACCCTGGATGGACTCCTTATCCATCATCCCGCCGCATGGTCAGGCATTTCAAGCTCATATGCCTGTGCGATGCGCGCCACCAATTCCGCCACGGCGACCTTGCCGAGCTGCAGCGTTTTCGGGTCGATGGACGTGTCGGCAGCGACGGCAACAAGGAACCGAGTCATGTCGTCGCCGATTTTCTTGTCCACCGGAATGCGCGTGGCGGGCGCCAGCAGTTGCGAAAGGCGCAGCACATCGTTGAGGTGCTTGCGCACGTCCTTGGCATCCACCTTGGCGCCCTCCTCTTTCCGCGCTGTCAGGTCCAGCCAAGCAATGGCTTTGAGCGGGATCAAGCGGTCTTCGCCGACCCACGGCAGACCATCGACTTCGCGGCGCCCGGCCATGATGAACGCGTAATAGGCCTCGTCCAGCAGGATGGCGGACAAGCTGGCGACGGCTTCGTCCAGAGGTATGGGTGTCAGTTGACTACCGTCGGCGGGTTGCAAACCATCAGGGGCTCTCGCGAACAGTTCGACCATCGCTGGGTAACGTTCATCGGCAGGCTTCTGGAACCGATAGAAGATAGGCCTTCCAGTGTCGCTGGCCTGGCGGATTTCATAGCCACCATCCTCGACGAATTGCCAGAAGGCCGCCCCAAATGCTGGGGTAAGCGCTTCCACATGCAGGACGATGTCGAGGTCTTTCGTGGCACGGAACTCCAGCCCTGCTTTTTCCATCGTCAAGCTCGCGGCCGTGCCGCCAATCAGGACGTACTGATCGGCATACGCAGCAAACCGTGCCTTGAAGATGTCCAACCCTCTCACCATGGAAGTTGCCCTTTCAGTTCGTCCAGCGCGAGCTGGATCCGGTCATCGGCGTTCTCTTGCAAGCTGAGCGCCAGCGAGAGTGGGTCCACCGTGGTGGCCTCTGGCACCAATGCCGGGCTGTAGCTCCAAACCTGCCATTCTTGCGCGCCAGCTTCGGGTTCAGGCAACTCGCGAACACCAGCATCGGCCGCAGCCTTCCAATCAGCGGCGGTCATCGCATACACAGGCCATTTGGGCTCGTTCAGCATGGAATAGTGCGCCAGCGCGCTCAGACCCGCGATGCGGCTAGGTCGATGTGCGACAAACCCATCAGGTTTCACCCAAACCGTGCGCTTGACCGGCGTTCTCAACAGGGGCTGCGCACCCACCCAAACTTGTTCCGGCTGAAGCTCCATTCGCAGCCATCGCGAACGGCCAACCGTGCATCCGGTAGCCAGCCCGGCCGCAATCAGCTCCTTGACCGCTCGTGACAGCGTCATGGGCGTGTAGCCCAATGCGACAGCCACCGTGGACGGCGGCCAAAAGGGTTGCCAAGGCTGACGCAGCAAGGCCGTGATCAGCATGGCTTGCGCAGACGGGCTCAACGCAGCCTCCATGGCTGGCGCGCGCTGCCGGAAATACTCCCGCAGATCCAAACCCAAATCTGGCAGATAGAGCTGGTTGCCGGGCACGATGAACGGGACCTTTTGCTCGATCAAGCGCCGACGCTCGTAAGAAGCCAACGCATCGGTCACGTAGACCGCCGGATGACCGGCCAGCGCCCCGACCTTGTCCAGCCAGATCCGGACCTCGCTGAGGGGCTGCTTGGCACCGGCGTGCGCCATCGCCAGGACAACAGGCTGGCCCAACAACTCCAGCTCGCTGAACTGGAAGGCATCGCGAAGAAAGTAGGGCAGTTCATTTGAACGCGCCCACGGCTTCACGCCTGGCGCTTCAATGCCCAGAACCTCTTTGAGGTAGTGAAGTACGGCGGTTGCGAGAGTCGGCAAAGCTGATCCAATGTAACATTGGTGCCGCACGATAACACATAAACTGTTATCGTGCAGAATAACGTTATCTTAGCTTTGCTGCGCCTCCTGCTGGAGACCACTTCGCCATCGCAAATCAACGTGTCGATCTCAGCACACTCAAGGCGACTTCTGGGTCCGCCCTTTCACTCATCCGATACCGCAACACCGTGCTCAGTATCGCGAAGAGCCGCCCTGGTCAGCCAGACTTGATACCGATCCAGATACCGAGGAAATCAGCGGGCTTGACCTGTTCGGTCGGCAAACTGATGCCGAAACCCCCATCAAATACGCTGCATTCAGCCCTTACGCGTGCGGCCGAACGCGGACAGAATGGTTGTGTGGGAAACTCCTCACTCCCACTCGATTCTCTACCGGGCAGAATTGGTTCTTTAAAAACAAGCATGTACATGCAATCACGATGATTCGATACCGTTGACAATACCGCGAAAGAGATCCAGATTGGCAGACACGCATTCGACTGTTTTGACAGCGTTGATGGGCCATCTATGCCCACTTTGTCAAATCAAGATTGATTCTATGTGGGTCTGGCCCAATTTGTAGGCCAGCTTTACGGTATCAGGTCACTCCTGTTCACCGTATCGCGGCGATACCGTGAAGTCGGCGTTCCTGAGCAGGATGCACCGACCCAGTCAGTTTCCAGCCTAGAGCAGCCTTTGTGTGGTGCGTGGCGGTTCCGCAGCGTGAGCAGCCGGTCACCCCTAAACGGCCGCGCCGTAGCATGGCCGCGGCGTTGGAAGCCGCGCAGCAGTCATTCGAGAGCGCCGGCGATCAATCCTCTATGGATGGCGAGTGCGCGAACACCGCTGAGATTGATAGCCTGGTGCGATGGCTCCATCGCCTCCAGTGAGGCCAGGTAGGCACGATTGCCACCTAAGCATTGAGTCAGGCCACTCACGCAGCCAAGCCCCGTAACTCAAGAAGCCGATGCCTGCTTGCTCGCAGCCGGCACAAAGCTGTTAGCCACGATCTCGCCAAACGGCCCCGTCAGCGTCTTGCCAGGCAGCTTCTTTTGCACATCTAGGGGAAGCAAGGGGAAGACAAGCTCGGCAAAGCGATGAGCCTCTTCGAGGTGCGGGTAACCCGACAAGATGAAATACTCCAGCCCGAGTGCGGCATATTCCTTGATCAGGTCTGCGACCTGCTGAGGATCCCCCACCAGAGCCGTGCCTGCCCCTCCACGCACCAGGCCCACGCCTGCCCAAAGGTGTGGGTAGACTTCTAGCCCTTCACGAATGTTGTGCTTATTGAGCTTGCCCTTGTTCAACTCGGCCATACGACGCTGGCCCACTGAGTCCATCTGAGACAAGCGCTTCTGCGCAGCAGCTACAGTGTCTTCATCCAAGTGCGAGACCAGCTCGGCTGCGGAGCGCCAGGCCTCGTCTTCGGTTTCACGCACGATCACATGCAGGCGAATACCGAAGCTTAAAGTGCGGCCATATTTGGCGGCACGCGCGCGAATGTCGGCCACCTTGCTGGCCACAGCGGCAGGCGGTTCGCCGCTACGAGCAAGCGTCGTCGATACGGCTCGTACATGGGCGAGATCAGTCCGGCGCCGGACAACCTCCTCAATCGCGACTTCAGCGCCAGTTCACCGAACGAGAAGTGGCTCACCGACATCACGGAGTTCCAGATCCCAGCAGGCAAGGTCTACTTGTCTCCGATGATCGATTGCTTTGATGGCATGGTTGTGAGTTGGTCGATCGGTACGAGCCCAAATGCAGATCTGGTCAACACGATGCTGGACGCGGCCATCGACAAGATCGCTGCTAGCGGTTCTCGGCCCGTGGTGCATTCGGACCGTGGCGGCCACTATCGTTGGCCCGGCTGGCTATCGCGGATCTCCGATGCCAAGCTGGTTCGCTCCATGTCGCGCAAGGGGTGCTCGCCAGACAACGCCGCGTGCGAAGGCTTCTTCGGCCGCTTGAAGATCGAGATGTTCTTCTCTCGTGACTGGCTGCACACGACCATCGACGAGTTCATCGCCTACTTGGATGCCTACATCCGGTGGTACAACGAGGCACGGATCAAAGTCTCGCTTGGAGCCCGCAGTCCCATCGGGCATCGCAGAAGCCTAGGAATCGCTGTTTAACCAGTCCAAGTTTTCTGCCGCACCCCCGCTGGTCAATTTTCGGTCGGCACTAACACTGAGTGATCAACTGCCGTTCTATCAGGGAAGACTCGAGAATCATGGATGTAGGGGTTGTTTACTGTGCAGTAAATATGGCGATCTTAGCGAATATTCGGCATTTCATCAATATTTACTGCACAGCGAATAAACCGCATAGCGTCCAGGCGGGTGCCGCCCCGAACGCCTGCCTCTGCCGCTCGATGGGGGTCAAGCCATCGGCTTGGTTTAGGGCGCCTTCACCCACCGCCGGGCTGTGGGGAGCGCCCCAGGAACCGATGTGCCAGATGGGCCTTGACATACGCTCGCGCGTGCAGATTTGGTGGCGGCAGTACGCGTAGTGCCAGCGCGTCAGCCGCCCGGCGCATCAGAGCTTGAGGCCGCCTGTGCGCGGCGTCGCGAACTCAGCTGGTTCCTGACCAAGCGGAAACGCGACCACATACAGAATCGTGGCTGGCATCGGCTTGGCCTCCGCATCACCACCGAACTTGAGCTGCACTTTGCGCGCTGCATGGCACAACGACACCTGGAGCCGGCGCAGATCATCGATGTGCGCCTGCAGGGCATCGTAGACCTCGAATTTGCCGGACTCGCTGTACATGTCCGCGCAATCTCGGTATTCCCGAAAGTAGTCCACCAGCTCCGCAAAAGCCTGCTCGGCCTCCCGCCCCATCTCGAATGCTGGCTCCGAGAGGTCCATGGTGCTCATCTCCGCCAGCTTGGCCAACTGGCGGCCGGTCGTCAGCGACTGCGCCGCCAAAGTGACGTTTTCCTTATTGAATTTTTCCTTTGCCGCCTTGATGGTCTCGTCCGAAGGAATCGAAAACGGCTTGCTGAATACGTCGATGTCCTCGAACTCGAAGGCCCGGGCGATGGCGCGTCGCGTGTCCAGGCTGGCTGGCATTGCCTGCTCGACACGCTGGATCGTTCGCACATTCAGACCCGACAGCTCAGCCAACTGCTCCTGCGACCAATGGCGCATTTCGCGGAACATTCGCGTCAAGACTGCCAGCTCAGCGGGAGTCAGAAGCCGGGATTCCTGTGTTTTCTCTTCGGTCGTCATAGGCGCTCCATAGATGGCGTGTCGATGTCGTCAGTATCGAGACGTGCCTGCAGTGCCAACACGACAGCGCCACGACAGTGATCCGACACCCCGCAGGGCAGGCACCCCAGCAATGAGCGTCGGCCGCGTGAACGGATGAGTTTTCAAAGGGTGTCGCCTTCCATTGACGGCTCGATCGCGACCCCCCTGTTCGGCTCCACAGAGTCGAAGAAAGGCGCGCCGCGCTCCGTAGAAACATTGGGAAGGAACGCCTCGACGGGCGAAAGGGTGAAAGTGGCAGCCTTGCCAGCCCACGCAAAATTTGACGCGCGAATCCCGGCCCAGAACAGCGCCAGGTTCTTGTCGCCCGTGCACAGCATGATCCGCTGGTCCGGGAACAAGCCGAACAGGCACATCAGCATTTCAAGTGATCGAAGATCTGCGAGGGCGTTGTAGGCATCCTCGGCCGAGTAGTTGAGCGACGGCTTGAGCAGTCGCTTGGCTGGGCTGTTGCCCATGGGAACCGAGATAGAACTGAGTACCGCGAGAACGACCAGCGATTTCTTCTGGATGCCGCACTCCTGCGCCACGGCCAGGGCCTCGTCCCATAGCTGAGCCTTCTTGCTTGCGCTGGTTGGTGGCTGCAGCTTAGGAGCCATGCGCATCAAGAAGGTCTGTTTTTGCTCCATGCTCGCCAGGGTGTCCTGAACGATGCCAACAACGCCCTGCAGCCCACCGTCACCAGGCACCAGCTCAGCCTTGGGCAACGCTATCCGCAATGCTGCGCTGACTTCCTCGAGTTGCTGCTGGATTTCATGAGGAGTTGGGTTCCGCCGGAGGTTGCCTTCCAAGGCATAAAGCAACGGATTGATGCGAATGCCTTCTCCCTCGAAGAAATCGAGAAAGTCCTTGTCATCGGAGTTCTTCTTGACCCCGTCGCAAAACCTCCCTTTTAGCTCGGTGATGGTGCAACGGTCTGGAAGAACAATCATGTCCTGCCGGACGGCCAAGCCTGACGGCAGCCACCCCCCTTTGACCAGGCCGATAGCCCTGGAGGTGTAGGTACTCTCAATGGTTGCGTTGCCGGAGGCGAACTCGTCCAGCTTGATCTCGGGAATGTTGCTCTCGATGACTTTGGCGTGCTGCCAGTTCAGCGGGATTTCGACCTTGTCGCTGAGCTTCTTGTCGACAAGGTCCGCGTATCTCAGCGGAGTGAACTCGACTCCGGCGAATGCCGCACGGCGGCCCGTGGGCGAGCCCGAGTCGTCCATCTCCTCATAGGCGAGTACCCTCTCACCCTCAACCCGTTCGGGTTTCAAGATTTGCAATAACTCCACAGGCGTGAGCGAGACGCCGTGGATCGTCGCGAGACGGCGGGACAGGCGTTCAGCAGAGTTGTTATTGACCTGGCCCGCAGCAACGCGGAGCGGGAAGGCTTTGACCTCCGGCCAGTTGCGGAGCCCTGGCAGCGCGGCGATCAGGTCAAGCGCTTGACCGTGCTTGAGGTGAAGTTGGTGCTGTTCGAGATGCGCACGCAGGCGCTCCGCGAGCACCTTGAGCATTTGGGTGTCCATATCGATCTCCGTCGGGCGAAATTCCGGTGCACGCTTTGCGGGCCGCCCAAGGAATCAATCATGTTTGGGTGAGGCGCAGAAACTACTCCGTCTTCGTCGTACCCCGAAGGGCGCATGCGGCAGGTGACGGCCACCAAGGATGATTTTACAACTCATGTGGGCAAAACGACGCTTTGGGCGGCAATCACCCGGGCCTTTGATCGCGGCGACATCGACGTGCGGCGCTTTACCCCTCACGACACCCGTAGCACGGCAAAGGGGCATATGCGAAACATGGGGATCCCCAACGACATCACCGAGATTGCACTCAATCACGCGCTCAAAGGCATGGAGGCTGTTTACGATGTGCGCGAGGAGATCCCCGAGCGCCGCCAAGCCTTGGAAAAATGGGCCGCCTTCATCGAGGCTTGCGAAACTGGCCGCCCCTGGAATGTGCAACCTATACGGCGCGTGGCTTGATGCACTTACAAAGGCTCCGGTTGCAAACCATATTTCTTCGCAATGCCCCGCGCCATCTCAGGAAACAAAACGCCGAGCACCTTGTCGTAGGTGCTCGGACGCAGGTAAGTCACGTCTTGAAGATCAACCCCATCAATGATGGATTGCCTCCATCTGGCATAGCTATCAGCCTGTGCCTTTGTGAAATGCGCCTCTAGACCATAGGCCTTCACAGCCATCGTGTAGATGGTGTGCCAACGCTTGTTGTCAGGCCCGCTCTGCATGATGGCGTTGAGCACCTGGTAACCAGTGTTCATGTCATACCCCACGCCTCGGTTCTGCTGGATTGACAGGATGCGGGCAACCATCCCGGATTCGTCCACCATCATCCGGTCAAGAGCGCCTGGCAGTCCATGCGCAGCAAGCGCTTCAGAAGCTTCCTCCACTTGCTGCCAAAGTTCGCTGTCGCTGCCCAAGAATTGGGGCTTGGGGCCATTGCCCACGTGCTTTCGCCCTGCCCTCTTGATACCGACGTTGGCGTCGTGAAACGACGTCATCGCAGAGATGTACCTGGCGGCCCAGTGCGCTGCGGGTTGAGCAAGGTAGGCGGGGCGGCGCAACTCCAAGAGTCGCTCGCGGTAGCGCAAGGTCACCGGGTGTTCATCAACCGCTGATTCAAGCACCCGCTGCTTGGCCCGCAGGACGGGGTGGTGTACCCACCGCTTCCCGACCAACTGGTTGACCACCAAGTCACGCAAATTCTCGCGTGTCACCTTTCCGCCCAACGCTCCGAGGTCAATCTCCAGTGTCGGCATGTCCAGATCCCGAATGCGCCGCAACTTCTCGTCGTCGATGCCATGCGTCACAGTCACCTCGACCAGGATGGCTGCAGGCCAAGTGAAGGGGTACGTGTCTTCTTCGTCTTCGTCGAAGTCCCCGTCAACCCAAGTCATGGTCCCGCCCCAACCGTGAACCTTGCCTGGATTCAGATCTGCAATGACATCGGGAACGATGCTCGCCACCTTTTTTTCAAGACGAACATCGCCAAAGTCGAGTTGACGAGGCCCTGTCATCCACATCTTGCGGATGCTGGCCGTCTCCCACTCTCCGGCGAACTCATCTGGCGGATCCCGTTCCACCACAACCTCCAGGCCCGGGGTTGCAATGGACGATGCACTTTCAAGGATGGCTTTCACCTCGCGGTGCAGCACCGTCTCGCGCCTCAAACCAGGAATGAGGCTTGGCTCCACGTCGTTCGGCAACCGTGCCAGAAATTCAGCTTCGTCTGCCGCATCCCAACTGTCGAGTGCATCATTTGCAGCTTTGGCCGCGACTGCGTCACCTTCAACAGCCAGACTGGCGTCATTCCAGTGTGAACACCAGTGCATATCAGGAAGGATTCGCAGTCTCGCGCGAATCTCTTCCGGGTCCATCATCGCAAGGGATGGATCTGAGAGCGAAAGAGTCACGACGGCATGCCCCAGTCCATCAGCCCCAGGCTCACGCACCCCCGTCAGATCAACCAGCAATTGCCGCCCGTCATCCAAGGTCAGCAATGCCGTGGCGTGGTCGTGCATCGTCGCGTTAACGATTGAAATGTGCTCGGCGGGTTGTTCCACCCAGACCTCATACCCATGCCCGAGAAAACCAAGTGCCGTTCGACTCATCCGTCGCCGTGGCAACACCAGCATCCCCAACTCCAACAAGTGCCGAGTTGCCGCTACGCGGGCAGCAACCAGTGAACAGTCGTCTTTGTGCGCGCCATCAGGATGCCGGAAATGAGCCGTTGGTCTCACCCGCAAGGGCTGACCTGCCATCACCGGAGTGAGAGGCAAATCACAAGCTGGGCAGATGCAGGCAGCGGTCCGACTGACGACGTCCGAATCATGTATGTAGCGCGGCTGACCAGTTTTTGCGTCGTGCGCCCACTTCAACGGCACCGCAGACGCATCCGCACCAGCATCCTTACCTGCCGAGCCGCTACGGTCAATTTGCCATGTGCTCATTGATTGCGATCCTCTTCCATATTGGATTGAGCGTGAATGTGCTGATGCCCGGTCAAAGTGGATTTTCAGAGATACTTCGGCCACTTGGCAGTCATTATCCCGACGCGAGTGAGCGCGCCAAGACTCGCATGATTCAATGTGCCGACGTCCTCAGGGAGATGAAGTCGGTTCACGAAGGTGCAGCGGGCCGAACCGAGCAACCGACTGATGGCGTCTATGCAAAGATCCTTCTGAACCATATGGATCGCATTGAGGTGGTCAACAACTCTGGCAACGTTGCGATCAACAGCCCTGGAGCGATTCAAGCGGGCACTGTCATTCTCAAGACCACACGCAAATCAGTCGCGGTCACGCCTCCGCCAAACACTGTTGGTGCCGATGCGCAACTCAGCCGCTACGTTCAGTACCTGATCTCCCGCTACAACGAGTTCGCGGGATCAGATCCAAGGCGCGCCACAGCGTTCAATCCCAGCGTGATTTCCAAGAACATTGAACACAAACTCGGCGCGCCCTGGCGGCTCCTATCTGTTGATAGGTTCGACGAGGTATGTAGCTACCTTCAGCAGCGGATCAGCAAGACAAGTCTGGCCAAGCTGAACACCAGCAAAGGCAGACCTTCATTTTCAAGCTACGCCGACCACCTCAGGAAGAACGCCTGACGCGCTGCGTGCCGTCCATCGGAGAAACCTCTTCAACAGCTTTCTGATCAGTCCGCGATGGACGGCCCAAACAAATCATTGGTAATCTGTCCGCCGCGACCTACCTCCTCCCCTTGTTGATCATCGCCCGGGTGAGACGCCACCATGGAGACGATGTGCCCGCTCTGAATGAGCAAGCCATCATAAGCAAGCACCCGCAGTCGATTGATCCTCTTGGTGCCCTTGGGGAACTGGATCAGATCGTCGTACAGCCTGGGGTGATCAGCACGCGCCAGTTCAAATACCAGCCGGATTGGCTCTCCACTGACCTTGGCGTTGCCGTTCATTACTTGCTCCCCGACGGCATCGCACCTTGATCAGCCCGTGGTGCGGCCATCACCGTTCGCGCATAGTTCTGCCCTGCCAGTTGAAAGCCCCGCACATTGGCAAACATGGGTTCCTTGACTTCATGGATCTTGTGATTCGGGAACGCCGCCTTCACCGCCTTCTTGAACAAGAAGGCCCCGCCGCCGACCAAGATGATGTTCTGCAAGCTATGTGGCGATTCGATGTACTGCTTCATCGCCGACACGGCCTGCTGCGCCACCGCCTCAGCCATGGGCATGAACCTGGTGATGTCGTAGGACTTCTGAAAAATCACCGGCTGCTTGCCCGTTCTCAAGGCCAGATCGATGGCGTCGAGGTCGCGATAAGGGCTGCCGATGTCCTTGGTAATCTCGGCGGCGATCAGCCGCAGCACATCCGACATGCCACGGTTGAACGAATGGCTTTGCTTTTGAACCTGTCTCATGCCCCTGGCCACCAACCAGTCGAAGGTTCGTGAGCCAGGGTCGATGATCAAGCTCTGCTCATTGCCGATGGTGGCCATCTTCTTGTGCACCGATGCGTAATGAGCCAACGCCCCTTGAGGCTGCGCCACAGCGAGTGCCTTCACGACAGTCACCGTCTTGCCACCCCCAACGTCATGCGTTCCCGTCATCGCCTTCTCCAGCGCCGCCTTCTTGAGGTGCAGCAGGGCCACAGGCAGGCCCACCACAAGGAGGTCAATGCGACTTTGCTTCATGAGATGCAGGGCGCCTCGAAGCAAGGCCATGTACTCGGGCGTGTCGGTGTACTCGTCATGCAATTGAGTTGCTCGCACGGAATCGGCCACCAGGTGGACATCGGGCCCGACCTCGTAGAACAAGTGTCCAATGGGGATGGACACGGTTTTGCGCCGCTCGGATGACGACCAGGCCTGAGTCTCGCTGGCGCTCGGGTAAGCAATGGAAGGAAAGCTGGCGCAGCGGATCTCGGTGCCCTCCGTGCCAACGACGTATTTGGTGTTGCCTGATCCGACATCCACCGCTCTGACGATCAAATCCATGATGAGCCTCCAAGGCGTGGGTTCATGAGCGATCAGCATCAGCAAGCTGACACGATCCCGCCACGGCAAACCCCGACTCAGAACACATGATTTCGGCATCGGTGCAGATTCACTGTCAGCCTGCATGCGCCGCAATGACATTGGCCTGTTGCCAAACCTTCGCGCTCTGGGTTCTGGGGTCGCGTGTGTCACCACGTTCTCATTCGAATGACACTCGTCAACCCCTCTCGCCACGCCCGAGGCAGTCGCCATCGAGGGCCATCTCGCTCATCGAGAACCTGTGTTGGGAACCAGAGGCAGGATTTTTTGATGTCAAGCCCACGGGCTGTCTGGCGCTTGAGCCCTATCAGTAAATAAGCACGACTCAAGGGCATGTTGCGCGCCCCTAGTTCGCCACGCTCAAACGCCCGGCTATGCGGGCCATTGCGGCTGTGGTCCTTGACCTAAGGGCCCCCGGCGAGTCCACTACAGATTCCCGAGAGCCGTCCTGGCTCTGCTCCTGATGGAGCAAAAGGCGTCGCAGTCGTTACCTGCCCTCCAAGCTCCGGTCCTTGAACCGGAATTCGCCATCGCCCCTGAGGTGCTGGCCCTGAGGTCTTCTTCGCAGTGCATGCACCGATGGCCCTGCCAACTCCCTGAGTTGGGCGTTCCTGAAACGCGCCACGGTCTTCGAGCACGCAGTCGGCACCCGATGCCGAACCGCTGTTCCCGCCATCCCTTGAGCCTGCGCCTCGGCGCACCGCACGGTTGTGTTTGCCTCTTTAGGCTCCCCGTGCGACCTCGCTCATGAACTCGGCACCGCCCTGGACTTTCGGTCAGGGGTGGACCCATGCGAGTGGATGGCGCTCCGAATCCAGAACTGATCCACCACAGACGCGTGAGGCCAGACCTCCGCGCCGATGCCGTCCATGCCCCAGAGGCAAACCGGCATCACCAACCCCACGGCTGCAGAAATGCACGACTGGGACGGATCACCCGTTTCGTTTTTAAGAAAGACCGAGTTGGCCGGTGTCGATGCATCCAAGCAGGCACATCGACCGACAAACCTTTGGGTAGGCGCCGCACCTCTCGTGGTCGCGTGCGGCGCTGATGCTTGACCACGACCCGATGGGGCGACGGAATCCGCGCCATCGGCGATCTCCAAGGGATTCCACCTCCACTCACGACCAACCCGCTGTTCGGGCGGCGGGCCCTTGACCATGGGCACACATCATGTCTGACTCATCCACCCCTCGATCAACAACGCCCAGATCATCACGGAGCCGGGTTCAGGAAGCATCCAGCCCTGGGCGCTCAAGCCAGCACCAACCCGCACGCCGTCAAAGCTGGGCGGGCAAGTCACCCCAGGACATCCTGGCCCACTACCCCACGGGCAAGACGCCACCGCTCAAGGTGCTGGAAGTGTTGATCGAACTGTTCAACGCCCTGCACACCTCGATGGCCAAGACCGTCTCACACAAGACACGGCAAGAGCGCGCCCAGTTTCTGCGCCGATTCTTTCGGGACTTGAAGACAAAGGCCGGGTTCAAGACGGTGCCTGACCCGCGCAACCTGGGGCAAAAGCACATCCGGGCCATGGTGCAGGTCTGGCAGCAGGAGCACCTGGCCCCGGCGACGATCCAGACCTACCTGAGCTTTCTGCGCGGGCTGGCCATGTGGATGGGCAAACATGGCTTCGTGCGATCACCAGACCATTACGGCTTGAGCGTTGACGAATACCAGCGCCATGAGTACGCCAGCCGGGACAAAGGTTGGTCGGCACATGGGGTGGACATTGACACCGTGATCACCCAGGTCTGTGACCACGACCGCTTTGTGGGGGCCTCGTTGCGGCTGATCCGCGCCATGGGCCTGCGGCGCAAGGAATCGGTGCTGTTTCGGCCATTTGAGAGCATAGTGCCCTTCGAGTCCACGGGCCTGCCGCCCGAGGACAAGTTGGCGGATCGGTACGCCAGGATCAAGGGCAAGGGAGGCCGGGTGCGCCACATTCCATTGGACAGTTCGGAGCGACTTGCCGCCGTGGCATTCGCGCAGGGCGTGGTCAGCAGCCAGGATGCGCACATGGGCAACCCTGCTCATGACCTGCGCAAGAACCTCAGGCACTTTGACTACGTGTTGACCAAGTTCGGCATCACCGTGCGCGAACGGGGGGTGACCGCCCATGGCCTGCGCCATGAGGTGTTGATCGGTCACTATGAGGCCCTTGTAGGAACCCCACCCCCGGTGCGTGGAGGGCAGATGGTGCCACCGGAGTTGGACCGTCAGGCCAGGCAATCCGTGTCAAGGTTGGCCGGGCATGCGCGCATACGGGCGTCAGGGGCCTACCTTGGCGCGGTACGTGTGCAGCGCCGTACAGGATCACGTGATGTGGATGGCATGGGCGACGCACCGCCAGAGCGGGCGTCGTGACAAACGCCAACGGCGCAGTGCCCTTGCCTGCGCCGGGTTGGTTGGAAAAGCTCTGTGAGCCTCAGGCCGCTGACTCCGCGAGTTCATCGACCTCAGACTGGGAATCGTCCAGGCTGGCCGTCCCAACTTCGCCTGTTGTCGCAACCGAGGCAGCTTGGCCCCTCAAGCATGGAGGCAACCAACCGGAGCCCGCCAAGGCCAACTCAGCGGCCACCACGGCGGCATCCTTCTTCATACCGGCCAGCGGCGCTGCCGCGTTGATGTCCACCGCCTCGGTGACCACGTCCACCACGCGGCTCTTGGACACATGGTTCAAGTAGGAAGGACCATTGGCTGTCCACCAGCGGCGCATGTCCAGACCCAAAGCCTGTGCCAGCGTGTCAGTGCGTTGGGTGGGTGACTCCACGCCCTGAATGCCGGTGACCGAGCACGCCACCACCACGGTCAGTAGTTGGAGCACCGTGGCTTGATCTTGTGCCAGCAGCCAAGGGAACACGGCATCCAGGTCTTGCGGCAACTTCTGCGCCCAGTCGCTGCGCTCAGCCTCCATGCGCAACCATGCCGGGCTGGCCTCGATGTCATCGGCAGCGGATTGCAGCGCAGACTGGCTGTCCGTGACCGAGACATCCAGCACCTGTGGGTGCTGGTGGTAGCGGTAGTCGCGGCTCAGGAACAGCTTCTGGGCCAACTGAGCCGTGAGCGCGACCAAGGCCACATCAGGCCGTGCAATCAACTCGGCCTGCACGGCGGCGACCCGGTGTGCCGTCAGGCGTCGCATCAGCTTGTCGGAGTGAATCGGGCGAACCTTGGCCGGTGGACAGGACAGCATGTCGCCTTGCGAACCGCCCTCGCCTGCTTGCCATGCGCCCTGGGTCAGGACATGGGCCACGGCACCGCAGTCCTCCGGGCGGATCAGGCCACATTGCACCGAGGCCGCGCCGTTGTGCCCCACGTGGACCACGCACCCGGCCTGTGCCATCAGGTCAGCGGGCCACACGCTCAGTTCGTCGTTGAGGGCCTTGAGCCGCAGTTGCAAGGCTGCTTGCTCGCTTTCAAGCTCCTGGTATGCCGCGCCGTCATCCTGGTCTGCGTCATCGCCGTCCATGTCGTCCAGCACCTCCAGGCGTTGTTGCACTGCCTGCATCGCAGCTTCCAGGTCCGCCAGCGCAGTGGCCTCTTGCTCTGTGGGTTCAAGCCGGACTTTGCGCAACTCGGTGTGGCCGGTGTACTCGTCACGGTCATAGCGCACCCGCACGTCCACCCACTTCCAGCCTTCGGCACGCACCTGCTTGGCCTTCTTGTTGAGCTTCTCCACGGCCAGACGTTCCAGCAACGGCGCATCCAACAGGTAAGCTTTCTTGTCATCGTCGCTGAACAGGTCACGGCGTGTGACCCCTCCTGCCTTCTCGTAGGCCTTGAGCGTCACGTACTTCGCCACCGGGTCACGGTCGGACTCGATGTCGCCCTGCGTCAGCAATTGCCGTAAGTAGTCGGGGCGGCGGTTCCATTGCGGCAAGCCAGCCCAGGCCTGTTCCTGCTTTTCGTGGTCATCGACCGACGCCAGCACCATCAGGCATTCCAGGCTGATGTCATCCGCCCGGAACTCGTCCATCAGCTTGGGCGACACGCTTGCCAGCTTCATGCGGCGCTTGACCACCAGGGGCGTGACACCAAAGGCCGCAGCCACTGTCTCGACGGACTTGCCCTCGCCCAACAGGCGCGAGAAGGCCAGGTACTCGTCGGCGGCATGCATGGGCACATGGAAGATGTTCTCGGACAGGCTGGCCATCAGCGCCTTGTCGGCGGGCACGATGAGGATGGGTACGGGGTAGTTATCGGGGATGTCGCCATTGCTCATCAGCAAGTTCAGCGACTCCAGGCGACGGCCACCGGCGCACACTTCAAACATGCCACGCGGGCCCTTGACGACGATCAGGTTCTGCAACACGCCGCAGTCCAGGATGGACGCAGCCAACTCGGCGATGCTCATCTTGCTGGTGCTGCCACCTGAGCGCACCTGATGGTCTGCCGACAGCACCAGCTTGTTCAAGGGCGCGGTGGTACGGGGGGATGCTGCAATCACGGCATCGATCTCTGCCTTGGTGAATTTCATGGGGGGCTCCTGCACGGTTGAGGGACATGCCTTGTGCGTGTCCATGCATTCAGAATCTCATCCGGCCCGCTGAAATCAAGGTCGTGAACTTGCCCCTCTACGCCCCCCCACCAAGCACCGCCCCAAACAATCAAGCCCCCTCCCCCCATCGATCCACAAGGGACTTAGGGCCGCAGCCCTGGCTTGAAGCGCGGTACCATTTCCACTGTTTCGGTCTGGTTGCCACACGATCAGATCACCCTCCCTTGATCGGTCAGGACACGCTGTAAGTACGCGCCGATATTCACCGACGAGGTCCTTCGTTGAACGCATCGGCTACCGCTCCGCTTTCTGTCCTGCGCTTCTGGCGTGACCTGGAAGTCTTCAACATCCCGACCGCACCATCGGCCAAGGACAACAGCGACCAGGTCAAGATCGTCACGCTCAGACGCGGCGATGTCCTGCCTTGGCAACACCGTCACTTTCAGCCAACACAGGAGCATGGCTACGTCCATGTCGTCTATGTGGGCGTGGCCGACACTGGGGACCTCTCCCGGTTGATGCTGCAATCGGTGTTCCCCGAGGAAGACCTCAGTGAGCGCGAACGCCAGCGCGCAGCCGGAAGCGGCTGGCTCGCCGCATTCGTCGCCAACGAAAATGGCCACCCCAAGCTCGACAGCTACCTGCCTGCCAGCTTTGCCCACGGGGTCGATGCAATGTGGCATTCGGAGCCATTGGAGAACGTCAATGCCCGACTGGCACGCGCCATGGACGAGTTCGGACAACGACGCCATCACCTGCGGCCCGTCGCCACTGATGCGCAGCAAACGCCGCCCACTGAAAAGACCGACACCCCACCAGCGCCAAGCCCCTTGACCTGGAGCGATCTGGACGAAGAGTTGCGCACCGTGTGCAAGCTGCTGGGCCCAGGGGCCAATGTCAGCGGCCTGGACTGGCGGGTGGTGGTTCAGGTGGCACGCGTCAAACGCAAGAAGCTTGATGACAGGCTCGAGAGTGCGGTGGACTACCTGAACTCCTTCTACCTGGATGACCTCAACCGCCTGATCACACAGGCGGGCAAGAACAAGCCCTTCGGCAAAGCCCTGAGCACTTTTCTGGGTGCACCCATTGCCCCCGAGCAGCGCATCGACATCCTGAACGACCAGGCGGCCATGGGTGAATTGGTGAGCGTGTCCCGCTTGCCCAGCGCCCGTTGGCCGGCCTCACCAGAGGCCCCACTGGTGCTAGCTCAGCAAGCTGCGGTGGCCCAGGTACTCAACACCTTGGGGCGCGATGGCGGCACGCTGGGCATCAACGGCCCACCGGGCACGGGCAAGACCACCTTGCTGTGCGATGTGATTGCCGAGGTGGTCACCGAGCGCGCGCGCAAGATCGCCTCGCTCAGCCGCCCCATCGAGCTGTTCGAAGACAGTGTGAGCGTGGCGGGCAAGAACTTCTTCCCGCTCAAGGCCAAAGTGGTGGGCGGCTCGTCCATCGTTGTGACCAGCACCAACAACAACGCGGTCAAGAACATCACGCAGGAGCTGCCTGCGCGCGCGAAGGTGCACAGCGACTTTGCCTCGGCCACCTACTTTGACGAGGTGATCCGAGAGGTGTTCGCGGCCCAGAAGGTGGTGGACGACGACAAGCAGCCCATCGACTGCTGGGGCCTGGCCGCCGCCGCGTTGGGCAATGCAGGCAACCGCCGCTCTTTCGCCCGGGGATTTTTTCGGGATGAACCACGTCAGGCACCCAACACCGAAACGCCATCGCCCGGCAACGCTCAAGAAGGCGAAGCCCCAGGTGCGACCGCTCAAGCCACCACGCCTACACCCGTCGATCCGTTGCCACCCTCGATCAAACAACTGCTGGAAGCGGCCAGCAACGACTACAGCCGCTACCAAGGCGAATGGCATGCGGCCAAGAAGTCCTTCCTGGCGCTTCTGGCCGATTTCGATGCCTGCCGTGGCGTCTTGCTTCAGGCGGAAAAGTCAGCTCAGCGGATCGATGCCTGCCAGCAGCGGGTCAATGCCCAGCGTGATGCCGCGCAGGCCCAGGCCCAAGTGATCGACCAAGCCAGCCGCCACCTCGCGCAGCTTCAGGACAACAAGGCCATCCAGCATGCCCTGGTCGATTCCCGCCGGGCCACGCTCGACCAGGCGCGTTCGCAATGCCTGCCCAAGCTGTGGGACAAGCTGTGCGCTTTGTTTGGGCAAGACACCGAACGCATGAAGGCGCTGCGCGCCACGCTGGTCGAGCCCACGCGGGCCTTGGCGCAAGCCGCCGAAGCGCTGGCCCAACTGGCGCAGGATGGCGCCATGGCCGAAGCACGGCTGGAGCAACAGCGCGAGGTGCATCGTGCCCAGGTCCTGACACTGCAGGGTTCCGAGCGCGAATTGCAAGGCCACCAACGTGCGCTGAAAGCCGGACACGACGCCGGGGCACGGCACTTCCCCGATGCCAGTTTCTGGCAACTGCCCGCCGACCAGCGCCATCGCGCGTCGGTGGCGGTCAGCCCGGCGCTGGATGCACTGCGGGCCCGCATCTTCCTGCAAGCCATGGAGCTGCACCGACTGACGGTGCTGGCCAACGCAGGCAAGTTCATCGGCAACCTGCGCGCCGTCAACGGCATGCTCACCGGTTCGCTGAAAGACAAGCTGCCCCTGGAGCAGCGTCCCCTGTTGTGGGACGCCTTCTTCTTCATCGTGCCAGTGGTTTCGACCACCCTCGCGTCCTTCGATCGCCTGTTCGCTGGCATGGGCCAGGACAGCCTGGGTTGGTTGCTGGTCGATGAGGCGGGGCAAGCCACCCCGCAATCAGCAGCCGGTGCCATCTGGCGCAGTCAGCGGGCGGTGCTTGTGGGCGACCCCTTGCAGATCGAACCCGTGTTCACCGTGCCCTTGATGCTGGTCGAAGAGTTCCGCCGCCGCCACGCCGTGGACCCCATGTGGTCACCCAATGACGAATCGGTTCAGACCCTGGCCGACCGTGTCACCCGTCATGGCTCCTGGGTCGCATCCCAAGTCACCAGCGGCGCCGTCGATGCGGAGAAGGCTCAGCCCATCTGGACGGGCATGCCCTTGCGCACGCACCGCCGCTGCGACGATCCCATGTTCAACGTGGCCAACCGCATTGCCTACGCCGAACAGATGGTGCATGGCCGTGTGGACGATCTGGGCCAGCCTGAAAAAACGAAGTTCACCTGCGTGCTCGGTGACAGCGCCTGGCTGGACGTGCGCGCCACCCGCGCCACCCATCCGGTCATCGAAGACGAACTCCATGTCCTGGTGAACTGCCTGCGCCAGCTTCAACAGCAACCAGCATTCACACCTGCCAGAAAGGCCGGGGGCAAGGACAAGGCCGCCAAGGTGTTCGTGATCTCGCCGTTTCGCAAAATCAAGAACGCCTGCATCAAGCGGATCAAGGATGCAGGGTTGGGCCAGATCGAGTGCGGAACCGTGCACACCTTCCAGGGCAAGGAAGCAGAAATCGTGTTCCTGGTGCTGGGCACGGCCCCTGGACAGGCCGGGTCAGGCGCGCGAGCCTGGGCTTCGGGCAAGCCCAATCTGCTGAATGTGGCCATCACGCGGGCCAAGCATCGCCTGTATGTGATCGGAGACGTCGAGCAATGGAGCGGGCTGAATCATTTCAGCGAGTTGAACCAATCTCTACCCATGATCAAAACGATGCCAATGGATAAGACGGCCCAGGTCGCCCCAATGCACTGAACTGCCGGGCCAAGAGTTATCCACAAAAACTGGGGATAACTTTGAATGGCCATTAGTTCAACGCCTAAGGTACGCCAGAGCGCTCTCGGGGTGCCTGTTTTTTGGTCAACGCGGTGGGCTGCATGGCCCGCGAACCGAATGCACGAGTGGATGCTGCCTGGTGGGAACGCGAACCCCACATACGACGATCGTCACAAGGACAAACCATCCGACCGATGACGGCATTTGCCCGGCACGCCTCAGGCAGCACCGCCAAGTCTAACAACAGGCCTATGCCAACGCACTACACGGACAACTGGGCCACGTTCGTCGCAGAACGCAAGTCAATGAATTCGCTGTCCATGCGCCAATTGCCAAAATTGTTCAGGGCCGCAGCAACTTTCTCAAAACGAGCGGCAAACTCCTTCGCGTCGGCCACGCCGAGTGCCTTCAGGAGCCCCGCCTTGATGGCACCAGCACCGGCCTTCACAAACAGTGGCAAGCGGTTGCCATCCAGATACAGGAGCGTGCGCGGGAACCAGAAGTCCCTTGTCTGGCCCTCGGGTTGCTGAACCACTGAGCGCAAGCTCAGGAACGCGTCGGCCTGCATCATCTCGTTGAACGTCGTACCACTCGTGCTGACCCGATCGTGGATCATGTCAGTCTGAATAGAGATGCGGCGCAGGCCCAGGCGCTTGTTGCGCCTATCGTCCAATGAGCGCAGATACGGCTCGAACTCCAGGAAGCTGCGATCACGCTGGTCACCATTGCGGTGAAAGACGAACACCTCGCTGCACACGTGATCCAGGGTTTGCCAGGCTTGCTCTCGGAGCAAGGCCGCAACGGTCAACAACATGAACTCCCACCCCAGGAAGCGGTACACATCGAACCACTCCTCACGGTACGAAGTCATGCCCTCAGGCGGAGTGCGCAGGCCCAGGATGTGCTCCAACAACTCAAGAACCCGCCGACAAGCCCTCGGTGCGTCTTGGGCAAAAGCCGCCTTCATGGACACGTATTGATCGAACTGATCCCGCAGGGGCTTCGCGCGGCCGATCGCCGCCACGATTTCGTCGTCATAGTCAGGGATCTCTTTGGGCACCAGGAGCTTGCCAAGTTCAATCTGAAAGCGCTTGAGGTAAGCGGCTTCCAGGCCATCTGCCGTGGCCTTGCCTTCCTCCGTGGCGCTGCGAAGAGCCTGAAACTCCCGCACGGGAATCGCGGTGGCCAGCTCATCATCCAGGAACTCGGGCACCGCCCCCAACTCGGGCCTTTTGTACTTGGGTCGATCGTAGATGGCGCGCAAGAGCTGATCGAAGCCGTCGCCATAGACATCGTCATTCGACAGATCGATGTATATCCTCGACTTCATGAAAGTGGGCAACACGGCCAGCCGGTTGGCGTCGTACTCCACCACGATGGGGATGAACTTCTCTTGCTTGACTTGCCCGTAGATCTCCGCCGAAATGATTTCGGTCTCGGTGCCCACCCCGCCCTTGCGCGCATCGGCCTTGGCCTTGTAGTGCGAGTCACAAATCACCAGGACTTTCGAGATGTCGGGATCAGTGACCATGCTCTCCATGAAGGCAAACTTGTCCTGCCCTTCCTTCAGATCCCATTTGTCGAGGCGAACCATCACACCGTTGGCCATCAATTTCGAAGCCAGGGACTCAACAAAATCTTCATGTGCGGGTGAAGACCAGCTGTACGACACAAAAATAACCGGACGTTGAGTTGAGGTTGCCAACGAGGACTCCAAAATAAGATCGACACCAGAAAACTGGCAAATGCGTACGCTGTGTATCTAGGCCGGTTCTAGGCCTATCGTGCCCAGCCGAGCTCACGAAGCACAAACCCCAGAGCCTCAATGGCGAACGCGCCGTCTGCTTCCGTGACGTCACGGGTGCCCAGGCGCTGCTGCTCATTGGACTTGCCCCTGGGGTGGAGCTTGCAAACCACATCTGCCGCCGCGCGAAACAGCTTTGATTCCGGTGGCAGCTTCGCGATCAACGCGCCAAGGTCTTTTTCGACGATCTTGGCATCCTCGCCGGCATCCAGATGAAGGTGCGCGGACAAAATCACCCCCATCGCATCACGACACAGATCCACCACGGTGATGCCGCTGGATCGGTGCGCCCCGTCCACCACCTTGGTCACCGCTGCACTCACCCGGTCTCTCGCTTCTGCGGGAATCGCGTCCATGAGCAGGTCCGGCAAGAAACCCAGGTTTGAGCGCGCACGCATCGTCACCACGTCCTCGTCATTGCCAGATCGCTCGACCGACACGATGTTCCAAACCGTGATGGCCGTCGCTGCCCCCAAGACAACCAGCGTGCGTGGCGTGGTCACCAGTCGCTGACTCACATTGCCCATTGGGCTGAACGAAATCAGCGACTTGGTGAATCGTCCTTCATGGGCTTGGTGTCCGACATCCTCGGGCAAGACCGGGTGCTTGTGGACCCACCACTGATCAGGCTGTTGCCGCCCTGCAACTTCGTAGAACCGGCCCCGCCTGATGCGACTGACAGGGTCAAAGTAATCTTCCCTGAAGACGCACATGGCACTGCGAAGGGCACCGCTGCTGGGCACTTTGCGCCAGTCGGCCTCGGCCTGAACGAAGGTGGCAACCGAAACCATGGGGGCGGGTGAGACGCCATGCCCATGGTTGGACAGGCCCTCGTACATCAGCCAAGTATTCGGATCGAATGCAATCATTTCTGCTTCTTGAAGCCATGGAGCGGCCTTTGGCCGACAAAATATCATCAAATGTTATAGGAGCAAACGCATGGCCAATACAGACCAACCGGTCTGGCTCAAGGTGATGGAGCATGGTGCCGCAGGGGAAGCCCGCACAAAGGCGTTTTTGCTGGATCGCTTTTGGGTGCTTGAACGTTCGGTGGACATTGACGGAGCGGACTTTCTAATCCAGCCTCGATCCCTCTCCGACAAGTTTACTGACCGTGCACCGCCCAAAGTTGGCGTGGTGCAAGCGAAGTACTACCAGGACCGCAAGACCACTCACTACATTCCATGCGACTACGTCAAGGACAAAGATGGCAAGCCACTGCGGGGATTCTTTGCGATCCTTCATGTCGGCAGCGAGGATGCCTCAGAGATGTTCCTTCTGTCGGCACAGGACATCACTTCAGCCCTTGAACAAACAGATGATGACAAGCCGCGGTACATCCTTGGCAAGAAGGCACTCGACCAGCAGTACCTGATCAAGAGCAGAAAACAAGCGCTGGACAGGATTTCTCAAGACATTGCCACCCGACCTTCGTTGGCATCGTTTCAGTTCCTGGATCAAGTCAACGTACCTTATCGGCAAATCTCCGAAAGCAACATCGACTACAGATACACGCTTCCGCTGCCAAACCCCCAAGCTGACATTCCAAAGATCTACTTGGAATACAGAGGAAAGTTGCGTTCTCTGCTGTATGAAATGGAAGAGGCTCTGGTCGCGATCGACACGATTCTCCAAACACCCGATCCCCGGATAGCCGTTGCCGAACTGGAAAAGCTGGATCAGTTTCGTGGAGGTTCAGGACACCGAGATCGACTCACATTTGGTGGGTATGGATCCGACATGGACTGGTCATATTTCAGAGAAGCACTCGATGACCATGAAAAGCAGGAGGCTGCGCTGCGAGCTGTGGGGAAGCTTGAGGCCTTTGTGACTTTGTCCGAGCAGGCCCGAGCGCAGATTGCAGCTCAGGCCAAACCGCTTGAGGAGTCGGCAAAAGAAGGTCAGACCTTATGGGCGGGTCTCCAACATGATCCAACAACGTTGCAACTCGGCTCGTTGGCGCTGCGGTTACTCGGACCCAACGAAGAGGCCCCCTCAGCGCCGCTGACTGCACAGAACACCCTTTTCGCCATCGGTCGTCAGAAACTACAGGTCCTGAGATCTGCGGATACTTTGTGGCATACGCTGATGACTGCTGTGCTTCATCAAGTTTGCCCCACGCTGAAAGATGAAGAAGACTAGACAAGCAGCGGGGCCATGCACCGGATCTGAGTGGGCCACCTCGGACTGCTCGGCCTGATGCCAGCCAATCCGCCGCAAGTGCTGTGCTCAGATTGGCATGGACATCGGCTGAAAGCCGTGGACGGCTAAGGCCGCCATAAGAAATCACCGGTTCTCGCTGGCGATTTGACGTGGCGCCAGCTTGGCAGACGCGCTTGGTGCTACCGCAGCACCATGCATCGCCGCATACTCCGAGCGCTACCTGTGGACATCGCGTTCACGCAGCCTTCAACGGAGATTTCGGTCTCCCTGAAGTCCAGCCTTGCTGGCGTCGCAGTCGTCACCTGCCTTGTAGAAGCTGAACCTCGGTTCAGCTAGGCCATGTCAATGGCCTTGTGCCTCGTTCAGCCCTCATGCTGAACACCGTGTCATCGGCGCACCTCACGGTGCCGCCGCCGAGCCGCTTCAACCGCCAAGGCTGAAGCATCCCAAGTTGGGGAACCACCATGTTCCCCATCGGGACGAGGCGTTCCCCTTCACACCCTGAAGGAGAACGTCATGAACGCATGCCCTCATGCGACAAGGGAAACGCGCGCCATCTGCGTGCTGTTGGGGGGCTCCGGGCTTGCCCGCGAGCCTGTGATCCGTCCTGCAGTGCTACCCGCATTGCTGAAGCCTGCGCTGCCTGTCTCACGACAGGTTGAACAGGTCATGGCCTACCGTGCTGCCGCCTGAACCACTTGACCGTGGTCCAGCATCAGCACATCGATACCGTGGCGATTGACCTCGCCCGCAGTTCGGGTCGAACACGAGACGAAGCTCTGGCCTTCGTTGCCTTGCCCGTCTTGTGCCCGCCCGCGTTCGCATCCCATTGAAGCCGAGCCCGATTGTCGGGAGCCCTCGACTTCATGGGATGCGAACCGTCTTTCTTGTGCCTCGGCCATTCGGCTGTGCTGCACTTCCACGCAACCCCTTGGGGAGTCCACCGTCTCCCCGCCGGGATAGGTGTGCCCTCCTCCGTTCTGGAGTTCACACCATGAATCATGAAGCGTCTCGCGCTCGCCCCAAACGCAGCTGTGTCGAGATTGAGGAGTCTCGTGCCTGGATGGGCTTTTACCGCCGCGTGGGTCAGGACCCCGTCATGGCCGCCGAAGTCATGTCCCAGTTGGAAGCTGACCCGATGATGAAGCGCAACCACCTGGCCCTGTACCTGTGCTGCAAGCAATCCTTGCGGACACACAAAGCCGCAGCCGCACGCAACAGGCGCATCGGTCAGTTCGTGCGTTGGCTGTTCCATGGCGTTTTTGTTGCGCCAGCTTTGGCACTTCGCCACATGCTGCGCCAAGGCGGCGACATCGCCGTTGAATGCCTGCCACCTACGGCCAACGAACCGGCAGCAACCCAAGTCAAGCGCCTGAAGAAAGCGCCGGAGTTTGCCCAGGCTCAATCGTCTTTTGAAGCTCAAGCTTCTGTGCCCAAGGACGCGCCATCCGCCACGTCGGGAGAGCCGTCAAAGCCCAATGCTGTTTCCCAAACAGCCTGATTCCCCGCACGGCAAGAACACCGCGTCTTGACCGTGCCGGGGCCAGCGCCCTGGCCCTGCCCAGATCGACCCACGCGCCTGCCCATCTGCTGGTGGTGCATGCCGCGTTCCCCCCCCCATTTCGCCTGCATCTGCCCGAGTGGCAGTGCGGCACACCCACGGAAGGAATTTCCCATGACCACTGCAACCGACGCCTTGTGCGCCATCGAGATGCGTGCCCACCGGGCCATCGTGCAGGAACTGCGCTTGCTGATCAAGGAAGTGCAGGCCCTTCAGCCTGGCCTGGCAGGTGATGACAGCGCACATGCCCATGCACTGCTGCTGAAGCTGGAGCACCTGCGACAAAGCCAAGTGGTGGACAGCGTCTGCGATCAGCCCCCCATCCGGTTGGCCGCGCAAGGTTGATACCGACCTGATACCGACAAGACACCATCACAACGCGCCTGCGGGGCCACGGCCCGAGCGGCGGTGCGTCCCCAGGCTTCCACACAAGGAATCTTCATGACCACCGTCACACTCAACCTGGAAAAAAAGCTCTATGTCATCACGGAGCGATCAGGCCACAGTTGCTTTGGCTTTGGCAATGCTCGCGATCATGCCAACCAGATCGCACAGCAACTCGACCAAAGCCACCTGGCCTTTGCGCCAGGCGACTACGCCACGCTGGCGGGCTATCAGAAATACCTGACGGCCACAGCCGCATGGGGCCGATCCCCACTGAACCACCGCACCTACTTTGCGCCCGGGACCGATCCCAAAGCGGCCAAGGTGCTGGAGTCCTATCGCCGAACTGGCGAGAAGATCCGCCTGATACTTGGCGACCTGGCCACGGGTGAACCGTGGCTTGATGAGCATGGCGTGGTCGGCCGCATTGGCCGATCTGGCGGCATGCTCAAAATCCCCTTGCTGGTCGAGCCTGGCGAGTCAGGTGGCGGCGCCATTTTGACCGACTGCATCCTGTGCCTGGTGGACTGGCAGACCGGCAACACGCCGTATCGGCATCCAGCCTATCGCGAGGCCAACTTGAGCCTGTCGCCCAATGAATGCCCTGACCTGCCATGGGCCGTGAGGCGAGGCTGCGATGCCATCGCTTGTTTCGCGGACATCGGCAAGGCCGCTGCCTACCTGGCCTTCATGCGCGGCGCCACCATCGAGCCACGTGTCTTTGCTTGATGAACCGCCAGGCGGCGTGCTCCATGCTACGCCGCTGAACGGCATTGCTGGTACTCCCGGTCGATCAGCCAATGCAGAAACTGGGTGTCCCTGGAGACGCCCCAATAGTGCGCCTTGCATTGCGCGATGTAGGCATCCAGGTCAGGCAGCGTGCGGATGCCGACTGGCTCCAGATCGGTGATCAGCTTGAAGCGCTCAGTCTCTCGCCGAGTGAGCCGGATGTGAGGGCCAAAACGGATCATGGTCGTGCTCGTTGCATGGGTGCGAGTCGCCATCTTGGCGAAATTTCAGGCCCGTGTCACGGCTTTGGCCACCCACTGAAACAAGATTTCTGTACTGAACTTCAGGTGATATTCAGCTGTCACCAAGCCTTGCATTTCGCAATGCCCCGATTCCATGGCCCCTTGTCCATGGCATGCAGCGATCAAGGCTTGAACGCTTCTGACCATCACGACACACTGCCCACCGCTACCTGCATTCCATCGCGGAATGCGCTCCCGACCTTGCGTCGGCGTCGCAGTCGTCACCTGCCTCATTGACCGTGCTGGCCTCGCGTCAGCACATCCCGAGCGGGAACATCCATCCCCTCGGGACAGGACGTTCCCGCTTTTCCTTTTTGTGAAGGAGAAATCCGTGAATGTCACCCACTTGTCCAGTGCCGAACTGGTCAGCGAGTTACTCGCCGCACCTGTTCGCCAAGCCCCCCTCCCTTTGCCCTGCGCCTGCGATGCAGCAGCCGCATACCAGGCCGTTGAGCATGCTCCCCATGAGCTGGCCCACAAACTCAGCATCGCACGTGAGCTGCTGCTGCGCGACATGCGCGCCAAAATGCTGGATGGACCGGTCATGGCGTCACCCAAGGTTGTCAAGGACTGGTTGTGCATGTACTGCGCCGGTTTGGAGCACGAGGTGTTCCTGGTGCTGTACCTTGACGCCCAGCATGTTCTGATCGAGGCCGAAGAGATGTTCCGGGGAACATTGACCCAAACGTCTGTTTACCCTCGTGAGGTCGTCAAAAGCGCGCTGGCCCACAACGCGGCATCCGTTTTGTTGGCCCATAACCACCCGAGCGGTCAATTGTCGCCAAGCAGTGCAGACGAACTCTTGACCCAGACGCTGAAATCCTCTTTGATGATGGTGGACGTGCGCGTGCTCGACCATTTCGTCGTGGGAGGCGACCGCGTCCTGTCTTTTGCGGAACAGGGTTTGCTGTGAAACTGCCAGCCACCCTACCCCGCATGGCACAGCCTCATTCTTGCCAAGAAGGAGTACGCCTTGGATAAGACCATCGTGACCAGGTTCTTGGAACTGGTTGAGCCTCTCGCCGCCTTGTCGATCAGCCACCTGACGGCCACCACACGCCAGAAACTGGCCAATGACGATTTGTCGGTCAATGTGTACCCGAACGACTATGGAGGTTTCGTCTACGTGGGAGCCCCGCCCTACACGGTGCCCGCTGAGAGCGACATGGCCATGATCTTCGAAGCGGCCAGATTGGCTGGCATCGTCTGGCTCAAGTTCGACAACGATGCAGCCATCGTGGACGGCCTGCCCATATTCGAAGACACCGATCCCCTTTGATCCCCAACCCGGGCGTCGCGCCATCAAGCCGACGCCCATTTTTTTGCGCCATCCTCGGCCACCCCGTGATCGCGCATCGCATCCAGGTCGATCACGGCGTCGGCCATGGCAGTCAACTCCTGCGTTTGCGACACAAAAAACTCCCGCTGGTAGCCGCCCACGCGCAGCACCTCGCGCTTCATGGCCATGAACATGCGTTTGCGCTCGGGGTCAAGCGCCCCATCGGCTTCGTCAGAAAACAAGGCGTCGTAGCGCCGACCTGCATGCTGCGCCAGGTACAGCGCCACTGCCCGCGTCAGGCACTCGTTGACCCACACGCGCTCCCCTCCGCTCATCAGGCCCAGACTCTTGCTGTCGCCCGACTCGCCGTCATGCACGACGATGTCAAAGCCCTCGCGTTGCTCGCCCTTGCCTGTCTCCACCAGCGTGAGGATGGACACGGTGAAGCGTGGGCCATAACAAGCTAGCAGCAAGTCATTGGCCAAGCCAGACAAAGCCGGGCCTGCATCGTCAATGGCCAGGGCGATCAGGCCATCGTTGCTCATGCATCGGGCAAACAGGTTCCAACTTCCCAAACTGTCCTCCGCTCGGGCCATGCGAGACTGCACCTGCACACGCCGATCAGCCAGGGCCCGCGCCTGAGCCATCAATTCGATCCTGGACTGGGCATCGCGCTCGGCGGCCAATTGGGCTTGCTCTGCGGTGGACAAGGCCAGGCGCCCTTGCGCCTCAGCCTGGGCGGCAGCGGCCAGCATCTGATGGTCAAAGGGCGTTGGCAAACCGTGAAGCACCGCGTCCAGGCGATTGAGCGCCTCCCGGAATTGCTGCGCCTGTTGCACCAGGGCCTGCGCGATCCGCTGGCGTGTGGCCTCGATCTGTTGGCGCTCGGCGTGCTCTTCGGTCGTCTCGTTGCCTTGGGTCCGGCCAAGCTCTGCCATCAATGAGGACAGTTCAAGCTCAAGGGTCTGCAAGGCGGCGCGGGCTTGGGTAATCTGGCCCGCCCTGGTCGCCAGCAGCGACAAGCGGGACACCCGTGTTCGAGCCATGTCACCCAAGCGTTCGGCCAGCGCCAGCGCTTGAGGCGCCTGGGCCAGCTCCTCGTACCGATGGCGGATCAGGGACAATTCCTGTTCTGCCAGGGCCTTGTCCTGCGCCAGGCGGCTGATCTGGCCTTGTGCGCTGGGCATCAAGGTCTGGGCTTCATGCGCATCCCCCAGCAGCTTGCATTGCCCTTGCAGATCGGTGCCCGCACAAGGCACCTCACCGACCAAGCCAAAGCGGTGCGCCAACTCCTGGGCCTTCAAAGCCGCCCTGCCTGCCTCCAGTTCGATGCTGGCTAGCTTCTGCACCAGCAGTCGTTCCGTGGCCTGTGCATCCCTCATCGCTTGCACCTGCTGTCGGCGCACAACGATCCCCTGCTGCCTGGCACTCAGCACCAGTTCGGCCAGAGGCAGGCGATGTGCCGCACGCTGGACAGCGCCAGCTTCTTCGAGCACGGTCAGGCACTGGCGACGTGATTGCATGAGCGCGCTTTGCCGAGACTTCGCATGCGTGCGCCGACTTTCGATGCGTTGCGCCAAGCGCTCCAGGCCCTGCAAGGCATCCTGCTCTTGAGCCTTGAGCCCCTCGATGGCTCGCGTGCCGGCAGCGATCAACGCCTTTCGCTCCTCAAGCAACTGCGCACGACGCGCCTCGGTGCTCTGTGACTGATCCCGTTCGGCCAGCAAGCGGGCATGGCCAACCCGATGCCCATCCAATGCATGCTGCGCTTGTTGTCGCTCAATCAAGGTCTGCGCAACGCGGTCGGATGCACCTTGCAAGCGATGCAGCCCCGCATCCAGGCGAACCTGCTCCGCATCCAGCCCGGCCAACTCCTGCCTGATGGCCGACAGCCCGGCCTTGATCAGTTTGGCGGTGTCATTGGCCTTTTGCCCCAACGCTCGGATTTCTTCTTGGCCGAGCAAGTCTGACAGCAAGCTCTTGATCTCGGCATTGCGGTAGGTGCTGAGCTGGCGCTTGCCCTGGGCCGAGAACGCCGAGGTAAAGAAGGTATCAGCGCTGCCACAAATAGCCTCAACACCGCGGGTGTAGGTCTCGACCTTGCCGTCGGACACCAGACCATCGTCGAGGCAGACAGGGCGCCATTGGCCCTCATCACTGAGCGCATGCAAATAGGCCTCGGTCTTGCGGCGCCCGTTGAGCCGGATCACCACCTGGGATCGATAGCACCGGCCCTCATGTGCCCAGATCAGATCCTTCTCGTTCTCCGGCAGGCAGACATGGTCGTAGTAGGAAAAGCCGCCGGGGCCGCTCAGGGCTGCGCGTGACGGCATCGTCAGATAGGGGTGCATGTTGTCCATCAACGTGGTCTTGCCCCGCCCGTTGGCCCCGGCAATGGCGACGAGTTCGGCGCCATCGGCCAGGCGCTCGAAGTCCAGCGTCAACACATCTTGCCCCAGGCCATCACGGATGCCCCGAAAGCCTTTGAGGGTGAGTTTGAGTGGTTGCATGGTTGGCTCCAGCGGTTTGCTGAAACCAGTTTCCGACGTGATGTCACGTTGTCAACGTCTGCCTGTCAGTACGGTGAATGCCAGCACTGCAGCGTCAGGAGCCGTTCGTGGTCGGCCTGCCTGCTCACGGTAGGTATTGGTAAGCTGACACTCGGTCCGGCCGCCGCTACTGGCTTGAAAGGCCGCTATGTGAGGCACAGCTGACCAAGAGTTGCGATTGGGCGGATCCGCTGCTTGAACGACTGCTTACTCGCCGTGCGAACTAACGATGCCGACCCTTTGCTGACAGCCAAGTTTCTCCATACCTGTCGGTCAGCCAAATCCGAATTTTTGAGCTGGAGTACCTCGAAGCAGCCGTTCGCGACCTCACTGACTCGGCCAGGATCGGAAGGGCGCCAG
>JBPOIS010000038.1:0-6712 GCA_052034295.1 Pseudomonadota bacterium
TTGACCTGCAGGCCCGTGGCGGCACTGCCCAGCCACAGTTCCTGATTGCTGGACTCGCCATACAGGCCGCTTTTTTGCAGGCCGGGTGGCGAGGCCATCTGCGCCAGCCAGTGCCCGCCATGCACGAAGTACCCCGTGTCCAGCCCTTCGCTCCACAGCCGCCGCAGCGGAGCGGCCCACTCCAGCACGGGGATCAGCGCAGGCTGCACGACTTTCAGCACCGGCGTGGTGATGAAACAGGCCGGACGGTGACCGCTCACCACGGCATCAAAATCGGCCGGCTGCACGAAGGCCGAACCAATCGCCACTTCATTGGCCAGACTGCCGGCCGCATGGCGCTGATAGGTGGGGCTGCCGCCGCCATTGATGATCATCTGTGCAGGGTCATGGCCGGCCTGGCGCAGCACCGCCAGCGCCTCGGCCAGTTTTTGCTGTGAGGCCTGCCAGGCCCCGGCCTGCAAAAACGACGGGACCTTGGCCACGTGCGGGTCATAGGCCATCAGGCCATCCAGCTGCAGTTGCGGCAGGTTATTCAGCTGGGCCAGCACCGCCTGCAGCGCGACTGTATCGGCCAGACCACCCCGGTGCAGGCCCACATCCAGCTCCAGCACCACCCGGAAACGCTGCTGCCGGGCTGCTGCCAGGGCCGCCAGGGCCTGCAGCCGGGCCGGGGTGTCCACCAGCCAGCGCACCCGCTGGGTGTCCAGCCCCTGTGCGTCTTCCTGCAGCCAGCGGGCCAGACTGGCGGTGGCCAGTGGCTTGCCCATCAGCACATCGGCATCCGGCCACAGTTGCAGGCTCTGCGCCAGCATCGGCAGGTTGAACAGCATCAGCCGCCGGGTCGGCAGCGCCTGCATCAGCCGTGCCACCAGCCCCGGTGCCGGCAGGGATTTGACCACAATCCGGCAGGGCAACTGACGCACCGCCAGCCGCTGCCGCACCGTCTGAATGTTGTGCTCCAGGGCCTGTGCATCCAGCCACAGGTGCGGCTCCAGCAGCCCGGCCTGCTGGACCGCCCGGTTCAGGGCGGCAAAATATGCCCCATGGCCGCGCCGGTCCACCGCCGGACGCAGCGCCAGCCCACCGGCCACGGCCAGCCCGGCCCCACCCAGCAGCCACTGGCGGCGGCTCAGATTCATGCCACCCCCCAGAGGGCTTTCAGATACGGATTGAGCAGGCGGTTCTGTGGGTCCAGCCGGGCGCGCACCGCAGCCACCTCATCAAAGCGTGGATACAGTTTGCGCAGGTCTGCCGCCTCCAGCGTGTGCAGCTTGCCCCAGTGGGGCCGCCCCCCATACTGGCGCAGGATCGGTTCAATCGCTGCAAAAAACGGCCGGTGGTCTTCGGCGGCATCGCAGTGCACTGCAATGGAACCCGTGGTGCGCTGATAAAACGGCGACAGCCAGGCCTGCTCATCGGCGGCAACCACGCGCAGCTCCATCGGATAAAACACCTCGGGAAAATCCCGCTCGGTCACCGTGATGATCTGCTCGAGTGCGGCCAGCTGGTGCTCGATCGGCAGGTGATATTCCATTTCATTGAACGGCAGGGTGCGCTCCGAGGACAGCAGCTTCCAGCCTTCATCCACGGCATCTTCGGGGGCATGTTCACCGCCGATGTTGCGGGCCAGGAACTTGCGCAGCGGCAGCGACCATGAAGCGTAATCGCGCAGTTTTTTCAGGTCGCGCAGGCTGTCCATGTCCTGATCGGCCGGGCGGGCCTTCAGCGGGGCTTCGGTGGCGTCGTGCAGGATCTGCACCCCCAGCCCGGTCGAGGGGATGTAATAAAACTCGGCACTGCGGTGCTGCTGGCACAGCCGGGGCCAGTCCTGCATGATCTCACGCACCGGGCGCACCTGGGTCTGGCGGTGGGTACGGCCCAGCGGCTGGTTTTTCAGGGTGTATTCCGTCACCACCCCGAAGCTGCCCAGCCCCACCAGCGCGGCGTGAAACACCTCGGGATTTTCGCTGGGGGAACAGGTCAGGGCATCGCCCTGCACCGTGAGCAGGCGAAACTGCTGCACGCCCCCATGCAGGGACTGCAGGCGCAGCCCGGTGCCGTGTGTGGCCGTGGCGATGGCCCCGGCCAGGGTTTGCTTGTTGATGTCGGGCAGGTTGGGCATTTCCTGACCGATTTTGGCCAGTTGCTCGCCCAGCTGCTGCAGGCGGGTACCCGCCCTGACCACCGCCGTGAACTGGGTCGCATCGTGCTGCACCACCCCACTCAGGGCATCCATCGACACCAGTGTGCCCTCGGTGGCCACCTGGGCATTGAAACTGTGTCCGGCCCCAGCCACCCGGATCGGCGGCACCGCCGCCTGCAGTTGTGCGGCCAGCGCAGCCTCCGCCATCACGCCCAGCCGCTGCGCTGGATAGGCATGCTGCAGGCCAGACCAGTTTTGCCAGAGCAGATGTCCGGCCGGGTTCTGGATCGGCAGGGCTGGCCTGCCCGGTGGCTTCTGGCCACAGCCCACCAGTCCACCTGCAGCCAGTGGGGTCGCCGCCAGCCCGACCGGGGCAGCCGCGATGCGCTGGATAAAATCACGACGGTCCATGGGTGCTCCGGAATCAAGGTGCCGCGGACAGATGCGGCTGGGACATGAAGCCAATCAGGGCCTTGAAATCCTCTGCCGTGCAGGTGGTGCACAGACCACCGGCGGGCATCTGGTTAAAACCGGCCACGGTGTGCATCAGCAGGGTGTCGATGCCCTGTTGCAGGCGCGGCTGCCACTGGGTGGTGTTGTGGGCCTGCGGGGCCGGGGTGGCCGGGTTTTCATGGCAGTTTTTGCAGCTCTGGGCATACAGCTGGGTTTGCGCAGCGGTGAGCACCACCGGGGCGATGGCAGCGACCGGCTGGCCCTGGGCCTGATCGGCCGGCTGACAGCCCGAAAAGACCAGCGGCAGCACCAGCCACAGGGGCAGTAATCCGCGGTACGGGCGGACAGGCAGTGGGAACATGTTCATCCTGATTCCGGGGTTCGTGGCCGCGCATCCACGCGGCGGCATGTTGTTGTGTTGCGGGCCATTGTGCATTTGACAATATTTGTTGTCAAATCATTTTTCAAGGCCTCTTGCGGCGGGGCTTTGAGCCGTTTTGCCCAGCACGGCGCTGGCCAGTGTCGCAAGTTGCTACAGGGTGGCCATGAGCAGCAACTTGCAGGGGGCGCAGGGTTTTTTTACCATGCCGCAGTCTGGGGGCATCGTGCTGCCCTCTCCCGGTTTGTGGAGTGCCCGATGCTGCCCGCAGAGTTTGTTGAGCGCCTGAGTGCGCTCGTGCCCCCACCCCGGCTGGCGGGGGTGCTGGCCAGTTTTGCTGAACCCAAAAGCACCACATTCCGCCTCAACACCCTGCACCCGGACTGGCAGGCGGGCCGTGAGGCGCTGGCCGCCACCGGGCTGCTGTCCCAGCCGGTCTGCCTGACCATGGCCGGGGGCGCAGCGGCGGCACTGCCGGTGTTCCGGGTGGCACACCATCAGCGCGAGGCGCTGACCCACCACGCCAGTGCAGCGCAGGGACAGATCTACATCCAGAGCGTGTCGTCGATGCTGGCCGCGCTGTGGCTGGACCCGCAGCCCGGGGACTGGGTGCTGGATCTGGCGGCCGCACCGGGGGGCAAAACCAGCCTGCTGGCCCAGTTGATGGCCAATCAGGGCCGCATCAGTGCGGTTGAGCCGGTCAAAGACCGGTTTTTTCGCCTGCAGGCCAATCTACAGCGCCTGCAGGTGCAGAACACCCGCTGTTATCTGAAGGATGGCCGCGCGATTGGTGCGCTCAAGCCCGCCAGCTTTGACCGGGTGCTGCTGGATGCGCCGTGCTCGTCCGAGAGCCGCTTCCGCAGTGACCAGCCCGATTCCATGGCGCACTGGAGCCTGCGCAAGGTGGCCGAAGCCGCACACAAACAAAAGCGTTTGATCCTCAGTGCCTGGTCGGCGCTCAAGCCGGGCGGGACGCTGCTGTACTGCACCTGTTCGTTTGCCCCGGAAGAAAACGAAGCCGTGGTGGCGCACCTGCTGCGGCGTCATCCGGAGGCGAGCCTACAGCCCGTGCAGCCCCCCGCGGGACTGGCCAGCCAGCCCGGATTGACCGACTGGCAGGGCAAGGCTTACCCGGAGGCCCTGCAGCACAGTGTGCGCATTCTGCCGGATGCGGATGTGGATGGGTTTTATCTGGCACGAATTTGCAAAACCGGCTGATTTTGCCGCCACTTAAGTTTCCGTTCATCCTTTTGCTTAATATAGGGGCCGATTTTTCATCTGCCCGTCGTCTGGCCTGCTTCCGAGGGTCCCTGTGCTGAAACGTCCACTGTCCCTGGCACTGACCAATGCCGTGATTGCCCTGTGGCTGGTGCTGACCGCCAATCTGGGTTTTTTTCAGCGCCTGTGGCAGCTCACCCCGCAGACCGGGCTGATGGCCGGGGCGTTTTTTGCAGTGAATGTGCTGCTGCTGCTGGCGGTGCTGGTGCTGGCGCTGAACCTGCTGACCTGGCGCTGGCTGGCCCGGCCCGTGCAGGGGTTCATTCTGCTGGCAGCGGCCCTGACGGCGTACTTCATTGACAGTTTTGGCACCGGGATTGACCGGGGGCAGATCCAGAATCTGATGGAAACCGACTGGCGCGAAGCCCGCGACCTGATGACGTTTCATTTTGGCTGGCGGGTGACGCTGTTTGGGCTGCTGCCGCTGTTCTGGCTGTGGATGCGCCCGGTGCACCATGAGCCGTTCTGGCCGATGCTGAAGGCCAAACTGGCGTGGAGCGGCAGCAGTCTGGCGCTGATTCTGGCGCTGGGGCTGGCCTTTTATGGCAGTTTTGCGCCGTTTTACCGCGAACACCGCGAGCTGAAAAACTTCATGACGCCGATCAGTTCGATTGGTGGACTGGTCAGCTACCTGCGCAAACACTATCAACCGGTGGCACGTCCGGTACAGCCGTGGGGCACCGATGCCCGCCGCGACCCGCCACCTGCTGGACAAAAGCCGACCCTGCTGGTGCTGGTGGTGGGCGAAACCGCCCGTGCCCAGAGCTTCGGTCTGAACGGCAGCCAGCCGGACACCACACCCGAGCTGGCCCGCCGTGGCGTGGTGAACTACACCCAGACCAGCTCCTGCGGCACTGCCACCGCCGTGTCGGTGCCGTGCCTGTTTTCTGGCATGCCGCGCAGCGACTATGACCCGGACACCGCCAAAACCCGTCAGGGCCTGCTCGACATCCTGCAGCGGGCTGGCTATCGGGTCAGCTGGTTCGACAACAATTCCGGCTGCAAGGGTGCCTGCGACCGCATCGAGAATGTTCCGCTGCTGGCCGAGCGCCGCCCGCAGTGGTGCCGCGACAACGAGTGTCAGGATGGCCTGCTGGTGGACACACTGGCGCAGTGGCTGCCGGTCCAGCCTGTACAGGACCGCGTGGTGGTACTGCACCAGATGGGCAGCCACGGCCCGGCCTACTACCGCCGCTATCCGGATCAGTTCCGCCGGTTTACCCCGACCTGCGACACCAATGAAATCCAGAAGTGCGAGCGTCAGCACCTGATCAACACCTACAACAACACCATCCTGTACACCGACCATGTGCTGGCCCAGCTGATCGACCAGCTGGCCGCGGATCCCCGCTACCAGTCGGCACTGTGGTACGTGTCCGACCACGGCGAATCCACCGGGGAAAAGGGCCTGTACCTGCATGGTGCACCGTATCTGTTCGCCCCGGCGGAGCAGACCCGGGTGCCGATGGTGACCTGGCTGTCTGCCGATTTCAAAGCCAGTCACCCGCGTCTGGACGCCTGCCTGCGCGCCCAGGCCACACAGCCCACGTCGCATGACCACCTGTTTCACAGCCTGCTGGGCCTGCTCAACGTCCAGACCGTGGTGAAAAACCCGGCGCTGGATCTGACCGCCACCTGTTCCGCAGCCCCGCAGCCATGACCCCCGGCCTGTGGACAGCCCGGCAACTGCTGCTCGCCCTGGGGCTGTGGCTGCTCAGTGGGGTGCTGCTGTGGGCCGTATTCTGGTCCTGGCCGCTGGATGCCTGGTCGATTGCCCCGTACGTGGGTCAGGCCGGGCAGTGGTTTCCCTGGCGGGAGCATCCGGCACTGGCGGTGCTGTCACACGTGTGGGTAAAACGGTTGGCGATCGCCACAGGCCTGCTGGCCGGGCTGGGGGCGCTGGCAGGCTGGCGCAACCCGCGCTGGCGCGACTGGTGCTGGCCGGGTGGTTTTGTGGTGGCGGCAATGCTGCTGTCACCCGGTGTGGTCGGCCTGTTCAAGCGCTTTTCCCACCACAGCTGCCCGTGGGATTTACAGGTGTACGGCGGACGGGCGGCGGAGTTTGCGCTGTTTGCTGCAGTGCCTGAGCAGGCTGGGGCGGGGCGCTGTTTTCCCGGTGGTCATGCCGCTTCGGGGTTTGCGCTGCTGGCGTTTTTCTGGGTGGCCCGCTCAGCGCGGTTGCCACGGGCGGGCTGGTACGCGGCGGCTGCCCTGCTGATTGGGCTGGCGATGGGCTGGGCGCAGGTGATGCGCGGTGCCCATTTCTGGTCACACAACCTGTGGACCCTGTGGTGGACGGTGGGGGTCCAGGCGGCGTTGTGGGTGCTGATGTCGCACTGGGCGGCACGGTCCGGCGCCACGCTGGCCGCACCGCCGGGCATGCTGTCGGACTTCCGGCTGCGCGCCCGGTCCTGAGCACGGCCCTGAGCACGGCCCTGGTCTGTCAGCGCAAAGGCTCA
>JBPOIS010000075.1:0-4282 GCA_052034295.1 Pseudomonadota bacterium
AGCTCGACGGCCAACACCGCCAATGAAACCGACACCGGCACGGCGATCACCGTCTACACCGGCGAAGTCCTCAACCTCAGTGAGACCCTGGGCAGCAGCAACAGCGGCCAATACGCCGCCAGCATCATCTGCAACAATGGCGTCACCGTCAGCCCCAGCGGCGACCTGACTGTCCCCGCCACCGCCACCACCTGCACTGTCACCAACACCCGGACCAGCCTGATCACCCTGCGCAAGACCTGGGTGCGGGCAGCCCAGAATGACACCGCCGTGGTGACCCTCAAGCGCGGGGCCAGCGTACTGGACAGCTTCACCAGCAGCGCCAACAGTGAAAACGAAACCGACACCAACAGCAGCGCCTGGCTGGTTCTGGCGGGAGAAACCCTCAACCTCAGTGAAACCCTGGGCAGCGGCAATGTGGGCCAGTACACCGCCGTGGCCAGCTGCAACAATGGGGCCAGTGTGGCCAGCAACGGCGATTTTGTCGCCCCGATCGCCTCTGCCACCGTCTGTACCTTCACCAACACCCGCAACCCCGTGACCTTCACGGGCACCGTGTTCAATGACAATTCCGGCAGCACCGGGGTGGCCAGCAACGCCTACAACGGCACCCGGCAGGCCGGTGAAACCGGACTGGCCGGCAGCACGGTCCAGCTGACCGATTGTGGCAGCACCATCCTGGCCAGCACCCAGACTGACGCCAGTGGACAGTTCCAGCTCAGCAGCAATGCCGGGCTGTGGTCCGGCACCGTGTGCATCCGCCAGACCAACCTGCCCGGCTATCTGTCGGTCAGTGGCGGCATCAATGGCAGCGGCGGCTATGTGCGCAGCACCGACACCATCACCCGGTCGATCACCAGTGCCCAGAGCTACCCCGGCAATGATTTCGGCGACGTGTACTGGATGCTGAACCTCACCCAGGATGGCCTGTCCACCCTCAATCCCGGCAGCAGTGCCACCTACCCACACCAGCTCGGCAGCGAAACCCCGCTGACCGTCAGCGTGGGTGCCAGCACCGACCTGCAGCCGGCGAATAGCCCAGTCTGGAGCCAGCTGCTGTACGTGGACAGCAACTGTAACGGTCAGGTGGACAGCAGCGAACCACTGTGGAGTGGCACGCTCAGCCTGTTGCCCAGCCAGTCGGTGTGCCTGCTCGACCGGGTCAACGCTCCGGCCAATGCCAGCGCAGGCACCCGGTATCAGGTCAGCCTGACCGCCACGGGGACCGCCACCCTGCAGGATGGCACCGTGGTCACGGTCACGGCCCCGGTGCGCACCGACCTCAGCCTGATCGGTGGTGGCAGCAAGCTAGAGATGGTCAAACAGGTCCGCGTGGTCGGCACCTGCCCTTCCGGGGACAACAGCGACAGCGGCTTTGGCACCACCAACACCGCCCGCAACGGCGACCGGCTGGAGTACCAGATCCGCTACCGCAATGCCGGAAACAGCAACCTGACGCAGGTCACGGTCAAGGACAGCATCCCCACCGGCGCGGTGTACCAGAGCGGCCAGTGCCAGAGCACTCCGGCCAGCGCCAGCTGCGCACTGACCACCGCACCCAGTGTGGGCGGCAGCGGTGCCCTGCGCTGGGACGTCACCGGCCTGATCCAGCCCGCCCAGACCGGCACCGTGCGCTTCTGCACACGGATTCCGGCCCTGCCCTGAAGCAAAAAAAAACCAGCCCGCAGGCTGGTTTTTTCAATCCACCAAAATTCTCAGTCCACCCGATAGTTCGGGGCTTCCTTGGTGATCTGCACGTCATGGACGTGGGATTCCTTCATCCCGGCGGCGGTGATCTTGACGAACTGCGGCTTGCTGCGCATCTCGGCAATGTTGGCACAGCCGGTGTAGCCCATCGACGAGCGCAACCCGCCCATGAGCTGGTGCACGATGCCATTCATCGGGCCCTTGTAGGGCACCCGGCCTTCTATGCCTTCGGGCACGAGTTTTTCCACCCCATCCTTGGCATCCTGAAAATAGCGGTCACTGGAGCCACTGATGCCGGACATCGCGCCCAGACTGCCCATGCCGCGATAAGCCTTGTAATAGCGGCCCTGGAACAGCTCGACCTCGCCCGGCGCTTCCTCGGTCCCGGCCAGCAGGCTGCCGACCATGATGGCGCTGGCCCCGGCGGCAATCGCCTTGGCCACGTCACCCGAGAAGCGGATGCCCCCATCGGCAATCAGCGGGATCTGCTCATTCAGGGCGCGGGCCACATTGTCGATGGCGCTGATCTGCGGCACGCCAATGCCCGCCACGATCCGGGTGGTACAGATCGAACCGGGGCCAATGCCGACCTTCACCGCATCGGCACCCGCATCCAGCAGGGCCAGGGCCGCGTCGCCGGTGGCAATGTTGCCGCCGATGACCTGCATGTGTGGGTAGTGGGTCTTGATCCAGCGCACCCGCTCGATCACGCCATTGCTGTGGCCATGGGCAGTGTCCACCACCAGCACATCGGCACCAGCCTCAATCAGGGCCTCCACACGGGCCGGGGTGTCGGCCCCGGTGCCCACCGCTGCGCCCACGCGTAGGCGGCCCTGCTCGTCCTTGCAGGCATTCGGGTACAGTTCGGCCTTGCGGAAATCATTGACCGTGATCAGCCCTTTCAGGTGAAACTCGTCGTCGATGACCAGCACTTTTTCGATGCGGTGCTGGTGCAGCAGCGCCTTGATGCGTTCGCTGGATTCGCCTTCACGCACGGTGACCAGCTGGTCCTGCGGGGTCATGATGTTGCGCACCGGCTGGTCCAGATTGGTCTCGAAGCGGATGTCCCGGCTGGTGACGATGCCGACCACACGCTCGCCCTGCACCACCGGCACCCCGCTGATGCGGTTCATCTGGGTGATTTTCAGCAGGTCGCCCACCGACATGTCCGGCGACACGGTGATCGGGTCCTTGACCATGCCGGCCTCGAATTTTTTCACCCGGCGCACCTGCGCGGCCTGCTGGTCGATCGGCATGTTCTTGTGCAGGATGCCGATGCCGCCTTCCTGCGCCATGGCAATGGCCATCCGGGCTTCGGTCACGGTGTCCATGGCGGCGGACACCAGCGGGATGTTCAGGTCTATGCCACGGGTCAACCGCGAACGCAGCTGGACGTCCTTGGGGAGGACATTGGAAAAGGCGGGGAGCAACAGGACATCATCAAAAGTCAGCGCTTCTTGCACGATGGTCAGCATGGCGGCACCACATCTGGAATCTGACGCGGCAGTATAGCCGAAAACCCCCGTCCTCCGGTATGGGGTCATTCACCAATCTGTCGCTGCATCTGCCGATCACGCAGATCCACCAGTTCCTGCTGTTTTTTGAGGTTGGCCTGACGCAGGGCGCCGATCGGGTCCGCCACGGGAGACACCGGCGGCGCGGCCACTGCACCCGGCGCGTCGTAGGTCGCGGAAGCCGTCTGCGGCAACCGGCCACTGAAGGTGCTGCCCGAGAAGGTGTTGCCCTGCCCGTGGTCCACCACCCGCACCTGTCCCCCGTGGTGGCGGTCCCCAAACGACGCCACCCCGTCGGCCTGCTCGCGCTGGTACACCGTCACCCGTGGCGCGGCCTGTACCGAGGTGACGATCTGCCGCGGCACTGGCGGCGGACCCGCAGGCACGGCCTGCCCGGACACGGGCCGGGGCGGACGCAGCAGCATCCCCAGCAAGACCGCAAACACCAACACCGCAAAAGCCCGCTGCATCCAGGACATTGGCCTGATCACCCCGATGTATCAAAGAAGCCATTCATGTTTGCCCCCATTATGCCACAGGCGGGCCATCGCGTTTGCCGGGTTCAGCAGCAGTCCCAGTTGTACAGCACCCGGTCAAACGCCGCCCGCGCCAGATCGGCGGGGTCGATGAACCAGTGGCCCACGCCGCAATCCCCCCACATCAGGTCCGCGCTGTCGTCGCTGTCCAGTTGCAGCAGCAGTTGTAGGGGACTGCCCGCCTCGCGCGGATCAGACTGGGTGAAACACGGATAACCGCCCACTTTGCTGCCGCTGTTGCGGTCCTCGTCCTCCATGCGGTCAAAATACTGCGCCAGCCAGTCCTGCTGCTCTGCGCTGGTCAGCGGCCTCAGTCCATCCGGCAAGGGCTGGGTCTGCAACCGCGCCAGCAGTACCTGCACCGCCTCCCAGTCATCGGGCACTTCACTGTCCAGCCGGAAGCGCATGGCAAAACAGCGCCCGGGATTGTGCGGGGTCAGATCGTCCACCGCCTCCTGCGACGGTGCCGGATGCTGCCAGTCGGAACGGCGTTCCGGATGGGGCCAGTACACCACCCGATAGCCA
>JBPOIS010000061.1:0-5106 GCA_052034295.1 Pseudomonadota bacterium
GTTTTTTCGATTAAGTTAGTAGACTAAATCAAGACCCCCAGAGCCGGGTGGCTGTGGCATTGTCTACGGGCACAGGCTGTTTTTTTCATGGAGAACCACAGATGCTGATTCAGCAACGCAAGGGATGGCAGACCGCAGCAATGGTACTGGGTCTGGCGTTCGCCGGCCACAGTCTGGCCCAGGACACTCAGGACAGTATTACCGGCTACTGGCGGACCATCGATGACCGGACCGGTTTTGCCAAGGGCATCGTCCGGGTGGACAAAAAACCGGACGGCACCTACAGCGGCACCGTGGTGAAGGCGATTCCCCGCCCCGGTTACACGCCCCAGGAATTCTGTGTGAACTGTCCGGCGCCCTACACCGGCAAGCGCATCGTCGGCATCACCCACCTGACTGGCCTGAAGCCTGTGGCGGACAATGACCATGCCTACGAGGGCGGCAAGATCATGGACCCGCTGTCCGGCAAGGTCTACAGCTGCAAGGCACGCCTGAGCCCGGATGGCCGCCGGCTGTCGATGCGCGGCTATGTGGGGGTATCGATGCTGGGTCGCAGCCAGAGCTGGATCCGTGAAACCGACCCGAAGATGCTGGAAGGCATCGAAGGCTATCGGGCTACAGAGCGCTAAAAACAATCGCGGGCCGGCCTGCGTTTGCAGCCGGTCGGCCCATGGCGGATCAGCCCAGCCGGGCCATGACCTCATCGCTGAAGTTGACGTTGGTGTAGACCTCCTGCACATCATCGAGGTCTTCAAGCATGTCGATCATTTTCATGATGCGCTCGGCCTGCTCGACGTCGGTGATGTCGGCGCTGGTGGCCGCGTGCATGGTGACTTCGGCGCTGTCGGAGTTCAGGCCCGCGGCGCTCAGGGCGTCCTGTACCGCCCCGAACTGCTCTGGACTGGTCACCACGGTGATGCTGTCGCCGTCGTTTTCCACATCGTCTGCGCCCGCATCGAGGGCGATTTCCATCAGCCGGTCTTCGAGGCTGGTGTCGTGGAAGCGGATTTCCCCGCGCTTGCTGAACAGGTAGGCCACGCTGCCGCTGGTGCCCAGATTGCCGCCGTGCTTGCTGAAGGCATGGCGTACTTCACCCACGGTGCGGTTGACGTTGTCGGTCATGGTTTCGACGATCACCGCCACGCCACCCAGGCCGTAGCCTTCATAGGTGATTTCCGAGAGGTTGTCGGATTCGCCGCCGCCCGCCCCGCGCTGGATGGCCCGGTTGATGGTGTCGCGGGTCATGTTGACGGACAGGGCTTTTTCGACCACGGCGCGCAGGCGCGGGTTTTTGGCGGGGTCAGGATCGCCCTGCTTGGCGGCGCTGACGATTTCGCGAATGTATTTGGTGAAGATCTTGCCGCGTGAAGCATCCTGACGGGCCTTGCGGTGTTTGATGTTGGCCCATTTGGAATGTCCGGCCATGAGTGCAGCTCCTACGGTGTGCAGCGGCGGGCCCTGTGGCCCGGTCCCGTTCAAAGGCCCAGATCTTAGCACAGCGCTGCCGGAATGACGTATGCTCGGGGGTCTGGATTTTTTTTGGTTGGGCCGGTCGGGTTTATGGATTTACGCAGGTTGCGCCGCCGCATTGACCATTTGATTGAGGGCACCGACACCCCGGCAGGCCGGGCGTTTGACCTGCTGTTGCTGGTGATGATCCTGGCCTCGGTGCTGGTGGTGATGCTGGACAGTGTGCTGGCGCTGCGCCTGCAGTATGGGGCGCTGTTTCACCGGCTGGAGTGGGGGTTCACGGTGTTTTTCACCGTGGAATATCTGCTGCGCCTGTACAGTTCGCCGAATCCGCTGCGCTATGCGCGCAGTTTTTTTGGGGTGGTTGATCTGCTGGCGATCTTGCCCACCTACCTGAGTCTGGTCTTTGGCGGGATGCAGTATCTGTTGGCCGTGCGGGTGCTGCGGGTGATCCGGGTGTTCCGGATTTTCAAGATGATGCCCTACCTGCAGCAGGCAGGTTTTTTGCTGGAGGCGCTGCTGGCCAGCCGCCAGAAGATTGCGGTGTTTTATGTGGTGGTGCTTGGACTGGTGACGGTGTTTGGCTCGCTGCTGTATGTGATTGAGGGCAGTGAGCATGGCTTCACCAGCATCCCCAAGAGCATCTACTGGGCGGTGGTGACGCTGACCACGGTGGGTTATGGCGACATGTCGCCGAAGACGCCGCTGGGGCAGGCGGTGGCCTCGCTGGTGATGATCACGGGCTATGCGATCATTGCCGTGCCGACCGGGATTTTCACCGCCGAGCTGGCCCGCACCATGGGCAAACGCACCAAGGCCGTGGCCTGTCACCGCTGTGGGGAGGTCACCCACGACGTCCGGGCCAAGTACTGCGACCAGTGCGGCACGCATTTGCTGGAGTAGGGCCGTGTGGGCTTAAGAAATAGCCTAAGCAGTACGGCTGGATGTTTTGTCCACAACAAAAACGGGCCTGCAGCGGGGACAGACGATCCGCGGGCCGTGACCCCGTAGCCCCCGCGTTTTCTGGATATGTAAAAAAAGGAACCGAGCCATGCACTGGATCTGGCTGTCCCTGGCGATTGCGGCGGAGCTGCTGGCCACCACGGCACTGCAGCAGTCGGCCGGTTTCAGCCGCCTGTGGCCCACACTGCTGTCGCTGTGTGGCTATGCGGTGGCGTTTTTTTGTTTGTCCCTGACCCTGAAGCAAGTGCCGGTTGGGGTGGTGTATGCGCTGTGGTCGGGGCTGGGAGTGGTGGGGATTTCGCTGATCGGCTGGCTGTTCCTGGGGCAGACACTGGACCGGCCTGCCCTGATCGGTTTGGGGTTGATCGTGTCCGGGGTGGTGGTCCTTCAGGGGTTTTCCAGCAGCGTGCACGCCTGAAGGCCACGGCGCTGGTGGACCCGTCTAGAGCGGAATCGGCACAATGCAACAAAACACCGCACGGCGTGGATCGGGACCGAGCCGCAGCTGCTGGCTGGCGCGCTGGCACTGTCGCAGTTGTGCCAGCATGGCAGGCCGTCCGGCCAGCACTCCCTGGGTCTGCAAGATGTGGCGCAGCGCTGCCGAGCAGGTGGTGCCGCCCTGCAGGCCCGCCGGGCAGTGAAAGCCCTTGCGGGGCGACAGGTGGCGCTGGTACTGGGTGAGGGCAGCATCGGCCAGGCGGTCGAGACGGTGGAGGCGCATGGGGGAATCCTGTACAGGTCAAAACACTCCGGCCATGATGGCGTACAGTGTTGGCCCGCTGACGCAATCACCACCGATATTTACCAAAGTTCTCCGGATTGGCCCAATACTGGGCATTCAGCCAGTCGGGCACCTGTTTATAGGCCAGAATATTGAACTGCCAGACCTGCAGGTGCCCAAGCTGGCCGAACTGGCCAAAGCCCAGCGCCCGCAGCGGCTGCGCCTGTGTGTCCGGGGCCACCACCAGCACCCGCCGGGCCAGCAGGTCACGCAGCCGGGTCAGGCCCTGTACCCAGTCCGCCGGGGGCGGTCCGCGCAGGTCCAGCACCGCCAGGTCATGGCGCTGCACAAACGGCAGGCCCAGCAGGTCTGTGGGCGGCACGCACTGCCAGTCCCCGGGCAGGGTGACCGGCTGGACTTCCGGGCTGATCCACAGGCCGGTGAGGATGGGCTTTTCTTGCGCCAGCAAATCAATCAGCGGCACAATGTCCGCCAGCGGCGTGTCAGCAAGGGACACGTCCGGGTCCAGCAGCGTGTGGTGTGGTGCGGTCATGGGCAGTTCCACAAATGACATCCGGAAAAAATCGCCTGCGGGGCCCCCCACAGGCAGGCGGCAGAGGCGCAGGACACGATGATGAAGTATGAAGGCATCTGCCACAAGATGCACACCCACCTGGGTGAAACCGTAGAACGTCCGGATGGTACCCTGGCCGCCCAGGTGGATTACCAGCTGGCGCTGCCGCCGTTTGCCTGTCCGGTCAGTGACTGGCTGGGACGGTCCATCCGTCTGCACTGGACCGGGGCGATCCGCTGCGTGTCCTGTGGCGCGGGCACCAAAAAATCCTATTCCCAGGGGCACTGTTTCAAGTGCTTCAAGACCCGCGCCCACTGTGACCTGTGCATGGTCAAGCCGGACACCTGCCACCACCACCTGGGCACCTGCCGTGAACCGGACTGGGCGCTGGGGTATTGTTTCAACCCACACATCGTCTATCTGGCCAACTCCAGTGGCCTGAAAGTCGGCCTGACCCGCCACAGCCAGATGCCGACCCGCTGGCTGGATCAGGGCGCGCGACAGGCGATTCCTGTGATGCAGACCGGCAGCCGCCGACTGGCCGGCATCGTGGAAAATCTGTTTGCCCAGCACATGGCCGACAAGACCGACTGGCGTGCCCTGCTGCGCGGCGAGGCTGAGACGCTGGACCTGCAGGCGCTGCGCGAGGCCCTGCAGGCCCAGCACGGGGCCGCCATTGAGCAGCTTCGTGCGGTGTACCCCGATGAAGAGCTGAGCTGGCTGTCGGGCGAACCGGTACGCGAGTTTGCCTATCCGGTGCTGCAGTACCCCAAAAAAATCACCTCCCTGTCGCTGGACAGCACGCCAATGCTGGAAGGCACGCTACAGGGCATCAAGGGCCAGTACCTGCTGCTGGACACCGGGGTGATCAACCTGCGCAAATTCAGCGGCTATCAGATCGAGCTGGAGGTGCTGGATTAGTCGGCAGACTGCCACAACCACGCTGCCTTGCTTTTGACAGCCTTCGCCCCTGAACGCCATCGGCTACCGTAAAGGTCCCCGCAATGGTTCGAGCCCGCTCAACCGCCGCAACAAGTCCAGCCCCTGCGCCCACCCGACAGCCGAAGAGAGCCCGGCTGCCCGCGAGTTTTGCGGGGACAAATGGTTTTGCCTGCTTTTGCCGAAACAAAAGCAGGTCGCCGAAGGCTGGGCCCGGCATGCTGAGCACAATCGGGCTTCAACGTCGCTCAGGCTTAAACGTCGCGCAGGCTTCGACTACGCTCAGCCTGCGCAAGCCTGCTCCCTGAGCGAAGTCGAAGGGCGCGCAGCCGAAGGCAATGCAACCGGGCTTCGAAGCCGCTCAGCCCACGGCAGCGGTGCCCGGCGACGGCTGGGACTGCGGTGCGATGGGTTTTCGCAACGTCCACCCTACAAACCC
>JBPOIS010000069.1:0-12894 GCA_052034295.1 Pseudomonadota bacterium
ACCCTGCTGCTGTTGCTGGGCTGGGGCAGTGTGCAGCTGTGGATGGCCCGCCAGCAGGCCGCCGAACAGGCCCGCATCCACACCCTGACCACCGCCGGGGTGCTGCAGCGCATCCAGAAGCTCAATCACCTGGAAAGCATGGCCTTTCATGTCGAAACCGTGGTCACCAGTGAAAAACAGGGTAACTGGTACCGGCTCTGGCAGGACCACCAAAAGGGCCTGTTCATTGCCCGGGGCCGGGTGGTGGCCGGACTGGACCTGTCCCGGCTAACCCCGGCACAGGTGCAGGTCAGTGCCGATGGCCAGCGCGTACAGATCCAGCTGCCACCGGTGCGCATCCTCTCCACCGGCATTGAGCGCATGGATGTGTATGACCTGGAAACCGGCCTGTACGGACTGGCGCAGGTCGATCCCAACCTGCTCAATGATGCCCAGACGGCGGCGCGCACCCAGGTGCTGCGCTCAGCCTGTGCCGCCAACATCCTCGGGCTGGCCACCCTGCAGGCCCAGCAGCAGGTCAGCCAGTTGTTTGCCCTGCTGCCCGGTGTGCAGGTGCAGGTACAGGCGGGTGACGTGCCGCGCCAGTGTCCCTGAGCCAGGCGGCTGGCCAGCAAAAAAGCCCCGGTCCGGGGCTTTTTTTTGGATCACAGGGGTGCGGCTGGCGATTATTCGTCGCGGCGCGGGGCCAGGGCCAAGTAGGTGGCCGGGTCCTGACGCTGGCCATTGCGCAGGACTTCGTAGTGCAGGTGCGGGCCGGTGGAGCGTCCGGTGGAGCCGACCTTGGCGATTTCCTGGTTTTTGGTGACCTGATCGCCCACCGAGACCAGAATCCGCGAGGCATGGCCATAGCGGGTGGTGAAGCCGTTGCCGTGGTCGATTTCCACAAAATTGCCGTAGCCGTTTTTCCAGCCCGCATACACCACCACACCGGTGCCGGTGGCATAGATCGGCGTGCCGGTCGGTGCGGCCAGATCAATGCCGGGGTGGTATTCGCCACGTCCGCCCATGCGGCGGTAGCCAAAATTCGAGGTGACTCTGGCGTTGGCCACCGGCTCGATGGCCAGCAGCTCGCCCAGATTCAGCGGGGTCTCGGTGCCCATGCTCAGGGCAGCACTCATCTGCTCCAGACTGTCGGCACGGCGCTGGGCCTGCTCGGACATTTCGCTGAGGTCGGCGGCGATGGAATCCCCGGCCAGCACGCCCATCGGGGGCTCGTAGTTGCCGCCGATGCCGTCGCCATGGTCGTGGTAGGTGTCGCCGTGGTGGTCGTCACTGACCGGCAGCAGGCCAGCGGCCTCCAGACTGGCGGCCAGATGGTTTTGTTCGTCCCACATCTGGCGGATGGGTGTATCCAGCGCCACTGGGGCATTCTGGGCAGACGCATCCGTCAGGTGGACCGGGGCGGCAAAGGATGAAAAGGACAACAGGCTGGCAACAGACCACACACACAGCAAGCGACGTTGGTTTGGCATAGTTTCCTCAATCGTACATGGCGGGACGAGTCGTTCAGGCCAGCAAAAAGCGTGCTAGGATGGCAGACACCCTGAGCCGCAACCTTGATGACATGGCTGAACGTATGGGCTTCCTGCCCCGTGTCTCGTCCCCAGAACCGTACCAGTTACGGCGTTTTTCGCAGCAGGCGCAGCGGCTGATGCTGCTGACCGCCCGTGTTGCCCCATTTCTGCCCGAAGGCGGAGCGTGGCAAGTGGCTGCGCTGGGTCAGGGGGATCTGTGTCTGTCCACCCCCCATCATGCCCTCGCGGCACAGGTGCGCTACTGTCAGCACGCCCTGATGCCCAAGCTACGAGAGCTTGAAGGCCTGGAGTCCGTGCAGCGACTGCGGGTGATTGTCACCCCGCTGCCTGCGCCGAAGCGCCTGCCGCCCACCCGGACCCCGGATCAGCGTGAGCGCAGCCGAACCTTTCTGGCCCAGGCACGCGCCTTGCTGAATGACACGTAGGTTACCCAAACTCACAAAACCCTGGCAAGAAAAAACAGTCAGACGGCCAGAAGATTCACATTTTCTGTATAGATGTTTCCAAATTTTTCATAATTTAATAGATTGAATTTTCTGGCTTTTGTTTTTAAAAACCGCAAAATTCAGGCGATTTTCCGGCTGTCGGGATAGCGGTGCGGATTGTGATTTTCGTCAACAAATGACACCCATTGATACAAATCCGGCTGGTCCAGCAGGGCCCGCAGCAACTGATTATTCAGCGCATGGCCGGATTTATGCGCCTCATAATGGCCGAGAATCGCATGGCCAGCCAGATACAGATCGCCGACCGCATCCAGCACCTTGTGGCGGACAAATTCATCGGCACAGCGCAGGCCTTCGGGGTTTTCGATGCGGGTGTCACCGACCACAATCGCATTGTCCAGACTGCCGCCCAGCGCCAGTTGCTGGGCATGCAGGTGCTCCAGGTCACGCAGGAAGCCAAAGGTCCGCGCGCCACAGAACTGCTGCTGCAGGTCAGCCGCACCAAAGTCCACATGCACCTGCTGCGGCGTGGCGGCAATCACCGGGTGGTCAAACTCGATGCAGAAGTCCAGCTGGAACCGGTCCGAAGGACTCAGCCGCGCCCATTTGTCGCCCACCCGCACCTCGACCGGCTGCAGCACCTGAATGAAGCGCTTGGCCGCAGGCTGGTCCTGCAGGCCTGCCGCCAGAATCGCCGCCACAAAGGGCTGGGCGCTGCCGTCCATGATGGGAATTTCGGCGCCGTGCACCGCCATGCGCAGATTGTCCACCCCACAGGCGGCCAGGGCCGCCATCAGGTGCTCGACGGTGCCCAGCCGCGCCGTGCCCTGCACCAGGCTGGACGACATCAGGGTTTCCTGCACCCGATGCGCCTGTGCCGGAATCGTCACTGGCGGCTCCAGGTCGGTGCGCACAAACACCAGTCCGCTGTCCGGTTCGCTGGGGTACAGGCCCAACCGTACCGGCTGGCCACTGTGCAGGCCCACGCCCACCAATTCAACCGGACGGGCCAGGGTACGCTGGGCAAACATCGGCAAAAATCCTGTCAACCAGAAAAAAACCGCCCCACCGGCGTGGGGCAGGCGGAATCAGCGCTGCTGGCGCTTGAGAAAGTCCTGCACGGTGAACTGCGGCTTGCGCTCGGCGTTGGCCGGGGCAGGCTCCTCACGCACGGGCGCAGCACTGCGGCGGCTGATCGCAGGCTGGTCGTCCTCGTCTTCCTCGACCACTGGGGCCACCACATTGCTGCGTGCCGGACTGGACAGGCCGGTGTGGCGGGCCGGGGCGGCCGGGGCCGCAGCGTGCTGGCGGACCGGGACCTGGGTGCCCGGCTCCTCACGGCTGAGGCCGGTGGCAATCACGGTCACGGTGATTTCATCGCCACTCATGGTCGGGTCAATGACGGTGCCATAGAACACGTCGCCTTCGTCCAGGTCGGCAATCTGGCCGACGATGTCGGAAATTTCCTGCACTTCACGCAGCTTGAATTCTTCACCGCCGGTGATGTTGATCAGCACGCCCTTGGCATTTTCCAGGCGGATGTTGTCCAGCAGCGGGCTGCTGATGGCCATTTCGGCGGCCTGCTGGGCGCGGTTGTTGCCGCGCGCCGAGCCGATGCCCATCATGGCAAAGCCACGGGTGCTCATGGCGGTCTTGAGGTCGGCAAAGTCAAGGTTGATCTGGCCATGGTTGATGATCAGGTCAAAGATGCTGCGCACAGCGTTGAGCAGCACGTCATCGGCTTTTTTCAGCGCTTCGACCATGGTGATGTCGCCATAGACGGTGAGCAGTTTTTCATTGGGGATGATGATCAGCGAATCGACCTGCTCGGCCAGCTCCTTGATGCCCTGCTCGGCCGCGCGGGAACGGCGCCGGCCTTCAAAGGCAAACGGCGTGGTCACCACCCCCACGGTCAGGATGCCCATTTCCTTGGCAATCTGCGCCACCACCGGCGCTGCGCCTGTGCCCGTACCACCGCCCATCCCGGCGGTGACAAACACCATGTCCGAGCCCTGCAGGGCCTCACGGATGGCACCCTCTTCCTCGATGGCGGCTTCGCGGCCCTTTTGCGGGTTGGCACCGGCACCCAGCCCCCGGGTGCTCTGCACACCGAGCTGGATGATCTTGGGGGCCGACATGGTGGCCAGCGCCTGCTGGTCGGTGTTGGCGCAGATGAACGACACCCCGCGCACGCCCGAGCGCACCATGTGCTCCACGGCATTGCCGCCGCCGCCGCCCACCCCAATCACGGTAAACCGGGCATTGCCATCGGTGGCGGGCTTGTGATCTTCAACCAGTCGGATATTGGACATCTTGTTGACCCCAGCAGCGGATTGCTCTGCGCTGCATGACTAAAAAAATCAAGCATGGAACCTGCTTTGGCCGACTGTCAAGCCAGCGTCAGACGGGTTCCTCCTAAAAAAGCTGTTTGAGCCGGTCCATGGTGCGCCGCCAGGGACTGACCACCAGACGTTCCACCAGCGGTTTGCCCCGCGCGGCCTCCTCGGCCCGGCTTTCGGCCAGCCGCTGCTCACTCTGGGTGTACAGCAGCAGGCCCAGCGCCGTGGCATACAGCGGACGCTTCAGGGCGATTTTCATGTCTTCTGTGGCGGCCTCAATGGCCGCGGGCAGGTTGCCCAGATGCACCGGCACCTGCAGGCACTGGCGCGCCAGCGCGGGCAGGCCTTCCACCTGACTGGCCTCACCGGTCAGCACCACCCCATGCTGCAGCAGGCCAGTCAACCCCTGATCGTTCAGCAGGCGGGCGACCCGCTCCAGAATATCTTCATAGCGCGCAGCGATGATGTCGGTCAGCTCCAGACGACTGACGGTGAGGCCCGGCGCGGCTCCCACCCCCGGCACGGTGATCATCTGATCGGCCTTGACCAGCTTGCGGTCCACGCAGCCATGGCGCAGCTTCAGGCTTTCGGCCTGTTCGGTGGTGGTCTGCAGCACCGAGGCGATGTCGCGAGTGACCCGCTCGCCGCCGAGCTGGAAGGTGTGGCTGAGTACCAGCTGTTTTTGCAGGTACACGCTGACGTTGGTGGTGCCTGCACCCAGATCAATCAGGCACACGCCATATTCGCGCTCATCCGGCAGCAGCATGGCCTCTGCGGTGGCCAGCGAGGACACCACCAGCCGGTCGATGCCGACGTTGGCGGCCTTCATGGCGCGTTCCATGTTCTGCATGGTCTGGATCGGCAGCATCATCAGGTGGTAATAGCCGGTGACGAAGCTGGCCGCCATGCCAATCGGATGGTCCACCCACTCTTCCTGTTCATCCAGCTGCATGCCCTGTGACACCGCATTGATCAGGTAGTGGTCCGGGCGCACATGGCTGCTCTTGGCCGCTTCCAGGGTGCGCACCACCTCGGTGGTGGTCACAGCCCCCTCATGCACCACGGTGCGCCCGGCGGCGTTGTGGCTGATCAGCTGTGGGCTGGGAATCGCCACCCACGCGGTGTGGATGCGGCAGTTAGCGCGCTCTTCGGCTTCGGCCACGGCTTCCTTGAGGTCGGCCACCAGTTTGTCCATGTGGGTGATCAGGCCCTTGCTCATGCCCCGGTTGCGGGCGTGCGCCATGCCGACCACCTCGATGCGGTCCGGGGCGTGCACACGGCCAATCAGCACGGCAATCTTGTGGGTGCCGACATCAATGGCAACGATGGAAGGGATGCGGTCATTCATGGCTGGGCTGGCTGAAGAGAAGGAGAGGGAGAAACCGGCGCCACGGGCAGGGTGGCCTGTACAAAATGCCCATTCTGGATCAGGGGGGGATGGCCGGATTTCCACTGCAGGGCCAGCCCATTACGATAGCGCAGATCAATCGCACTGACAAAGGGCCAGGCCACCCGCAGGCCATCCTGCGCCAGCATGCTCAGGCGCTGCAGCTTGGCCTGGGTCTGCTCCTGATCGACGATCACCCGCAGGCCATTGTCAAACTGCATGAACCAGGTCATGCGTTCGGTCAGGTGTAGCTCTTTGAGCCGCAGGCCCAGCGGGGCGAACCACTGGTTGATCTGCAGGTACTGGGCCATGATGTTGCGGCTCTGGCTCAGCGGCCCGTGCAGCAGGGGCAAATCCGCATGGGGCACCGGCTGCACCTCGGCAAACACCTCGCCCCGGTCGTCCAGCAGGCGGCCACTGCCCCAGCGTGCCACCGGATGGCGCGGCAACACCCGCACCACCAGCCCCCCCGGCCAGTGCCGGCTCACCACCACCCGATCCACCCAGCTCTGGGTCAGGGCGGCATCGCGCAGGGTGGTCAGGTTGGTGCCAAAATAGCCCTGGTTCACCAGCGGCTGCAACTGCGCCTGCAACACCTGCTGCTGCACAGGCTGCAAATCCCCCTCGATGCGCAGCCGCGCCACCGGCTCATGGCGCAGGGTCGACCACAGCGCCCACAGCCCCACTGCAAACACTGCCGCTGCCAACCACAGCAGCGCCCAGCTGGCCATCCAGGACCATTGTTCGGCCCTGGGCCGCGTGGACGCGGGCATGGCCGCCGCCGCAGGGCGCGGGCGCAGGAATTCGGGCAGCTCAGCCATCAGCGCAGGCGTCCTCAGTCGGTCAGCGTCTGCGCCAGAATGCGCACACACAGGCGGTCAAAATCAATGCCCACCGCGCGGGCCGCCATCGGCACCAGGCTGTGGTCGGTCATGCCGGGCACGGTGTTCAGCTCCAGCAGGTACAGGGCACCCGCATCATCGCGCAAAAAATCCACCCGCCCCCAGCCACGCCCCCCCACAGCCGCAAAGGCTGCGCGGGCCAGCGCCTGCATCTGGGCCTCCTGTGCCGGGCTCAGGTCAGAAGGACACTGGTACGTGGTGTCGTTGCGGTGGTATTTGGCCTCGTAGTCATAAAACTCGCCGGTCGGGATGATGCGGATGCTGGGCAGGGCCTGATCCCCCACCAGCGCACAGGCGTATTCGCCCCCGGTGATGGCACGCTCGGCCAGAATCTCGCCATGGTATTGCTTGAGGCTGGGATACACCTGCGCCAGCTCGCCCGGCTGCTTGATTTTCACCACCCCGACGCTGCTGCCTTCGGCGGCAGGCTTGACGAACAGCGGCAGGCCCAGTTGCTGCTCCACCGCCGCAAAGTCGCTGTCGTCCTTCAGCACCACATAGGGCACGTTGGGCAGGCCCAGCGACTGCCAGAGCAGGCGGGTGCGGAATTTGTCCATGGCGATCGCCGAGGCCAGCACACCACAGCCGGTGTAGGGAATGCCCAGTGCCTCCAGCGCGCCCTGCACCACCCCGTCTTCGCCGTAGGTACCGTGCAGGATGTTGAAGGCGCGATCAAATCCGGCGCTTTTCAGCTCGGCCAGCGGACGTTCACTCGGGTCAAAACCTTCGGCATCCACCCCCTGCCGCTGCAGCGCCGCCAGCACCGCCCGGCCACTGTTCAGTGACACCTCGCGCTCAGCCGAAAAACCGCCCAGCAGCACCGCCACCCGGCCAAAACGTTGGGGATTCTGAACACTCATGCCTCAATCCTGTGTTGCGGCGCCAAACAGCTGCTGGCGCGCCAGTTCATTGGAAATATTGCCCACATTGCCCGCCCCCTGGGTCAGCAACAGGTCACCGCCCTGCAGCACACTGCGCAGCACCGGGGTCAACTGGCTGTCCACCGGATCGACCAGAATCGGCTCGACCTGCCCGCGCAGGCGGATGCTGCGCGCCAGGCTGCGGCTGTCGGCCCCGACGATGGGTTTTTCACCGGCGGGATACACCTCCAGCAGCAGCAGCACATCGACCTGCGACAGCACCTCCACGAAGTCCTCGAAGCAATCGCGGGTCCGGGTGTAGCGGTGCGGCTGGAACAGCATCACCAGCCGGTGACCGGGGTGACTCTGGCGGGCCGCCCTGATGGTGGCCTCGACTTCCCTGGGGTGGTGGCCGTAGTCATCGACCAGCTTGACCAGTCCATCCGCCACCGGGAACTCGCCCTGGATCTGGAAGCGCCGCCCCACCCCGCTGAAACCTTCCAGCGCCCGGGCAATCGCCGCATCCGACACGCCCTCGTCGGTGGCAATGCCGATGGCCGCCAGCGAATTCAGCACGTTGTGCAGGCCCGGCACATTCAGGGTCACCCGCAGCGGCTCGCGGTCCTTGCGCAGCACGGTGTAATGGGTCTGCATGCCATCCTGCACCACGTCCACGGCACGGATGGCGTTGTGCGCCTCAAAACCATAGGTCAATACCGGCCGGCCAATCCGGGGCAGCAGTTCACGGATCACCGGGTCATCGCCACACACCACCGCCAGGCCATAAAACGGCAGCAGGTGCAAAAACTGCACAAAGGTGTCTTTGAGGGTTTCAAAGCTGCCGCCATAGGTGTCCATGTGGTCGGCATCAATGTTGGTGACGATTGCCGCCATCGGCTGCAAATGCATGAACGAGGCATCGCTTTCATCGGCCTCGGCGACCAGATAGCGGCTGGCCCCCAGTGCGGCATTGGTGCCACTGCGGTTCAGCCGGCCGCCAATCACGTAGGTGGGATCCAGGCCTTCTTCAGCCAGCATGGTGGTCAGCAGGCTGGTGGTGGTGGTCTTGCCATGGGTGCCCGCCACGGCGATGCCATGCCGGTAGCGCATCAGCTCACCGAGCATCTCGGCACGGCGCACCAGCGGAATCCGCGCGTCAATGGCGGCCTGGATTTCCGGGTTGTCGGTGTTGATGGCGGTGGACACCACCAGCACATCCACGCCGTCGATGTTGCTGGCCTGATGGCCGATGAACACCGTCATCCCCAGCTGTTCAAGCCGTTCGGTGACCTTGCTGGCCTTGAGGTCGGAACCCGACACCCGGTAGCCCTGGTTGTGCAGGACCTCGGCGATGCCGCACATGCCGGCCCCGCCGATGCCGACGAAGTGGATGCGCTTGATGCGGCGCATTTCGGGGATTTCGATCAGGCGGCTGGCCTTGGGGTGATCAACAGACATGGGCGGACGGCATCCTTTGGGTTAAGCCGAAAAAACAGATTCTAGGACATCGGCCACCTGACGGGTGGCCTGTGGCTGGGCCAGCCGACGGGATTTTTGTGCCATGTCCAGCAGCACCGCCCGGTCCAGCAGCGGCTGCAACACCCCGGCCAGATGCTCCGCGGTCAGTGTGGCCTGCGGACACAGCAGGGCGGCCCCGGCATCGGCCAGATAGCGGGCATTGGCAGTCTGGTGGTCATCGACGGCATGCGGCAGCGGCACAAACAGCGCAGGCACCCCCGCCGTGGCCACTTCGGTCACGGTCAGCGCCCCGGCACGGCAGATCAGCAGGTCACAGTCGGCGTAGGCCTGCGCCATGTCGCGCACAAACGGCAGCACCTCGGCCTGTACGTCGGGCACGGCCGCATAGCGGGCCTGGGTGGCCTCCACCTGCGCCTGACCACACTGGTGACGCACCTGCACCGCATGGCCCTGTGCGGCCAGCAGCCCCAGTGCCACCGGCACCCGCTCGTTGAGGGCCTGCGCCCCCAGCGACCCGCCGATGACCAGCACACGGATCGGCCCGGTCCGGCCAGCATAGCGCTGCTCCGGGACAGGCACGGCCACGATCTCGGCGCGGACCGGATTGCCGGTGGTCTGCACCCGTTCACCTGCCGGGAATGCCCCCGGAAATGCCTGCAGCACCCAACGGGCAAACCGCGCCAACTGGCGATTGCTCATCCCGGCAATGGCGTTTTGTTCGTGGATCACCAGCGGTACCCCACACAGCCGGGCCGCCAGCCCCCCCGGTGCCGTCACATAGCCGCCAAACCCGGCCACGGCATCGATGCGCAACCGGCGGATCAGCCCCATCGCCGCCACGGTGGTGGCCAGCAGCATCAGCGGGGTTTTCAGCAGGCGCAACAGGCCATTGCCGCGCACCCCCTGAATGTCAATCGGATACAGGGGAATCCCGGCATCGGCCAGCAGGCGGTGTTCCATGCCCTGACGGGTGGCCAGCCAGTGCACCTCGACCCCGCGCGCCTGCAGCTCGCGGGCCACGGCCAGCGCCGGAAACACATGGCCGCCCGTACCCGCCGCCATGATCAGCACGCGGCGGGGAGAAGCAACAGCAGGAGAAACATTGACCACGGTTCAGCGTCCACTAGAGGTCGAGAGGTCAGGGGCATCCTGTCCCATTCAAACAGCCGCAAATGATAGCCTGATCCCTGCCGGGCAATGAAGGGCAGCAAGCGCCTGCGCTGCCCGGATTGGCTTCATAAATATGTAACCAAGTGTACCGCCAGAACAAACCGTGACCCATTTCACATTTTCATGCCAGCGTTGCAGCACGGCCACGCTCGAGCACTGCCATCAGGTCATCAGCAATCGAGGTGCCAAACTGTGCGTCGATCTCGCGGATGCAGGTCGGGCTGGTGACGTTGATTTCGGTGACATAATCGCCAATCACGTCCAGGCCCACGAACACCAGACCCCTGGCACGCAGCACCGGCCCCACTTCGGCGGCAATGGCCCGGTCACGCGCGGTCAGGGGCCGGGCCTCGCCGCGCCCACCGGCGGCCAGATTGCCGCGGGTTTCCCCGGCCTGCGGGATGCGGGCCAGACAGTACGGCACCGGCTCACCATCAATCATCAGAATGCGCTTGTCGCCATCGACGATTTCGGGGATGTATTTCTGCGCCATGATCGGCCACTGGCCCAGCCCGGTCAGCAGCTCCAGCGTGGAACCGATGTTGGGGCTGCCCACCTGCAGGCGAAAAATCCCCATGCCGCCCATGCCATCCAGCGGTTTGACGATGATGTCGCCCTGCTCGGCCAGAAACTCACGGATCAGCGCCTGATCGCTGCTGACCCGCGTCGGCACCATCAAATGGCTGAACTGGGTGGCAAACAGTTTTTCGTTGCAGTCACGCAGGCTCTGCGGTTTGTTGATGATCCACGCGCCTTCGCGCTCGGCCTGTTCGAGGATGTAGGTGGTGTAAATGAACCGCAGGTCAAACGGCGGATCCTTGCGCATCAGGATCACGTCATAGCTGGCCAGCCGCTCGGTGCCTTTTGCCCCCAGACGATAAAAGTCCGCCGTGTTTTCAAACACCTGCAGCGGCGCAATCTGTCCGAATGCCTGTCCCCGGTCAATGTACAGGTCGCCCTGTTCGGCATAGCCCAGCGTGTGGCCCCGGCGGGCCGCAGCCCACAGCATGGCCAGGGTGGAGTCTTTTTTCAGGTTGATGGACGCGATCGGGTCCATGACCACAAGGATGCGCATGGGCGGGCCTGCTGTTGGGTTGTCAAAGGCGAGCTGCAGTATAGGACAGGCCGGGGCGTTTTGGGCCCCTTACACCCCATACTGGTTGCGATAGGCCTGCATGCGCGCCAGATCCTCCTGACGGTCCTGAGCCGCCAGATAATTCATCAGATCGGTCAGGGTCATCAGCGCATGCACCGGGATCTGGTGTTGCTGTTCGATCTCCTGAATGGCCGAGCGCTCGCCCTGCCCGCGCTCCTGCCGGTCCAGCGCCACCAGCACACCGGCGACTTCGGCCCCGGCGTTTTGCAGCAGGTCCATGACCTCACGGATGGCGGTGCCCGCCGTGATCACGTCGTCGATGATCCAGACTTTTTTGCCGGCCACAGGTGCACCAACCAGGACGCCACCTTCGCCATGGTCCTTGGCCTCCTTGCGGTTGAAGCCCCACGGCAGGTTCACGCCGTGCACGGTGGACAGCGTCGCGGCGGTGGCCGCCACCAGCGGAATGCCCTTGTAGGCCGGTCCAAAGATCAGCTCGACACTGCCGCCCGCCTCAATCAGCTTCTGGGCATAGCCGCGCGCCAGCAGCGACAGGGCTTCGCCGTCATTGAGCAGGCCAGCGTTGAAAAAATACGGGCTGACGCGACCGGACTTGAGCGAAAACTCGCCAAAACGCAGCACGCCCCGGGACAGTGACAGGTCGATCAGGGCGGCAGGGGTGAATTCCGACATGACTTTACTCCAAATGCAAATATAGCTCACAACGAGCTAAAATTCAGCAATAAAACGTGTCGCCTTACAAAAAATGAAGGCCCATTTCAATCAATACACCGCATACCAAACTGAGCCTTGCCTTTTTAAATCACGATCATACAGCTTGGGCTCAAAATCTTCTATTTTTGCAGGAGCATCCTGCTCATCCAGTCTCGCAAAATTCATATTAAAAATTTTCAACCGATACCCCTCCTCTTCAACCAAGCGAATATGCTCAAGCGCCTGAGCATACCCCGGCTGTCTCCTACCTTTCTCGCTCCGCTCCCAATCCTTGCTTAAAATGGCTATTTTGCGATTACCCAGCACAGGATCCCAATGTATATCCCATGCTCCAAAAATAATGAATTTCTCCTCATGGTTGACGAAGGACCAGCTCCAAGTCCAGTTTTTACAGGTCGCCCCATTTGCTTCAATAAATTCCTTTCGACTCATTTATAAACACCCCACCCTGACCTAAGCGCGTTAAATAAATACTATATTATATCACAAAAACAATAATCAAACAATATACAGGTTGTTTTAATGAAAAACAGGATTTGTTATGCTTTGAAGTATCGCCTGAAGCCTCCTGAAATCTCTCGTCCGGAGCTATTTATGTTACTACCCCATCAATCAGCCCTGCAGTCCAATTACCTCCGCGTCGTTTCCCTGAACCTGAACGGGCTGCGCTCTGCCCACAGCAAGGGTGTGCTGGACTGGATGCAGGCCAGTGACGCCGACGTGTTCTGTCTGCAGGAAACCCGCCTGCAATCCCACCAATGGCTGGACGCGCACAAGCCACCGCTGTGGTACACCCACCTGTTTCCGGCCCAGCGTCCCGGCTACGCGGGCACCGCCCTGTACAGCCGCCTGCCCCTGGTGGACATCCGCGATGGGTTGGGCTTTGCCAGTTGTGATGAGGAAGGGCGTTTTTGCCAGGCCACCGTCGTGCACCCCAGTGGCGCG
>JBPOIS010000068.1:0-13603 GCA_052034295.1 Pseudomonadota bacterium
GCCACCACCTGACGGGCCACAAAGATGATCAACTGCCGCAGCCAGCGGTGCGCCGGATGGTGGTGCAACAGCGGCGTCCAGGCCATTTTCAGCTCAAATTCCGGGATGTAAAACGGCGGATCCTTCACCACAATCAGCGGATTTTCCGCCTGCAGGCGCGCCACCCGGCTGGGCAGCGTGGCAATCAGGTCGGCATTGGCCGCCAGCAAGGCCGGCATCTGATAATGCCGGGTAAAAATGCTGATGTGGCGCTTCTGGCCGATCCGGTCCAGCGCCTGATCGATCCAGCCCAGTCCGCCGGATTTGTCCGGATTGACCCCGAAGCCCACACCCATGCCGGTCTTGGATACCCAGATGTGCTGGGCCTCCAGATAGCTTTTCAGGGTGAAATGCTGCAGCACCGGACTGCTGGCCGACAGCAGGCAGCTAAAGCTGTCACGCCACACCAGCACCTGGTGAAACGACTGCGGGATTTCATTGAAGCGGTTGATGGCCAGATCGACCTTGCCCTGCTCCATATCGCGGTAGGACACATCAGACGGGGTGAGAAAATCCAGCACCACATTCGGCGCCTCGTTGCGCAGCGCCTTGACCAGACGCGGCACCAGCGTGGCTTCGGCATAGTCCGAGCACATGATGCGGAACACCCGGTTGCTGGTGTAGGGCCGGAACTCGGTCTGCGGCTCGAGGATCTGCGACAGCTCGGCCAGCGAGGCGCGAATGCGCGGCTGCAGCTGCAGGGCGCGCTCGGTCGGGGCCATGCCCTCACTGGAGCGGATCAGCAGCGGGTCATTGAACAGCGTGCGCAGCCGGCGCAGGATGTTGCTCATGGCGGGCTGGGTCACCCCCAGCTGCTCCGCCGCGCGGGTGACGTTTTTTTCCCGAAGCAAAACATCCAGATAGATGAGCAGATTCAGGTCAACCCGTTCCAGATTCATGAAATAAATACCGAAGATCAAGATGATAAATTGGCTAAATTATGCCACAAACTCTAGACTTCGCCCATCGTCAGGCTGTCCCTTAAGTCAATTTTCATCAAGGCTTTGCGGGCAACTGGCTTTTTTTTCACAAGCATGAGGAACTCCTGATGGGTACCTATCAGTCTGCTCTGGAACACGTCCGCGCCGTCAAAGCCAAACTGGGCGGCACCTGGGGCGCCATTCACCCGGAAGATGCAGCGCGCATGATCGTTCAGAACCGTTTCCGCACCGGTCTGGACATCGCCAAGTACACCGCAGCCATCATGCGCAAGGACATGGCTGAGTACGACGCCGACAGCAGCAAATACACCCAGTCGCTGGGCTGCTGGCACGGCTTCATTGCCCAGCAAAAAATGATTGCCAACAAAAAATACTTTGGCACCACCAGCAAGCGCTACATCTACCTGTCCGGCTGGATGGTGGCTGCCCTGCGCTCTGAGTTTGGCCCGCTGCCCGACCAGTCCATGCACGAAAAAACCTCCGTGCCGGCCCTGATCGAAGAGATCTACACCTTCCTGCGTCAGGCTGATGCCCGCGAACTGAACGACCTGTTCCGCGCCATGCAAAAAGCCGAAGCCGCTGGCGACACCGCCAAGGTCAAGGAGATCGAAGCGCAGATCGACAACTTCGAATCGCACGTGGTGCCGATCATTGCTGACATCGACGCTGGTTTTGGCAACGAAGAAGCCACCTACCTGCTGACCAAGAAAATGATCGAAGCCGGTGCCTGCGCCATCCAGATCGAAAACCAGGTCTCCGATGCCAAGCAGTGTGGCCACCAGGCTGGCAAAGTCACCGTCCCGCACGAAGACTTCCTGGCCAAGATCAACGCCGTCCGCTTTGCCTTCCTGGAGCTGGGCATTGATGAAGGCGTCATCGTTGCCCGTACCGACTCCGAAGGTGCCGACCTGACCCAGAAAATCCCGGTCAGCAAGCAAAAAGGCGACATCGCGTCCCAGTACATCAGCTACCTGGACACCCAGGAAATCGACATCAGCGAAGCTGCTGACGACGAAATCCTGATCAAGCGTGACGGCAAGCTGCACCGCCCGACCCGTCTGGCTTCCGGCCTGTACCAGTTCCGTGAAGGCACCCAGATCGACCGCGTGGTCCTGGACTGCGTGACCAGCCTGCAAAACGGCGCTGACATGCTGTGGATCGAGACCCCGACCCCGAACGTCGCCGAAATCGCCCACATGGTCAACCGTGTGAAGGAAGTCATCCCGAACGCCAAGCTGGTGTACAACAACAGCCCGTCGTTCAACTGGACCTTGAACTTCCGTCAGCAAGCCTATGACCGCTGGGTCAAGGAAGGCAAGGACGTGTCCGCCTACGACCGCGCCAAGCTGATGAGCGCTGACTACGACAACACCGAACTGGCTGCTGCGGCTGACGAAATGATCCGCACCTTCCAGCGCGATGCGGCCCGTGAAGCCGGTGTGTTCCACCACCTGATCACCCTGCCGACCTACCACACCGCTGCCCTGTCCACCCACGAGCTGGCCAAGGGTTACTTCGGCGACGAAGGCATGCTGGCCTACGTGGCTGGCGTACAGCGCAAGGAAATCCGTGGCGGCATCGCCTGCGTCAAGCACCAGGCCATGGCCGGTTCGGACATCGGTGATGACCACAAAGAGATCTTCTCCGGTGACAACGCCCTGAAAGCTGGCGACGACAGCAAAAACACCATGAACCAGTTCGGCGGCTAATCGCCCCGACTGACTCAGGTCAGAAAACCCCGCTGCGGCGGGGTTTTTTTATGGTCCATCCGCGGCAGGGGCATGCAACAGCGATCCAACCGGCCCGTGCAGCTGCTTTGGCCGCCTGAAACCACGGCTCAGCGGGCTGCGCCGTGGCGGCGCGCCAGACTGCCCAGCCATGCCGCCGTGTCGGCATCCATGGATTTTTTAAAAAAACCATCCGACCCCCAGCGACGTTCCCACCGCTTTTGCCTGAAAAAACCGCAGGCCAGCCGCTGGCGCTGGTCCCGTGGCTGCACCGGGCCTGGGGTCAGCGCTCAGGCAGAAGCAGGTGGCTGCTGCCGAGCCGTCGCAACAGGTTGTTTTCACCCCTGCCATCCATCGGTCAGACTGGACAGTCATCCCCAAAACTGCCGGGCCGGTGTCAATCTGATTACACTGACACCCTTAAGCAAATTAAGACGCATTCACCGCCCGCCGGTCTTCCGGCCTGGCGGCGCGGCTTTCCTGTCCGTTGTCCCCCGGAGTGCCTGTAGCCATGATCAAATCCATCCTGCCCGCCCTGTTGCTGGGACTGCTCAGCGCCACTGCCCAGGCGGCCCCCGAAAACCTGAAGGCCAGCGGGGGCTGCAGCAGCGCCACCGCCGGCAAGCTCGGCGATGCCCCGTTGCAGTTTTGCATGACGCCTGGCAGCTTTGGCGATGACAGCTATGAGCTGAAATCCAATGGCCAGAGCGTGCTGACCGCAGACGTGGAAGGCGCCTCTAAGGGCGTCACCGGCACGGTGGCCGGCCAGTCCGTGACCCTGAAATGCACCTCCGAGCTCAAATCGGAAGACGGTGAAGACACCGAAGTGGGCCGCATGTGTGACATCAGCGGACCAGCCGGGGTGGTGCTGCAGGTGCACATCGACCTGAGCCTGATGCACCCGAACGCTTCCTGAGGGCCTGAGTTGCGCTGGCGTCAGCGCAGCTCCAGAATGTCCACACAGGGCGGCACCCGGAACCGGAACGGGGCCGCCACCATGCCAGTACCTGCGGTCACAAAGATCTGTGCCCGGTCGAACTGGTACAGGTCACGCCGGAACCCGTATTTGGACTCCTTGTGCAGCACCCACTGGGTGGCCCACGGCAAAAACACCTGTCCGCCGTGGGTGTGGCCACAGATCATCAGTGGCCGGTACGGCAGTCCCTCCGGCACCATGTCCACGGTGTCCGGATTGTGGCACAGCACCAGCACAGGCTTGGTCAGCGGCAGTTGCCGCAGATAGCCCAGCTGGGCCTTGCCCGCCCACAGGTCACCGGTGCCGGCCAGCAGCACATCATCCAGATCCAGCCAGCAATCCTCAATCGGCTGGATGCCATTCAGATCCAGGGCATCGCGCAGGGCCTGCTGGATCGGCGGGCCCGGCTCCTCTTCATCGTGGTTGCCCGGCACCGAATACACTGGCACGTTCAGCGCCGCCAGCGGGCGCAGCTTGCCGGCCAGATCATCGCCTGGCTCGTAGGTCCAGTCACCGGCCACCACCACAAAATCCGGCTGCTGCGCCGTCACCGCCCGCACGATGCGGCGCAACTGGCGCGGCTGTCCGGAAAACAGGCCAATGTGCAAATCGCCCAGCACCGCCACCCGCAGGGGACGGGGCAGGGGCCTGGGCCCTTCCAGCTGAATGTGGTGATGGCGCACCACCAGCCGGTTGGGCTCGATGAAGCGCGCATACACGATCAGCAGGCTGAGCAGCAGCACTGGCCCACTGACCGCCCAGCCCATCTGCCCGGTCAGGCTCAGCCAGAGGCTGAACGGGATCAGCAGCCAGAAGGCATACAGGCTGTAAAAAATCAGCATCTGGATGAAGGATTTTTGCAGGTAGGCGGTGCGGGACAGCAGGGTGCGGCGAATTGCCATCACCACCATCCACACCAGCCCTGTGCCATACACCGCATAAAACGCGGTGGTGATCAGGGTCACCTGCTCCGGCTGCAAGACCATGGCGCCTCCTTTATTGGGCAGGGATCATTCTGCGGCTTCCCGGTCACCGTACAGCTCAGCCAGCGCCTGGGGGTTCAGCACCCGGCGATGCAGGGCCTGCAGGCCATCCTGCAACCGGCTCTGCACCAGCAGGCGCAGGCTCTCCAGATCATGACCGGTCGGGTCAATGCGCTCCAGCGCCTGCACATGGGCAGTCACCGGGTCATGCACCAGCATCTCGGACAAATGCTCGGCCATGGTGATGTCATCCACGAAGGGCACACGCAAATCCAGCCCGCCCTGCTGGTTCACATAGCACAGCACCACCGGCTGAATCGGGGTCCTGGTCTGCAGGGCGGCGGCCAGCAGCTTGCCATGCACCTTGCGCACGGTGCGGCCATCGGTGGTGGTGGCTTCCGGAAAAAACAACACCGGCATGCCCTGCCGCAAAAAATCTGCCACCTGCTGCGCCACCGAACCGGCATCGCCCGAACCGCGCTGGATGAACAGCGTGCCGCCCGCGCGGGCCAGCGCCCCCATCACCGGCCAGCGGGCAATCTCGGCCTTGGCCAGAAAAAACACCCGCGCCTTGGCTCCGATCACCGCCACATCCAGCCAGGAAATGTGGTTGGCCACCCACAGCGCCTGCTGGCGGGGCACCGGCCCATGCAGCATCAGCTGTACGCCCATGGCCTGACACAGCGCCCGGCAAAAGCGCTGCACCAACACCACATGCTTGCCCTGTCCAGGGTTCCACATCGCCCCGCTGGTGGTGACCATGGCAAACCCATACCCCATGGCAAAGGCCAGTCCACCGGCCCGGCGCAACCGCCGCAACTGGCGCTGGGTCAGTTGCCCCAGTGAAAAATCTGCTGTTGCATCACGCATGACGTCCTGCTGCTGCCCCACTGTGTCCAAGAACCTGCGCTCCACTATAAAACGCCCCGCCTGCCGTACACCATGAATTTGTGTAGGGTTCTGGCACAGCACACGGTGAAAAGGATTATCATGACAGCCTGTTTTTGACACCAGAAGGCGCTTTTTTGGAGCTGTTTGAACGCCACCAGGGCGGTGAACGCACCCTGCTGATCCATGTCACCGTCTACCCCGGTCCACAGCATGACCCGGAGGAATTCCGCCTGCTGGCCCAGTCAGCCGGGGCGCAGATCCTCGGTGAATACCCGGTGAATCGCTCACGTGCCGATCCCCGGCTGCTGATCGGTGAAGGCAAGGCCCAGGAAATCGCCGCCCAGGTGAAGGCCGATGACATCGACCTGGTGATGTTCAGCCACCCGCTAACGCCCGCCCAGGAGCGCAACCTGGAAAAGGAATTCCAGTGCCGGGTGGTCGATCGCACCGGCCTGATCCTGGACATTTTTGCCCAGCGTGCACGCACCTTTGAGGGCAAACTGCAGGTCGAACTGGCCCAGCTGGAACACCTGTCCAGCCGTCTGGTGCGCGGCTGGACCCACCTAGAGCGGCAAAAAGGCGGCATTGGCCTGCGCGGTCCCGGCGAAACCCAGCTGGAAACCGACCGGCGTTTGCTGCGCCACCGCGTCACCGCCCTGAAAGAGCGGCTGGCCAAAGTACGCCAGACCCGCCAGCAGGGCCGGGCGGCCCGCCAGAAGGCGGCCGTGCCGTCCATTTCTCTGGTGGGCTACACCAACGCTGGCAAATCCACTCTGTTCAACCGTCTGGCCGGCAGTGAAGTCTATGCCGCCGATCAGCTGTTTGCCACGCTGGACCCCACCCTGCGGCGGCTGGACTGGCCGGGACTGGGGCCCGTGGTGCTGGCCGACACCGTGGGCTTCGTGCGTGACCTGCCGCACGAGCTGGTGGACGCTTTCCGCGCCACGCTGGAAGAAACACTGGAAGCCGATTTGCTGCTGCATGTGATCGACAGCGCCAGTCCGGAACGCTTTGAACAGATGCAGGCCGTCGATCAGGTGCTCAGTGACATTGGTGCAAGCGCCCCGGTGCTGCAGGTGTACAACAAGATTGACCTCAGCGGTGATGCCGCAGCGGTGTTCGAAGTGGCACCCGGCGTACCGGAGCGGATTTTTGTGTCGGCGCAGCGCTCACTCGGCATTGACCTGCTGCAGGCCGCTGTGGCGCAGCGACTGGCGGGACAGGTGCAGGGGTTTGACCTGCTGCTGGGCTTTGATCAGGGCAAGCTGCTGCACCGCCTGTATGCGCTGGGGGTGGTGCAGCAGGCCAGCCTGACCGACACGGGCCAGCAACAGGTCAGCGTGTCCCTGCCTGCGGCGCGGCTGGCGCAACTGCTGGGCCAGGCGGGGGTGTCGCCCGAGGCGGTGCTGCCTCCGGCACAGGCTGCGCAACTGCGTCCGGTGCCTGAGGCCTTTGAACAGCCTGAGTCCGTCCCCACCCCTGCCGACCTGCAGGTGCCCGAATCATGAACGCCTGGCGTCCCCTGCTCGGGGTGGCCCTGCTGGTGGTCAGTGTGCGCGAGCTGGCGGTGTGGCTGGCCAGCCGCTGGGGCCACGCCAATCTGGGCAACCTGCTCGGGCTGTTCACGCTGCTGGCGGGGCTGCTGCTGTGGAAACACTGGCGTGGCCTGCCCGCGCCATTGATTGAAGGCAGCAACCGCCTGATGAAGGACAGTGCCCTGGCGTTTTTGCCGATTGCCGCCGGGGCAGCTGTGCTGATGGGGCAACTGGGCGCCGAACTGTGGAAAATCGCCACGGTGATGCTGGTCAGCACGCTGTTGCCGCTGTGGGTCTATGCCCGGCTGGCCCGGCGCTGGCTGTCGCCGCCTGCCCCCTCGCAGCAGGCCCGCAAATGCTGATGTGGCTGGTCGGGGTGCTGTTGACGCTGGCCTGTCATGCGCTGGCGCGCTGGCTGGGGGGGCATTTTCCCCGCCTGCCAGTGGTGGTGGTGGCGCTGTTGGTGCTGGTGGCTGCGCTGGCGCTGATGCGCTGGCCCTATGCCGAGTACTTCCGGGTGGTGGGGCCTTTTTTCAATCACCTGCTGGGCTATGTGACCGTGGCGCTGGCGATTCCGCTGGCAGCGATGCGTTTTGATGACCTGCCCCGGCGACCACTGATCCGCCTGCTGGGCCTGGCCACGCTGACCGGGGTCGCGCTGCCGATGGCGCTGGCCTGGGGACTGCAGCTGTCACAGCCGAGTGTGCTGGCCTTTGCCACCCGCGCCGTGACCACCCCGATTGCCCTGAACATTGCCGCCATCATCGGTTCGCCGCCCGCACTGGTGTCGCTGATCGTGATCGTCTCTGGCCTGATCGGTGCCGCAGCCTCGCCATGGCTGCTGCGCAACCTCAACGATGAGCGCGCGGCAGGACTGGCGCTGGGGCTGGCGGCCCATGCGATTGGGACGGTGGAAGCCTGGCAGCGGGGGGCAGTGGCCGGACGCTATGCGGCCTTCGGCATGGCCGTCAACGGGCTGCTCACCGCCTGCTGGGTGCCTTTGGTCCTCTGAATTTGACAACAGAAAACAACAATGCAATGGTTTCTTTTGTGTTGTGATGAAAACACAGAGTGTTCAAGACTGAGGAAAAGCCATGTTGTTTTCCAATCAGGCCAAAAACAAGGCTAAGAAAATGGTCACTGCATTGGCGCTGGCAGCATTGCCCATGCTGGGCTGGGCTGAAGACATCACGGGCATCTGGCGCACGGTGGACGACCGCACCGGGTTTTCCAAGGCCCTGGTGCACATCTACCGGGACAAGAACGGCACCTACACCGGCCAGATCGTCAAGATCATCCCCCGTCCCAACTACATCCCCAAGGAATTCTGCCAGCATTGTCCCGAACCCTGGACCAACCAGCGCATTCTCGGCATGAAACCCCTGTGGGGCATGCAGGACACCAGCACCGGCAACCTCTATGCCGGGGGGCGCATTCTGGATCCGCTCAGCGGCAACATCTACAACTCCAAGGCCAAGCTGAGTGCAGATGGGCGCCGGCTGTCGATGCGCGGCTACATTGGCCTGTCGCTGCTGGGCCGCACCCAGGTGTGGATCCGTGAATCCAACAAGGAACTGCTGGACGCCATTCCACCCGAAATGAAGGCGCAGATTGCTGCCCACGACAATATCGCCCCCAGCAAGCCCTGAGCCCGTGGGCCGGGTCTGCCAGTTGAAGCTTCCTGCCTGATGGCCGCCGGTGCGCTGGAACTGTGATCCAGAACCCTGTCGCGCGCCGGGATCGGACGCTGTGGCACCGGTCCAGAGGCTGGCTGCTGCTGGCGGGGACACTGGTTCTGGCGCTGGGGCTCCTGTACGGACAACCCCGCTGGACCACCCGCCACCAGCTGCTGGCGTTGTTGCCGCCTGCGACCAGTCAGGCGACGCCGTCGCAACAATCCGCACAGTTGCACACCCTGGTGCAGGCTTCGCTGCGGCTGCAGCCCGCCCACGCACCACCGCCGCACTGGCACGGGCCCGGCCAGCGCACCCTGAAACACCTCTGGCCCCGGCTACAGCGCGAACAGCGCCGACAGCAGGCGCGCCTGCTGTCCCTGCAGCTGGCCCAGTACAGCCCCAGCACCTGGCAACCGGCCTATGCTGACTTTCCCCACCAGTATGCGATCACGCTGGGGCAGCCCCGGCAGCTGCGCGTGCTGTTCCAGCGCCATCACCTCCTGGGCTGGCAGGCCACACAGGTCTGCGCCTATGCGCCACAGCCGCTGCTGGACCTGAACCGCTGCCCATCGGACAGCCGATAGGCCATCAGGCAATTGCCCCACACACAGCCGCCATCCAGCGCAATCGCCTGCACCTGCCCGCTGACGCCCAGCAGGGCCGCCCAGTGGCCAAAAAACACCCGCTCAGGCCGTGGCGGCAGGACCGGCCATTCAAACCAGGGCCGGAATCCCGGCGGATAGGGACCTTCGAGTCCAGCCTTGTAGGCCAGCTCCAGCCGTCCACTGGCCCCGGTGAGGCGCATGCGGGTCAGGTAATTGGTGATCAGCCGCAGCCGGGGCAGTCCACTGAGTGAAGTTTCCCACTGATCCGGGCTGTTGCCATACATGTGTGCCAAAAAATCATCCAGCGCTGGCAGCGGGCCAGCCAATACGGCCTCCACCTCACGGGCATACCCCTGCGCCTCGGCCACCTGCCAGCAGGGCGGCAGACCGGCATGCACCAGCACACTGTGGGGGTCAGGCCGCAGCAGCAGCGGCTGACGGCGCAGCCAGTCCATCAGCACCCCGGCGTCCGGCGCGTCCAGAATCGGCTGGGTCAGGTCCTTTTTTTTGGCGGCCACCACCCCGCGCCAGGCGGCAATCAGGTTCAGGTCATGGTTGCCCAGCACCGTCCGTGCCGCGCCCCGGTCGGCCAGCGCTTTCACCAGCCGCAGGGTCGCCAGTGAATCCTCGCCCCGGGCCACCAGATCCCCGGCCAGCCACAGCCGGTCCCGCTGCGGGTCAAAGCGCAGGGCCTCCAGCAGGGCCACAAACGCCGCATGGCAGCCCTGCAGGTCCCCGACCAGATAATCCTGACCCGACCGGCTCATGCCATCCCTCCGCCCGCAGATGACCGTGCCGCAGCGTACTGGTCGCTGAGCGCCACCAGCTCGGCCACCCCCAGCACCTCCGGGCGCGCCTGTGGGTCCACCCCGGCCCGCGCAAAGCCCCCGGCATCCATCCAGCCCTTCAGGCTGCTGCGCAGGGTCTTGCGCCGCTGGGTGAACACATGGGCCACCAGCCGGGCAAACGCGGCTTCATCACGGGCCTGTACCGGTTTCACCGCATGCGGCACCAGCCGGAACACCGCACTGGTGACCTTGGGTGGCGGCATGAAGGCCCCCGGCGGCACCTCAAACAGGTATTCGGTTCCGGCGTGATACTGCATCATCACCGACAGGCGGCCATAGTCGCTGCTGCCCGGTGTGGCGGTGATGCGCGCCACCACCTCTTTTTGCAGCATGAAATGCAGGTCATGCACTGCTGCCCCACAGCCGATCAGGTGAAACAGCAGCGGCGTGGAAATGTTGTAGGGCAGGTTACCGACGATGCGCAGACGCTTTTCCGGGTTTTTCAGGCCCAGAAAATCCAGCCGCAGTGCATCGGCCTCGATCAGCTGCAACTCACCGGGCTGCGCGTGGATGCGTCCGGCCAGCCCCGCAGCCAGATCGCGGTCCAGCTCCACCACGGTCAGCGGCTCGCCCACCCGGCGGGTCTCGGCCAGCAACGGTGCGGTCAGCGCGCCCAGACCGGGACCGATTTCGATCACCTGATCCCCGGCACGCGGGCTCACGGCGCGGACGATCCGGTCGATCACCCGGGTGTCCTGCAAAAAATTCTGCCCAAAGCGCTTGCGGGTGTGGTGGCCTTCGGCTTTGGGATTCAGGGGCTGGATCATGAGTGCACCTCCCCGTGCAGCGCGGTCCGGACGTTCTGGCGCTGCACCAGCTCCAGGGCCACTTCCAGCGCCCGCTGCAGGCTGCCGGACTGGGCATGGCCGGTGCCCGCCAGCGACAGGGCGGTGCCATGGTCCACCGAGGTGCGGATAAAGGGCAGGCCCAGCGTGATGTTGATGGCCTCACCAAAACCCTGTGACTTCAGCACCGGCAGGCCCTGATCGTGGTACATGGCCAGCACGGCATCGGCTCCGCCCAGACCCTGTGCGGTAAACAGCGTGTCGGCGGGCAGCGCATGGCCCACCGCGTGGCCTGCCGCGCGGAACTCGGCCAGCACTGGCTCAATCACCTCCAGCTCCTCACGGCCCAGATGCCCACCTTCTCCGGCATGCGGGTTGAGGCCGCAGACCTTCAGCACGGGCCGGGCCAGGCCAAATTTTTCCTGAAGATCCTGCAGTGTGATCTGCAGCACCCGGCGCAGCAGATCCGGCGTGAGCGCGTCCGGCACCGCCCGCAGCGGCAGGTGGGTGGTGGCCAGCGCCACCCGCAGCCGGGACGTGGCCAGCATCATCACCACCTGATCCACCCCGGCCGCTTCGGCAAAAAACTCCGTGTGGCCACTGAACGGCATCCCGGCGTCATTGATGACCGATTTTTGCACCGGGGCCGTGACCACCGCGGCGGCCTGTCCGGACAGGCAGGCCTGTGCCGCCTGCTGCAACTGGTCCAGCACATACGGCGCATTGGCCGGATTCAGCTCACCGGCCACCACCGGCGCACGCAGGTCCACCTGCTGCACATACAGGTGGGCAGCTCTGGCAGGCCGGGTCTGGCCCTGATAGGGCTCACAGTGGATGATCATGCCCAGCTCAGCCGCACGCTGCGCCAGCAGGCGCTGGTCGGCCAGCACCACCACCACGGCCGGCCAGGGCTGCTGGGCCAGCATCAGCGTGATGTCCACCCCAATGCCTGCGGGTTCCCCTGTGGTCAATACAATTGGACGCATCTGCTCGGCCCCCGGCGTGCTGTTTCAACTGTTGCGCACTATACCAGCCCGGCCCCACCGGGTTGAGGGCGCGGCACCGCTGTTTTTGTAGAATGGCCGTTTTGGCTGCCGCAACCGGACGCTGACCATGCCCATTCTGGCGCAAACCCTGCTCCTGCTCACCCTGTCCAACCTGTTCATGACCTACGCGTGGTATGGCCACCTCAAAACCCTCAGCCACCAGCCGCTGTGGGTGGCGATTCTGGCCAGCTGGTCGATTGCCCTGCTGGAATACTGCTTCCAGGTGCCGGCCAACCGCATCGGGGCCAGCGCCTACAGCGTGGCCCAGCTGAAAATCCTCCAGGAAGTCATCAGCCTGTCGGTGTTTGTGCCCTTTGCGGTGCTGTTTCTCAGGCAGCCGCTGAAACTCGACTACCTGTGGGCGGGCCTGTGCCTGCTCGGGGCGGTGTATTTCATGTTCCGCGCCAACTAGGCCGGGTGGATTGAATTGCCTGGCGCAACGCCGTATAATTCGCCCTTCACTTTTGGTGAACCCCCTGTTTGTGGGCTGTGTGTCCACAAACCAACGATAATAGGTAAGGTGCAATGAAGACCCTCAGCGCAAAACCCGCTGAAGTGCAGCGCGACTGGTACGTCGTCGATGCCTCCGGCAAAACCCTCGGTCGTCTGGCGACCGAAATTGCTCGCCGCCTGCGTGGCAAGCACAAGACCTCCTACACCCCGCACGTCGACACCGGTGACTACATCATCGTCATCAACGTCGAAAAAGTGGCGGTGACCGGCAACAAGGCCCAGGACAAGATGTACTATCGCCACAGCGAATTCCCGGGCGGCCTGAAGGAAACCAATTTCACCAAGCTGATCGCCCACAAGCCGGAAGAAGTCCTGCAGCGCGCCGTCAAGGGCATGCTGCCGAAAGGTCCTCTGGGCTATGCCATGATCAAGAAAATGAAGCTGTATGCCGGTGGCGAACACCCGCATGCTGCCCAGCAACCGCAAGTCCTGGACATCTAAGGAATCGCCATGCAAAAGAACTACGGTACTGGCCGTCGCAAGACCGCAACTGCCCGCGTATTCCTGTCCGCAGGCACCGGCACCATCACCATCAACAACCGCTCGCTGGACACCTATTTTGGTCGTCCGACCGCGCGCATGGTGGTCCGTCAGCCGCTGGAGCTGATCGACGCGGCCGACAAATATGACGTGATCGTCACCGTCAAGGGTGGCGGCATCGGTGGACAGGCCGGTGCCATCCGCCACGGCATCACCCGCGCCCTGATCGCTGCAGATGAAACCCTCAAGCCGGCCCTGCGCCAGGCAGGCTTCGTCACCCGTGACGCCCGTGAAGTCGAGCGGAAGAAAATCGGTCTGCGCAAAGCCCGTAAACGTCCTCAATACAGCAAGCGTTAATCGCCCGCTGGACCGGAACGTCCAGAGCCCTGCCCCTGTGCAGGGCTTTTTTTTAAGAAAAACAAAATCCCTAAAATAACCCCAATCTGGTCTAACGCTATGCCTTCCAGGGGCTCATGCTAGGCTTGTTGGTTCTGAAGGCATACGCGGTCACCACGGCCAGCACATGGCTGATGAAGCCCTTGAAGGAGCGATGGCGGG
>JBPOIS010000159.1:0-8361 GCA_052034295.1 Pseudomonadota bacterium
TGAAGGATCCGCCGTTTTACATCCCGGAATTTGAGCTGAAAATGGCCTGGACGCCGCTGTTGCACCACCATCCGGCGCACCGCTGGCTGCGGCAGTTGATCATCTTTGTGGCCCGTCAGGTGGTGGCCGAAGAAGAGCAGGCCGAGCGCGAGCGGCTGGCCGAAGAGCTGGCCCTGCGTGAGCGGCTGGGTGGGGAGATGGGCTAACGGAGGGGCTGATGTGCTGGTTGCAATCCCGGTGTGGAGGATGGATGCTGCCAGAGGGATTCTGACGCAGGAGAAACAACATGGGGCATCCTCAGGTGAAAGATATTGCGATGCTGGTGGGCCTGCTGGCACTGGCCGGGCCCGCACAGGCTGGACTGTCTGTGGGCGGCAGTCCGGTGACCGATACCGCGGGCATGCCGCTGGCGGGGGCGGTGTCGGTCACCGAGGGGCTGGCTGCCGACACGGTCAGTGCCGGTGAAATTCAGGCCAACGAGCTCCAGGCCAGCTTTGTCAATGTCAATGCGGTTTTGAATGCCGGCATCCTCGGTGCCTCGTATGGCCAGCTGGATGTGGCTGTGATTGGCCAACTGAATGCCGAAACGGCCATCGCCACCGACAGCCTGACCCAGCACCTGCAGGTCACCGATGCCCAGGGGGCCGGTGCAAAAACCTCCATTCAGGGCGGTAACCTGTCGGCCTCCGGTGACCTTGTGGCGGGGGGGATGGTGTCAGGGACCACGGTTCGGGCCCAGAGCGTGCAGGCCAGCGCCCTGAATGTCACTGCAGGGCGTGCCGTTGCCACGGTCCAGACTGCTGCGGCCGGGGCGGAGGCCCAGGTGGGCGTGCTGAATGCAGCGGGTCACCTCAATGGCCTGCAGGCCAGTGCTACGGGTCTGTCCCTGCAGGGGGGGACGGCCTCCACGGCCCTGACGCTGGATGACCGGGGCGCGCAGTTTGCCGACACCCAGGGCAATCCGGTGCGGGTGACAGGTGTCCTCAATGGCAGCAGTGCGACCGATGCGGTGAATTTTGGCCAGCTGGCGGCGACCCACACCCGGATGGACAGCACCGATGCGGCGGTGGCCAGTCTGGGCACCCGGGTGGACCAGAATCAGGCAACCGCACAGGCCCGCATGGACCAGGCCCAGGCCCAGGTGGCCATGCTCAACACCAGTCTGAACCAGTGGTCCAGTAACCTGAGCCTTCAGGATGCCCGGCTGGGGCAGCGTCTGGATCGTCTAGACCGCCGGGTCAGCGCGGTGGAAAATGCCGCGTACCGGGGCGTGGCCATCGCGCTGGCTGCCCAGCAGCCCATTCCCCATCTGGCACCGGGACGGGTCGCGGTGTATGGCGGGCTGGGGCAGTATCAGGGTGCTACGGGCGTTTCACTGGGGCTGGCCACGGTGATGAGCGACCAGCGCACCGCCTTTAGTGCGGCACTGGGGATGGCCGGTGGTGATATGGGGGGACGTGTCGGGCTGTCGTATGTGTTTGGTGAGTAGGCAGATTATTGCAGAAAGCCCACTGGGGAGGCTGGTAGCGTTGGGCCAAGCACAAGAGGCCAGGGTAAAAGGTTTTTCCCAGGATCAACCGCCCTGATACCCATAGTGCAGTATTGCTCAAGCCATTCAAACAGCTCTATCATCGTTGATGAACGGGACTTTTTGGATCTGCGGGTATGGGTGTGGCAGTTAAATCAACTCTGACATTCGGCTGTTTCTTGGCCTTGAGTGGTTGCATGAACATGAGCACCCAGCCCTCCCAGATTACGGGCTCCTATATTTCTACTCTGCGCTATGAGCCTTTTGACTGTAACCGATTGGCCCTGGAACGGGATGATCTGGTGGAGCGAGAAAGGAAGTTGGCCATGGCCCAGGAGCAACGGGTGAAATCCAGCCAGATGCAGGCCTTCTGGATTGGGTATGGGCAGGGGGATGGCATTGAGGCCGCCGAACTGGCCAGCGTTCGCGGGCAACTGGATGCAGTGCGGAAAACCATGGCCCTCAAGTCCTGTCAGAATTGATTGCTGGCAATGCTGACGCTGTCTCCTGCGCCTTGCGCTGCAGCAGCCCCGCAAAAATCTGTCCCACTCTGGTGCTTTTTTGCAGGGTCCAGTGGGCGGGCAGGCCCAGCGTGTCCAGCGGCCGGTCGGCTTCCACATAAATCCACGCCTGCGCACTCAGCAGGGGATCGACCTGATGGGCCAATTCTGCCCACAGGTTGAGGGCGTACGGCGGGTCCAGAAATACCCCATCAAACGGCTGTGCCTCGCGCTGTAGCCGGGGCAGGGCCTGCTGCGCGGTCTGGTTCAGGACGATGAGGCGTGTTTGCGCGGCCAGCATCTGCGCGTTGTCCTGCAGGCGTCGGGCCTGCGCCCGGTGCGGTTCAATCAGCGTGGCCTGAGTGGCCCCCCGCGACAGCGCCTCAAACCCCAGCGCCCCACTGCCAGCGCACACATCCAGCACCCGCCGCCCGGCCAGATCCCACATCAGCCAGTTGAACAGCGTTTCACGCAGCCGGTCCGGGGTTGGGCGCAGGCCCGCCACCGATTCAAAGCGCAGCACGCGCCGTTTCCATTCACCGCCGATCAGGCGCAGCTGGTTGGCCATGGAGGTCCTCGGTTCATTCATCGGTGCCGCTGGCGGCGGGCGGGGCCGACAGGGGCGGTGCAGACGGCGGGGCAGGCGTCGCCGGGGTGGGTGGGACCGGGTGAAACAGCGCGTTGCGGGCGCGGGCCATCTCGGCGGCATCGGGGCGGATCGGGTCTTTGTCCTTGCGGTGCACCATGTAGTCAAACAGGGCACGGGCGATCGGTCCGGCAGTGCTGCTGCCGTGCTTGCCGTTTTCCACCAGTACCGCCACGGCAATGCTGGGACGGTCCGCCGGGGCAAAGCCCATGAACCACGCATGGTCATACTGGCGTTCATTCAGCAGCGCTTCATTGTAGCGCTTGCCCTGGGCGATGCTCTTCACCTGTGCGGTGCCGGTCTTGCCGGCAATCTGGTAACCGCGCAGGCCCCGGTTCAGGCCCTTGGCGGTGCCGTGGGTGACCACGCCGACCATGGACTGGTGCATGCGCTGCCAGTCTTCCGGTTTGCCGTTGTAGGCGATGCGGCCATCGGGCTGGTTCTGCACCGGGTGGACCACTTGCCCGGTGGTGCGGCGCAGCAGGTGCGGGCGCAGGTGATAGCCCTGATTGGCGGTGATCGCCGTGGCCAGCGCCACCTGCAGCGGGGTGGCCACAAAATAGCCCTGACCGATGCTGACCGAGATGGTTTCGCCGGGGAGCCAGGGCTTTTTGAAGCGTTTTTCCTTCCACGCCGGTGACGGGTAGGTCCCGGCTTTTTCGCTGGGCAGGTCGATGCCGGTTTTCTGGCCAAACCCGAACTGGCTCATCCACGCGTGCATGCGCTCAATGCCCATCCGGTAGCCCAGCACATAAAAATAGGTGTCGCAGGACATGGCGATCGCCTTGTCCATGTCCACCACCCCGTGGCCGCTCTTGGCCCAGTCGCGGAAGCGGTGGGCGTCATTGGGCAGGTGAAAATAACCGGGGTCATAAATGCGTGAATTCCAGTCCACCAGCCCATAGTGCACCCCGCCCATGCCCTCAAAGGGCTTGATGGTGGAGCCAGGTGGATACAGCCCCTGCAGGGCGCGGTTGTACAGCGGCTGGTCGGGGTCATCGCGCAGCGCCGCATAGGCGGCACTCTTGATCCCGGCAATGAACGGGTTGGGGTCAAAACTGGGGTTGCTGACAAAGGCCAGCACTTCGCCGGTGGCCGGGTCCAGCGCCACAATCGCCCCCCGGCGGCCCGCCAGTTGCTGCTGGGCCACGGTTTGCAGGCCGTAGTCAATGGACAGGTACAGGTCATTGCCGCGCACGGCGGCGGTGCTGCCCAGCTGGCGCAGGATCTGGCCATGGGCGTCGGTTTCGACGTACTGATAGCCCGGTTTGCCGTGCAGCAGGTCTTCATAATACTTTTCGATGCCGATCTTGCCGATCAGGTCGGTGCCTGCGTAGCGGACCTTGTCGATGCTGGCCGCTTCCTTGTCATTGATGCGGCCCACATAGCCGATGACGTGGGCAAACAGCTCGTGATGCGGATAAAACCGGGTCATCTTGGTCTGGATCGACACGCCGGGAAATTCGGCACGCCGCTCGCTGAAGCGGGCCACCTGGGCTTCGCTGAGGTCGATTTTCAGGGCCACCTGATCCAGGGCGGTGGCACGCTTGTAGCGGCTGGTGAACTTTTCCAGATCATCCGGGGTCAGTTCCAGCAGTGCAGTCAGTGCCGGCAGCTGTGCCTGGATGCGCGATTTGTCCTCGCTGCTGACCACCGCCGTGAACACCGGGTGATTGTCGGCCAGCAGGATGCCATTGCGGTCATAGATGTAGCCCCGTGTGGGCGGGATGGCGATCAGCTTGATGCGGTTGTTGTCGGATTCGGTGGAAAAATGACTGTACTGCACCACCTGCAGCCAGGCGTAGCGGGTCACCAGCAGCGCCATGCCGGTCAGCATCAGGCCAATCGCCACAGCCAGACGGCGGCGGAACAGGGCCTGTTCAGCATGGTTGTTCTTGAGGGGGACGGGGCGTTTCATGGCGGTACGGTGCAGGAAGGCCCCCAGTCTAAACGGGTTCGCCAGCCGGCTCAATGGAGCCGGTCCGATGGCCTGGGTGACAGGCGCGGCAGCAAGTGACCAATGGCAATCAAAAACAACGACATCAGCCGGTGATTTGATTAAAATCGTCCGCCGGTCAGGGATGCCCCTCAGGGTCTGGCCGCTCAGGCGGTTTTTTTGGAGAGCGTTGCAGCGATGTTCAGTTCCAGTGATCAGATCCTGATTGTCAGTGTGGTGGTGTACCTGCTGGTGTCGATCGGCATCGGTGTGTATGCCGCGCGGCGGGTGCATTCGAGCCGGGATTATGTGGTGGCCGGCCGTTCGCTGCCGCTGTACATCACCCTGGCCACGGTGTTTGCCACCTGGTTCGGCTCCGAGACCGTGCTGGGCACATCCTCGACCTTCATCAATGAGGGGCTGGCCGGGATCGTCGCTGATCCGTTCGGTGCGGCGCTGTGTCTGGTGCTGGTGGGGCTGTTTTTTGCGGTGCCGCTGTACCGGATGAACCTGATCACCATCGGCGATTATTACCGGCAGCGCTATGGCCGCAGTGTCGAAGTGATCACCTCGGTGGCGATCATGATTTCCTATCTGGGCTGGGTGGCGGCACAGATGGCCGCGCTGGGGCTGGTGTTCAATGTGATCAGCCACGGCATGATCAGCGAAGTGCAGGGCATGTTCATCGGTGCGGTCATCGTGATCATCTACACCCTATACGGGGGCATGTGGTCGGTGGCGATGACTGATTTTTTCCAGATGACCCTGATCGTGGCTGGCCTGCTGTACATCGCCTGGGTGGTCACCGGGCAGGTGGAGGGCGGTGTCAGTACCGTGGTCAGCCATGCGGCCGCGCACGGCAAGTTCGAGATGCTGCCCAAGGCTGATCTGGCCGGTGTTCTCGGGTTTGTCGGGGCGCTGGTGACGCTGGGCTTTGGCTCGATTCCGCAGCAGGACGTGTTCCAGCGGGTGATGTCGGCCAAAAACGAACAGACCGCCCGTACCGCTGCCGTGCTGGGCGGGGTCCTGTATCTGCTGTTTGCCTTCGTGCCGATCTATCTGGCCTACACGGCGTTTCTGGTGGCCCCGGAGATGGTCGGCAAACTGTTGGGTGAAGGCGGCAATTCGCAGATGGTGCTGCCCAGCCTGATCCTGCAGCACACGCCGGTGGCGGCACAGGTGCTGTTCTTCGGGGCACTGCTGTCGGCAATCATGAGCACGGCGTCGGGGACGCTGCTGGCACCCTCGACCATTTTCAGTGAAAACCTGCTCAAGCCGATCCTCAGGCCCAAAAACGATCAGGCGTTCCTGTCGCTGGTGCGCAACACGGTGATGTGTTTTGGCGTGTTCGTGATGGTGTTTGCCTATTACCAGATGACCCAGAAAGCCACCATTTTTGAGATGGTCGAAAACGCCTACAAAGTCACCCTGTGTGCGGCCTTTGTGCCGCTGGCAGCCGGACTGTACTGGAAGCGGGCCAGTCTGGGCGGGGCGCTGCTGTCGATTGCCCTGGGCAGTCTGGGCTGGGTGGCGATGGAGCTGCTGGAGCGCAGCTGGGGAGGCAGCACAGGCTGGGCGCTGATGGGCTGGGGCCAGTGGGCCGGGGTCTGTCCCCCGCAGCTGGCTGGACTGGTGCTGGCCATCGTCGGCATGCTGGTGGGCAGCTGGGCCCGCCCGAACCGGCCTGCTGGTACCGCGGTGGTCCTGCCGGGCTGAGCACCGTGCCTGTGGGTGGTTGAAAAAAACTCGTCCGGCAGTGCTGGAAACGGCCCACTGCAGCCGTTTTCTGCTACAGTCCTGTCATTTGGGGCAGGGCAGAGCTGCTGCCTTTTCTGGACCATTTGAACTCAAAACAGGGCAGGACGATGAAACCGCAGGGATATGCCGCCGTACTGGGCGCGCTGTTGATGGTGACCCCACTGGCACATGCCGACATTCTGGACACACTGGGCTGGGACCGCACCCGGCCAGACATCAAAAAACTCTCCACCCTGTATGTGGGTGGCGGCTTTGCCAACAGTTTTATTTATGCCAGCGCAGAAACCCCCACCCCCTATGGCAACGTCTATGCCCGCGTGGGCCAGTACTACAAGGGCGATGGCGTGGCGGGCCAGCTCGGCTGGCGCTATCCGTATGCCTACACCGGGGTGGACAAGAACGGCTATTATCTGGGCGGTTTCATTGGCCACATCAAGGATGACGTGCTCGATGGCGAGCGCTACAACCGGCTGGGCGGGGGCGTGGAGCTGAGCTACCTTTCGCTGCGCAATGAACTGCTGGCCTCGGGCAGTGTGGCGCTGGCCTTTGGCGAATCCAAAACTTCAAAGGATGGCAGCACCCAGCGCAAGACCACCCCGATGATCATTTTCGCGGCCAACTTCAACGTGGGTCTGTTCTGAGGAACGCTGCATGCACGCGACGCTGATCCAGCACAGGGCGGGTGACTGATGGAGTGGTGGGACGCACTGCGCAGTCGGCCGGATTTCTGGGGCTTCATCACCATTGCACCGGTGGCCGCCACGGTCACCTGGCTGCACGTGTGGATGGCCCTGAAAATGGTGTTTTATCCGCTGGATTTCTGGGGACTGCGGCTGGGGCCGCTGCCGCTGGGCTGGCAGGGCATCGTACCACGCAAGGCCGGCAAGATTTCCGGCATCATCGTGGACCAGACCCTGTCCAAGCTGGGCTCGCTGCAGGAATTTTTTGCAGCCATGAACCCGGACGAAATGGCCGCCTACCTCAGCGAAGCCATCGAAGGCGACCTTGATGAGCTGATCGATGACCTGATGTACGAGCGCCATGCGCTGCTCTGGGAAAACCTCCCCTACGCCATCAAGCGGCGCATCTACGCGCAGGCCCGCCAGCAGCTGCCCGAGGTGCTGCGCGAGCTGGTCACCGAGCTGACCTACAGCGTCGAAAATCTGGTCGACATGCGTGGCATGGTGGTGCGGCAGATGGAAAACGACCGGGCGCTGATGGTGCGCATGTTCCTCAAGGTCGGCCAGAAGGAAATCAATTTCATCTGGCACATCAGCTTTGTGATTGGCTTTGCCTTTGGCATCCTGCAGATGGGCATCTGGCTGGTGGTGCCGTGGCACTGGACCATCGTGTTCTGGGCCGCACTGTGGGGCTTTTTGACCAACTGGATCGCCATCTGGATGGTGTTCAATCCGGTGGATCCCGTGCGCTTCCGCGCACCGCAGCTGGTCAAGCGGGTGCAGGGCTTTCCGTGGATTCGCCCCTGTGTGCCGCACTTGGGCACCTACACCCTGCACGGGGCATTCATGCGCCGCCAGGCCGAAGTGGCCGAGGTGTTTGCCGGGATCACCACCCATGAGCTGATCACCCTGCACAACATCATGAAGGAAATGATGTACGGTCCCTATGCTGACCGCACCCGGCGCATCATCAAGCGCCACATCAATCAGGCGCTGAGCACGCCGCTGGTGCGCACCACCCTGCAGCTGGGGCTGGGGCCGAAGAATTTTGCCCAGCTCAAGGTCGATCTGGTGGAAAAATCCATTCAGGCGACCATGGGGCCGGTGGCTGACCCAGTGCTGAACCACAGCCGGGCCGAAAAAATCTTTGGCCTGATCCGTGACCGCATCCGCGCGCTGTCGCCTCCGGAGTTCCAGAGCCTGCTGCGCCCGGCCTTCCAGGAAGACGAGTGGATCCTCATCGTGCTGGGCGGCGTCACCGGCGCACTGGCGGGCTATCTGCAGTATGTGCTGGGGTTCAAATAAGCACAAAA
>JBPOIS010000023.1:0-13283 GCA_052034295.1 Pseudomonadota bacterium
TCAGGCCTCGGGCAGGGCGGGAAAATTCACCCCACAGCCCACCGCCTGATGGCGCAGGTTGCGGTAATAGCGCGCCACCGTGGCATCCGAGCGCTGGCCCTCAACCATCAGCACCGCCCACTGGTACAGCGCCGCGATCAGGTCCGTGTCCATGGACTGCGGCAGCAGGGGCAGCAGGCTTTCCACCTGTTGCTGCCACTCCGGCACACTGTCACGCTCCGCATGCCAGGGCAGCTGGGCGATGAACGACACGGTGGTCCGCTGGTCCGCATTCAGCGGCAGCCGGGCCTCCAGGATTTTGCGCGCGCAATCGGCGACGGTCTGATGCAACAACATGAAAAAACCACAAGACCTCAGGTCAGTCCACCTGCCCGGCAGGCGATGATCAGGCAAAAGCAGGCCCTGGAGGGGCCGCACCGGGCACAATCCAGCCACAGGCAGCCAAACAATCCAGACACAGGGCGTGCCGGAATCAGGTCATGATGACAGAGTTTGCCGACAGCGGCCATGCCGGGCAGCGGTTTTTTCACGCCGCCCGGTCAGGATTTGCTAACATGCCTGCCTGAAAAAACCGTAGGCAGGTGAGTGGATGCAGCCACAACAGGCAGGAACGGCAGACCCAGCGCTGGATGATGCCGCGCTGCTGCGTTATGCCAGGCAACTGCTGCTGGACGATTGGGGCCCAGAGGCTCAGGCCCGGCTGCAGGCTGCCCGGGTGCTGATCGTGGGACTTGGGGGACTGGGCAATCCCGCCGCCCAGCTGCTGGCCCGCGCTGGGGTGGGTGAACTGGTGCTGGTCGATCCGGATGGGGTCGAGATCAGCAACCTGCAGCGGCAGATCCTGTTCAGCGAAGCCGAGCTGGGCCAGAACAAGGCCGAGGCCGCAGCCCGACACCTGCACACCGACAACCCTGCGGTGCGCGTACAGGTCTGGCCGCAGCGTGCCACTGCAGAGAACCTGCCCCGGCTGCTGGAAGGCTGTACGCTGGTGCTGGACTGCTCAGACAATTTTGCCACCCGCGATGCCCTGAACCGTGCCTGTGTGCGGGCCGGGGTACCGCTGTTGTCGGCGGCGGCGATTGGCCTGACCGGCCAGCTGGCGCTGTTCCTGCCCCAGCGTGGCTGCTATGCCTGTGTGTTTGGTGTGGATGCGGTGGCCGACGAGCGCCGCTGTGCCGACACTGGCGTGCTGGCCACCACCCCGGTGGTCATCGGCAGCCTGCAGGCGCATCAGGCGCTGCTGTATCTGGGGCTGGGCAACACCGCCCTGGCCGGCCGGCTGTGGCTGTGGGATGGCCTCGACCTGCAGGCCCGCAGCATCCGGCTGCAGCCTGACCCGCACTGTGTGGTTTGTGGGGCTGCCCCCCAGCCCTGAAGCATCGAGAGGAAATGACGTGTCAGAACAACAGGATTCCAAGCATCTGCTGAAAATCAGCCTGCAGGGGCTGCAGCGCCTCGGGCAAACCGCCGTGGTGGCGGCCCGCATCGGCCTGCGCTACCAGCAGGAAGGCGGGCGTCAGGCCAACAGGCCCCGGCTGCTGCGCGAGGCCTTTGAGCAGCTGGGGGCCACCTACCTCAAGCTGGGCCAGTTCATGGCCAGTTCGCCCTCGCTGTTTCCCCGAGAGTATGTCGAAGAGTTTCAGTACTGCCTTGACCGCACCCCGCCGCTGCCCTATGCGCAGATCGAAGCGCAGCTCCAGGCCGCCTTTGACCGTCCACTGAGCGAGATTTTTGCCTCGATTGATCCAGTGCCGCTGGCGTCGGCGTCGATTGCCCAGGTGCATCCGGCTCGGCTGGTCACTGGCGAGGATGTGGTGATCAAGGTGCAGAAGCCCGGCATCGAAGCCATGCTGCGCACCGATCTGGGGGTGGTGTATGGCAGCCTGCGGCTGATGGAAACGCTGATGCCGCAGATCAAGTTTGCGGCCCTGTCCGAGATCATGGACGAGATCCGCAGCCGCATGGTGCGTGAGGTGGATTTTGTTGAAGAAGCAGCCAACATCGCTGATTTTCAGCAGTTTTTGAAAGTCACCGGCAACACCCAGGTGGTGGCCCCGCGCGTGTATCCGCAGGCATCCACCCGCACCGTGCTGACCATGGAGCGGTTTTATGGGGTGCCGCTGACCGATGTCGAGGTGATGAAACGCTATGCCAAAGATCCGGCGCAGGTGCTGATCCAGACCATGAACACCTGGTTTGCCAGCCTGATGCTGTGCAGGAGTTTCCATGCCGACCTGCATGCGGGCAATGTGCTGTTGTTGCAGGATGGCCGCATTGGCTTCATTGATTTTGGCATCGTCGGCCAGCTCAGGCCCGAAGTCTGGTCCGCCTGCATTGCGTTCATGGATGCCCTGCAAAAGATGGACTACACCGCGATGGCCAGCCACATGGTGCGCATGGGCATGACCCATGGCCAGATTGATCAGGCCCGTCTGGCGCAGGATCTGGAAAAACTGTTCGGGGTGATGATGACCGCCGACCCGCAGGCCATGCTGGGCGGGGACATTGCCGAGCTGAATGACCTGATGCTGGACATGGTGGCGATTGGCGAGCGCCACGGCATTCATTTTCCACGGGATTTTGCCCTGTTGATGAAGCAGATGCTGTATTTTGACCGTTTCATGCGCGTGCTGACGCCAAACATGGACCTGTTTGCCGATGCGCGGGTGCAACTGCTCAACGAACCCGAGCCGTTGTCCCGGCTGATCCACTGAACCCATCACCGGCCAAAAGGGGCAGCACATGGACTGGATTCTGATTGAAAACCTCAAGGTCGAGGCCGTGATCGGGGTGTGGGCGTGGGAGCGCAGGATCCGCCAGCCGCTGTGCTTTGATCTGGCGCTGGGCACGGACATCCGTGCGGCGGCCGCCAGTGATGCCCTGCCAGATGCGCTGGACTACCAGCAGGTGTGCACCGTCATCAGCCAGCTGGCGGGGTCCCTGCAGCCGCAGTTGATTGAAACACTGGCGGAGCAGTGCTGTGCGCTGATTTTCAAAAACTGGCCGGCCGTGCAGGTGGTGCGGCTGACCCTGCGCAAGCCGTTTGCCATCACCGAGACCACTTCGGTGGGCGTGCGCATCGAGCGACAGCGCCCGTCATGATGGCCGCCATCGTGCTGGGCAGCAACCATGACGCCCCACAGGCCCTGGCGCAGGCCCGTGCCGCCCTGGCGCGGCTGGGACAGGCGCATTATTCCGCCGTGTATGCACTGCCAGACCGCACCGGCGCGGGACCGATGTACCTCAATCAGGCGCTGTTGCTGGATCAGGTGCAGCTGACTCCGGAAGCGCTCAAGGCTGCGCTCCAGCAGATTGAGGCCGACTGTGGCCGGGTGCGGCCTTCCCGGCAGGTGCGCATGGATCTGGACCTGATTGCCTGGGGGCCGGACCGGGCCGGACTGCACTTGCTGGCGGCCTGGGACAGCCATCCGCTGGATGTGACCCTGCCGCTGGGAGAGCTGTGGCGGCCCTGACCTCAAAAACTGAATGAAACAGGCGCAAAAATTTCAGCCAATCCAGCGGTTGCAATTTCTGTGATCTGGGTGGCCCTGACCCACAGGTTGGTGAAAGGGGCTTTGAGGGGGAAAACCGGGAACAATGGCGGTTACGCGAAAGCGAACCGCTATGCACAGGGCGAGTCATTAAAACGCCCCCAACGGCTACTGCGCCATACGACACAGTCTGTGGCAATTGCATCAGGCGGCCCCGTCCACGGACAGGGCGCAATCCTGAATCAGGCCAAAATGGCCTGATTTTCCAATTGTTCAGTCAGCTGGTCGCGGGCTTTGATAAACCCCTCAATCCCTGCGGCCAGCAGCTCGGCGGCCATCGTATCGGCCTGCAGCTGTGCGGTGAATTCGGCCTCGGTCAGTGGCTGGGGCCGTACGGCCGGGCCGGTGGTGTCCGGGTGCAGCTGCCGCACCAGCCCGCCCTGACGCTGGGCCAGCTCATCCAGCAGCGCCGGGGCGATGGTCAGCAGATCACACCCGGCCAGCGCAATGATCTGTTCCGCAGAGCGGAAGCTGGCCCCCATCACCTGGGTGGGGTAGCCGTGCTGTTTGTAATACTGGTAAATCGCCCGCACCGACAGCACTCCGGCATCTTCGTCCACCGGAATCTGTGCACGGCCTTCGTGGCGTTTTTGCCAATCCAGAATACGCCCCACAAACGGCGAAATCAGCGTCACGCCGGCCTCGGCACAGGCGCGGGCCTGATGCAGGCCAAACAGCAGGGTCAGGTTGCAGGCAATGCCCTGCTGCTCCAGCACCTGTGCCGCCTGAATGCCCGCCCAGGTTGAAGCAATCTTGATCAACACGCGCTCACGTCCGATGCCGGCCTGCGCATACAGGTCGATCAGTTCGTGGGCCTTGGCGATGGTGGCTGCGACATTATGGGACAGTCGGGCATCCACCTCGGTGGACACGCGGCCTTCAATCACGCCCAGGATGTCCACCCCCAGCCGCACCGTGAGCAGGTCGATGGCACGCTCGGTCAGGGCGCGGTCCTGATGGCCTTCGGACCGGGCCTGTTGCAGGGCCTGTGCCAGCAGCGGCTGGGCGGCAGGCAGGCGTGCGGCCGCCGTGATCAGGCTGGGGTTGGTGGTGGCATCCACCGGGCGCAGGGCACGGATGGCCTCCAGGTCGCCGGTGTCGGCGACGACGGTGGTCAATTGGCGCAGTTGCTCAAGCAGGGACATGGCGTTTTTTTTCCGGTGCATGGATTGGAACACAGGCCGAGTATGCGCTGTTTCGGGGGCAAATGTCATGGCCTGCCCACCGGGTCCGCGCTGGGCCTGCCGTACAGTTCTGGCTAAAAAAAACCGGGGCTTTTTGTTACACTCGCCGACTTTGGGGTGTGGGACCAGGTGGGCGCAGCATGAGCAACAGTGAGGCAGGGGGATGGCGCGGCGGATTTGCGGGACCGGCCAGTCTCGGGGAAATCCGCCAGCAGATCGACGCCGTGGACCAGCAGATCCACCAGTTGCTCAACCAGCGGGCCCGGCTGGCCGAACAGGTGGCGCGCAGCAAACTGGCCGAAGAAACCCAGCCGGTGTTTTACCGGCCTGAGCGTGAAGCGCAGGTGCTGCGCGCGGTGAAGGCCCGCAACACCGGCCCGCTGTCGGATGAAACCGTGGCCCGGCTGTTCCGCGAGATCATGTCGGCCTGCCTGGCGCTGGAAGCCCCGCAGCGCATTGCCTATCTGGGGCCGGAAGGCACCTTCACCCAGGCTGCCGCCCTGAAGCACTTTGGCCATGACGCCCGGGTGCAGCCGCTGGCCACCATCACCGAGGTGTTCCGTGAGGTCGAGGCGGGCAGCGTGCACTATGGTGTGGTGCCGGTGGACAACTCTTCCGAAGGCGTGGTGAATCACACGCTGGACTGTTTTTTGGCCTCCACCCTGCAGATCATCGGTGAGGTGGAGCTGGGCATCCACCAGAACTTCATGGTCGCGCCTTCGACCCGGCCAGAGTCGATCACGCGCATCTATGCCCATCAGCAATCGCTGGCGCAGTGCCGCCAGTGGCTGGATGCCCACTACCCGCAGGCCGACCGCATTGCCCTGAACAGCAATGCCGAAGCCGCCCGGCGGGTGTCCAGCGAATGGCATTCAGCCGCCGTGGCGGGTCAGATGGCCGCCGAACAATATGGCCTGAACATCCTGCACGCCAACATTGAGGACAACCCGTCCAACACCACCCGGTTCCTGATCATTGGCCGTGAGCAGGTGCCGCCCAGTGGCGAGGACAAAACGTCGCTGCTGATTGCCGCGCCGGACCGCGCCGGGGCGCTGCTGGAAATCCTCGAGCCGCTGGCCTCGCAGCGGATTTCCATGACCAGCATTGAGACCCGTCCGGCCCGTCCGGACAAATGGGCCTATGTGTTTTTTATTGATATCCTCGGTCACCAGCAGGATGCCCACGTGTCCGAGGCGATTGCGCAGATTCGCCAGCGCGTCCGCGACGTGCGGGTGCTGGGTTCGTACCCGCAGGCGGTGCTGTAGGCCTGCACGGGGGTTTCCCCACTGTCTTTTGTAGTGCTTTTTCTGGAAAAAAACATGACCCTGACTGCCGTTGCCGAGTTTTTGCCCATCGCGGCCAATGCGGGCATTGACGCCATCGCCCCCTACCAGACCGGCAAGCCGATCAGCGAGCTGGAGCGTGAGCTGGGCCTGACCCACATCGTCAAGCTGGCCAGCAATGAAAACCCCCTCGGCTGTTCCCCACGGGTGTCCGAAGCGATTGCGGCGGTGCTGCCGGAGCTGTCGCGCTATCCCGATGGCAATGGCTTTGAGCTGAAATCCGCGATCGCCGCCAAATTCGCCGTGGATCTCGCCCAGATCACCCTGGGCAACGGTTCCAATGACCTGCTGGAGCTGGTGGCGCGGGCGCTGATCGGTGCAGGCCAGTCGGCGGTGTACAGCCAGCACGCCTTTGCGGTGTATCAGCTGGCGGTGCAGGCGGTGGGTGCACGCGGCATCGAGGTGCCTGCGCGTGATTTTGGCCATGACCTGCCGGCGATGGCGGCGGCGATTGAGGCCGACACCCGGGTGGTGTTCATTGCCAACCCGAACAACCCGACCGGCACCTGGTTTGATGAAGCGGCGTTTGAGCAGTTCATGCAGGCGGTGCCGGCGCAGGTGGTGGTGGTGCTGGATGAAGCCTATGTCGAATATTTTCCGGAAAACTTCAACAGCCTGCCGTTTTTGCAGCGCTATCCCAACCTGCTGATCAGTCGCACCCTGTCCAAGGCCTACGGCCTGGCGGCGCTGCGGGTGGGCTTTGCGCTGTCACACCCGGCCTTGGCGCAGTTGCTGAACAAGATCCGCCAGCCCTTCAACGTCAACGCACTGGCGCTGGCTGCGGCGGTGGCGGCGCTGGGGGATGAGGATTTTTTACAGCAGAGCCGGGATCTGAACCGCCGCGAAATGGCCGTGCTGGAGCATGGCTGTGCAGCACTGGGGCTGACGTGGATTCCCTCGCGGGCGAATTTTTTGTGCATTGGGCTGGGGCCGCAGCACCTGGGTCATGAAGTGTTCAATGCCCTGCTGCATCAGGGCGTGATCGTGCGCCCGGTCACCGGCTATGGGTTGCCGCATTTCATCCGCGTCACCGTCGGCCTGCCCGAAGAAAACCAGCGCTTCCTGCAGGCGCTGGCCACGGTCCTGCAGCCACAGGTCCAGCCGTGAAGCCGTATTTTCAGCGTGTGGCCTTCATGGGGCTGGGGCTGATTGGCTCCAGTCTGGCCCGGGTGATGCGCGAGCAGGGACTGGCCGGGCAGATTGTCGCCAGTGCGCGCTCCCAGCGCACCCTGGACGCTGCGCTGGCGCTGGGTGTGATCGACGAAGGGCAGGTGCGTCCGGCAGATGCTGCCCGGGGTGCTGATCTGGTGGTGCTGGCCATGCCGGTGTGTGCCACCGAACAGGTGCTGCGTGACATCGCCCCGGTCCTGCGCGCGGATGTGGTGCTGACCGATGTGGGCAGCACCAAGGGCAATGTGGTCGAGGCGGCAAGGGCGGTGTTTGGTGCGGCACTGCCGCTAGGATTCGTGCCCGGCCATCCGATTGCCGGGGGCGAGCAGACCGGGGTGATGGCCGGCAAGGCCGACCTGTTTGCCCACCACCGGGTGATCCTGACCCCGCTGCCCAGCTCCAGTCCTGTGGCGGTGGCGCAGGTGCGTGCGCTCTGGCAGGCCGCACAGGCCGAAGTGCTGGAGATGAGCGTGGACCGGCATGACCGGATTCTGGCCCGTACCAGCCATTTGCCGCACCTGCTGGCGTTTGCGCTGGTGGAGGAGCTGGCGGCCAGTTCGGACAATCTGGACATTTTTCGCTATGCGGCTGGTGGTTTCCGCGATTTCACCCGCATTGCCGCCAGCGACCCGCTGATGTGGCATGATATTTTTATGGCCAATCGCCCCGCCGTGCTGGAGGCCCTGCAGGCCTACCAGCAGCAGCTGAACCAGTTGCAGCAGGCGATTGCCGCCGCCAGTTCCGCCGAGCTGATCGGCATCCTCACCCGTGCACAGGCTGCACGCAAACACTTTGGGCACATGCTCAGCAAAACCCCCTATCTGGAAAAACCCGTCGTGAGTCAGACCTTTGTAGTACAACCTGGTGGCCATTTGCAGGGCCGTTTTCCCATTCCCGGCGACAAATCGGTGTCGCACCGCTCGATCATGTTCGGGGCGCTGGCCGACGGCGTGACCGAAGTGGAAGGCTTTCTGGAAGGCGAGGATGCGCTGGCCACCCTGCAGGCCTTCCGGGACATGGGCGTGACCATCGAAGGCCCCAAAAATGGCCGGGTGACGGTACATGGGGTGGGCCTGCATGGCCTCAAACCACCCGCAGGGGCGCTGTACATGGGCAACTCCGGCACCAGCATGCGCCTGCTGGCGGGCATCCTGTCCGCACAGGGCTTTGACAGTGTGATGACCGGCGACCCGTCGCTGTCCAAGCGGCCGATGGAGCGCATCGCCAGGCCACTGCGGCTGATGGGTGCACAGATCCAGACCACCGGAGAACGCGGCACCCCGCCGGTCAGCATCACCGGCCAGCAGACCCTGCGCGGCATTGAGTATCCATTGCCGATGGCTTCGGCGCAGGTCAAATCCGGCCTGCTGCTGGCCGGGCTGTGGGCACAGGGCACCACCACGGTGATCGAGCCCGAGCCGACCCGCGACCACACCGAGCGGATGCTGACCGCCTTTGGCTACCCGGTGCAGGTCGAGGGCAACCGCGTCAGTGTGACCGGCGGCGGCCGCCTGACCGCCACCCGCATTACCGTCCCGGCGGATATTTCCTCGGCGGCATTTTTCATGGTCGGTGCGGCGATTGCAGCCGGTTCGGAGGTGGTGCTGGCGCAGGTGGGCATCAACCCGACCCGCACCGGCATCATCGAGATCCTGCGCCAGATGGGCGCTGACCTGAGCCTGGAAAACGAAGGTCTGCAGGGTGGCGAGCCGGTGGCCGACCTCCGCATCCGCGCCAGTCAGCTCCGCGGCATCCACATTCCTGAGGATCAGGTGCCGCTGGCGATTGATGAGTTTCCGGCGCTGTTCATCGCAGCGGCCTGTGCCCAGGGGCGTACCGTGCTGACCGGCGCGGCCGAGTTGCGGGTGAAAGAATCCGACCGCATCGCGGTGATGGCCACGGGCCTGCAGGCGCTGGGCATCGACTGCACCCCCACGGACGATGGCATGATCATCGAAGGCAAGGGCAGTGACGACCCGCATGCGCCGGTGTTTGGCAGCGCCACCATCGAAAGCCACCACGACCACCGAATTGCCATGAGCTTTGCCATGGCCGCCCTGCGTGCCAGTGGGCCGATCACCATCCTCGGCACGGAAACCGTGGCCACCAGCTTTCCCAATTTTGTGACGCTGGCCCAGCAGGCTGGCTTGCGCCTGTCGGTGCAGTGAGGGCACCTGCACCGCAGTGTGACGGCGTTGCGCTTGTGTCATGAAAAAAAACGATCACTGGGCCGGCTTTGTACCGGCCCAGCGATTTTTGCGGCCCTGAAAAACAGTTTTTGCGGGATTTTTTAGCCTGAAAAGGCATTTTTTGTCATTCAAAACAAGCCCTGCGGCAAAAAGTGTGCGCTGATTTGCGTGACAGGCAGGTGATCCGGTTTTTTTGACAGACGCGGTTGTCAGTCATTAAGGTGCGCAGCAGCCCAACACGGGGTTCTATGGACTTTTTGGCCGGGAGGCTTTTGATGATGTTCAAGGGAATTGCAGCATTCATGCTATTGGCAGGCAGCATGTCGGCTCAGGCCGCCAGTTTTTACAACTGCGCCAGCAACACGGGTTGTGTCAAATCCACCGTGGCCACCACCAGCACCTACACCCAGACCCGTTACCCCGTGGTGTTTGCCCATGGGATGGCCGGCTTCAACAGCCTGGCCGGTGTGAACTACTGGTACCAGATTCCTGAAGCACTGGCGGCGGGCGGGGCCACCGTGTTTGTCACCAAACAGGCGTCGTTCAATTCATCAGACGTGCGCGGTGAGCAGTTCCGCCAGCAGGTTCTGGGCATTCTGGCGCTGACCGGGGCCCCCCGCGTCAACATCATGGGCCACAGTCATGGTGGCCAGTCGATCCGCTATGCGCTGGCCACCCTGCCCAGTGGTACAGTGGCTTCGGTCACCTCGATTGGTTCCCCGCACAAGGGTTCGCCCGTGGCTGACCTGATCCAGCAGGTGGCCAACAACCCCAGTCTGGGCGGGCTGACCGGCGCACTGTCCACGGCCGTGAACGGGCTGGGCTCGCTCATCAACCTGCTGTCTGGCAATGACCCTGCGCTCAAGCAGGATTCGCTGGCCGGACTGGCTTCGCTGAGCACGGCAGGGTCGGCTGAATTCAATGCCCGCTTCCCGCTGGGGGTTCCGGCGACGGCCTGTGGCGAAGGCAGCTACACGGCACGGGGGGCGCAACTGTATTCCTGGAGTGGTACTGGTGGTGTGACCAACGCCCTGGACCCGCTGGACCAGGGCCTGACTGCGCTAAAAATCGTCTTCAAAGAGCCTTCGGATGGCTTGGTGGGCCAGTGTTCCAGCCACTTTGGCCGGGTGCTTCGTGACAACTACAACATGAACCATCTGGATGAAGTCAACCAGCTGCTGGGACTGGTCAGCCTGCTGGAAACCAATCCCAAAACCGTGTACCGCACCCAGACCAACCGCCTGAAGCTGCAGGGGCTGTAAGTTCCCTGTACAAAGGGCGCCGCTCCTGTGGACAGAGCGGCGCCTTTCTGCGCTTCAGGGGTTTTTATGCCAAAAAATAGCCTAAGCAAACTTAAATCCAAACACAGACCCGATCCAGTCAGGGGGCAGGCTCAGCAGGGGCTGTGTCCAGATGCAGCATTTCCGGGGTGCTCTGCAAAATGGACGACTCACTGAGCGGGTCGGCTGCGGGCTTGGCTGGCTGTGGCGCTGGGGGAACCATCACAGGGGTGCCTTCCGGGGTGGTCTGTTCGATGATGACGGTTTCAAAGGCAGGCGGCAGGTTCTGGCGCTGCAGGCTGTGTACCACGCGACCCGCCTCAAAATACACCGACCAGTCGGCATAATCCCAGCGGGTGATGGAAGGTTTGCCCACTGGCGCGTGGCGCTGGACCGGCTCACCAAACTGCTGCAGCACCTTGCCCATGGTCTGGCCGGACAGGGGCAGGGCGTGGGAGGGCTGGCGCTCAGCAGCCTGGACCGGGGCCAGGGGAACCGCCAGGGTCAGGGACAGCAGCAAAAAATGGGCAAGTCGCATGGGCAAACATCCTGATCTGAAAAAACCTGGGCATCCAGGGAAGCCGTGACCGTCCGGCCTGATCCATAGGCCGCAGTGGCAGCAGGCCACCCTGCTGATTAAACGCTGTTTATGGTCAGGCATTCAAGCCAGTAAAAAACACCCGCGCTGTGGTTCATGGCAGCCGCAGCCCCTGTAAAAAGCGCTGAACAGGCCGGGAAGGGCATGCTATGCTCGCCAGCCCATGCCGCGTCATTGCAGGAATTGTGCCACCCATGCAGGTCCCCAGCAGCTTGTCCCTCACCGAAATCCAGCAACAGCGGCTCAGCCGGGTTCAGCTTGAGCCCGGCTGGAAACAGGCGCTGACCCCGGCACTGCTGCAGGAGTCCTTTGCACAGCTGCGTGATTTTTTGCGCCAGCGCCAGCAGGATGGGGCCACCCTGTATCCACCGGCCCCGATGATTTTCAATGCGTTCACCCTGACCCCGCTGGATCAGGTCAAGGTGGTGATCGTCGGTCAGGACCCCTATCACGGGCCGCGCCAGGCCAACGGGCTGGCCTTTTCGGTGCAGCGCAGCATTCCACTGCCGCCCTCGCTGCAGAATATTTTTCACGAGCTGAACACCGACCTGGGCATCGCCCCGGCCCGCCATGGCGACTTGTCCCATTGGGCGGAGCAGGGCGTACTGCTGCTCAACAGCGTGCTGACCGTGGAAGCCGGTCAGCCCACCTCGCATCAGGGCAGGGGCTGGGAAGCGTTCACCGATGCGGTGATTGAAGCCGTGAACCAGGGCACTGAGCACACGGTGTTCATCCTGTGGGGCAGCTATGCCCAGAAAAAAGGCCGCAAAATCGACACCGAGCGGCATCTGGTGCTGACGGCCGCCCACCCGTCCCCGCTGGCGGCCAATCGGGGCGGGTTCTTTGGCTGCAAGGTGTTTTCACGCACCAACCAATACCTGATTCAGCATGGCAAAACCCCGATTGACTGGCAATTGCCCCGTTGAGGGCGCTGGGAGGATTTGAGATGGACCTGTCAACCCTGAACCTGCATCCAGACCTGCTGCTGGAACGTCTGGGCAACGGCTGGACGCGCATCCAGCTGAACCGCCCAAAATCCCTGCATGCCCTTGATGAATCCATCTGCCGGGCCTTGCGCCAGGTGTTTGAGGGTCTGGCCACAGATGCCGACACCCGGGCCATCTGGCTGGACAGCAGCACCAGCAAGGCCTTCTGTGCCGGAGGGGATGTGCGACGCCTGCGTGAACAGGTGCTGGCTGGACAGGCCGGGCAGGCCGACGGTTTCTTTGAACAGGAATACGCCCTCGACCTGCTGATGCACCAGTATGCCAAGCCCATCGTGGTGTGGGGTGAAGGCTATGTGATGGGTGGCGGCATGGGGCTGTTCATGGCCGCGCCGTTCCGGCTGGTGACCCCTGAGTCGCGGCTGGCCATGCCCGAGATCAACATCGGCCTTTACCCGGATGTGGGCGGGACGCGCTTTTTGTCGGAGCGCGGCACGCTGGGGCTGTTTCTGGGCCTGACCGGTTCCATCATGGGGGCTTCCGGGGCCTACACGATCGGCTGGGCCACCCACATTGCCGGGGCAGGGCGGGATGAAGTGCTGCGCCACCTGACCGGCATCCAGTGGGGGGACTATGCGGCGGGGGCGTTCCGGGCCATTGATGACACCCTGGATGCCCTGCACCGGCCACTGTCCTCGGGGCCGCTGCAGGATTCCCTCGACGTGATCCACAGTGTGTGCCGGGGCGAGGACTTCATGGCCGACTACCGGGCAATTCTGGCCCTGCGCGACGCCCGCAGTGACTGGCTGCGGCAGGCCGGGGAAAACCTGCGTCAGGGCGCACCTTCGACGGCGGCGCTCACCTGGCTGCTGTGGCAGTGGGGACGGGAAAATCCGGGCTGGCAGGAGGTGTTTGAGCTGGAGCAGTCCATCGCCAGCTGGAAAATCCGCCAGCCGGATTTTGCGGAAGGGGTACGCGCCCGGCTGGTGGACAAAGACCTGCAGCCGCGCTGGCAGTGCACAGA
>JBPOIS010000104.1:0-8518 GCA_052034295.1 Pseudomonadota bacterium
CATGGCCCCGGTCGTTTATTGATTCAGCTGAATCGCCACCGCCTCGGCGGTCAGATAGCCCACCGCAGCCGAGAATTTCTGGTTGTAGTTCTGATTGATCAGCGGCTCAACCGCCGCCTTCACCTCGGCAGCCGTGGTCTTGATGAACTCCCCGGCGTGCTGAAAATTGCTCATGATGTAGGTCCAGCCATTGAGGTCGGTCACGGCATGCAGGCCCGTGGATTCCCCACCGGCCGGGATCGACATCAGCCGCGACAGCACTTTGGTGTCCACGTTATAGGCCCACAGGAAATTATTGACGTGCTGGCCGCTGTCCTCACCGATGAACAGGGTGCGCAGGGTCTCACTGAACTTCAGGTTGTCCGGGTTGGCAATGGTGTTCGGGTTGGCGGTGTTGCCCAGTGCGTCGGCCTTCAGGGTTTTGCCATCGGTGTCGAGCAGGTCTTCACCGACCAGCAGCGGCGCCACATCCACCGGCATCCACTCGCTGTTGATGCTGCCCCCGAGGGTGTCCTTCTGGCCCCCTTTCAGGTTCAGCTGCATGACCCCGCCAGCCACCAGTTGCTTTGGAATGGCAATGCCATTGCCAGGCACGTTGCGGGCATCGCCGGTCACCATGGAGGACTGCATGTTTTGCAGGGCGGAATAGGCGATTTTGTCCTTGATGTTCACCGTGGTGCCTTCCATCTTGGTGAAGCCCAGACTGGCCCCCATCAGCGCGGCATAGCGATGGGTTTCCAGGAAAGCTGCGGCTTTTTCCTGCCCCGGCTTCAGCTTGACCCATTCGGTTTTGCCGTTGGCCACGATCCGGGTGTAGCTGGCATCGGCAGGGTCCGTGGTTTTGACGTCCATGATGTCCGTGGGCTGGATGCCGCCATCGACCAGCGCCTTGATTTCGGCACTGCTGGCGCTGCCCAGTTTGATCCAGGTCAGTGGCGCCGCAGGCGATCCGGCCTTGCTGAAATCGGTGTTGCCGCCCACCCTGGCCACATACAGGCTGCCGCTGGACAGGTCTTTTTCCCGATCAGCCACGAACACAAAATAACCGCTGTTGGTGGCGTCATCGCCCATCAGTGCCGTGCGCTGGTCCGGCATGACCTGCACCAGCTCATGGGAAATCCGCCCCATACAGTAGTGTTTTTTGATGCTGCCGGTGCCATCCGGGTGCACGGTGACTTCGGGCATGTGGCCGTAGTGGTAGGGGTTGGCACGGGCCGGATCGCCATACAGGTGCTGGCTGAAGGCGTTCAGGTAATTCTTGTCGCGCGCGGCAAACGCATCCGGCTCGTATTCTTCGGAAGACAGGTGGGTGCCCCACGGCGACAGGCTGGCGCCACAGGTGATCCACAGGCCGTTGACCTTGCTGGTGTCGACGTTGTGGTATTTCACCAGTGACAGCTTGCCGGTGGCCGGATCCTGATCCAGGGTCAGCACGGCAATCGGCGACGGCAGCTTGCCGTACAGGTCGGTTTTGCCATCCTGCGCCCAGGTGGTGTATTCAAACTGCACCACCGCAAACACCGGATTGCCCTTGACACCGAGCCTGGCCTTGTCCGCCCCCGGCACGGTCAGCAGCGAGGAGCCATCTGGCGCATCGGAAAAAAACTGGCGTGTTTGGCCCGCCACGGTGGTGTCGAGGATCGGCTGGTTATGGATGTCAAAATAGCCCCCGGCCTTGATGGTGCCCCCGGCCTGATTCGGCACGTCGGTACCCGTCAGGAAAAACGGCTGATAGGCCAGCTTGTAGGTGGTGGTTTTGCCGTCGTCACGCTGGATGTTCAGGAACGATTTCACCGTGGTGGTGGCCATCTCGGCGGCGTTGGCCAGCGTGGGGGCTGCCATCGGGCTGAAGGTGGCCGACACGAATCTGGCCACGGGTTTGCTGCTGGGGGTGTTGTTGCTGTCACTGCCGCAGCCCGCCAGCACCCCGGCCGCAGTCCCCACCAAAGGCGTGGCCATGGCATATTTGAGCCACTGACGGCGGCTGGTCAGCGGCAAACGCACATCCTGAGGAATCTGGTCAGTCATGGCGGAGTCCTTGCAGGTCAAAAAACTGATCCTGCAAGACTAAAAACGCTGCATGACAGGGGTCTGACGGTTTTATGACGCGCCGATGACGGTGGTGTGGAACTGCACATCGCCCAGCAGCGTGTCGAGGGTCAACAACAGCGACTGGCCCGGCTGCAGGGCGGCCACGCCCGCGGGGGTCCCGGTCATCACCACATCCCCGGCCAGCAGGCTGAACGTCTGGCTGATCTCGCTGAGCAGCGCCGCCACCCCAAACAGCATGTCTGCGGTGTGGCCCTGCTGGCGCAATTCACCATCGACATGCAGGCTGAAGCGCACATCGCGCAGGTCGCCCACCGCATCGACGCCCAGCCAGTCGCCCAGCACACAGGCCCCATCGAAAGCCTTGGCGCGCTCCCACGGATGGCCCCTGGCCTTGAGCTGGTCCTGCAGGTCGCGCAGGGTCAGGTCCAGCCCCAGCGTCACCTCACGCACCGCAGCCAGCGCCTGCTCTGGGCTGGCCTGCCGCAGTGGACTGCCCAGCCGCACACACAGCTCGGCTTCATGGTGACAACTGCCCTGCCCGGACGGCCAGCGCACCCCTTCGGCCATGCGGCAGACGCTGGTGGAGGGCTTGAGGAACAGGATCGGCTGCTCGGGAATCGCATTGCCCAGTTCACGCGCGTGGGCGGCGTAATTGCGCCCCACACACACCACTTTGGACGGCAGGCTGGCTGATGGCATGTCTTGCTCCAAAAAACCCCGTACGGTCACGGGGCCGGGATGATCTTGCCCGGATTGAGGATGCCATTCGGGTCAAACACCGCTTTCACCGCGCGCAGGTAGTCGATTTCCACGGCATCACGGCTGTAGTGCAGGTAATCGCGCTTGGTCATGCCCACACCGTGTTCGGCGCTGATCGAACCCTGGTATTTTTGCACCGTTTCAAACACATGCCGATTGACCACTTTGCACTGTTCAAAAAACTCATCCTTGGACAGGTGCGCAGGCTTGAGGATGTTCAGGTGCAGGTTGCCGTCGCCGATGTGGCCAAACCAGCAGATCTCAAAATCCGGATAGTGCTCGGCCACGATCGCATCAATGTCGGCAATAAAGGCCGGCACATGGGTGATCAGCACGGAGATGTCGTTTTTGTAGGGGGTAAACGGCGCGATGGTCTCGCTGATGTCCTCACGCAGCCGCCACAGGTTCTGCGCCTGCTCAATGCTCTGGCTCATCACCCCATCGACCACCCAGCCCTGCGCCACACAGTGCTCAAAGGTGTTCATGGCATCGTCCACCACCGCTTCGAAGCGGCCTTCAAACTCCAGCAGCACATAAAACGGGCATGGCGTCTCAAACGGGCGCTGCACATGGCCAGCGTCGATGACTTTTTGCATGGCCAGTTCGCCAAAAAATTCAAATGCCGTCAGGTCGATGCGCTGCTGGAAGGCATGCAGGATCGGCATCACAGCGGCAAAATCCGGCACCCCCAGCACCAGCACGCGCAGGTCCTGCGGCTGGCGCTCAAGCTTGATCTCGGCTTCGGTGACGATGCCCAGCGTGCCCTCGGCACCGATGAACAGCTGGCGCAGGTCATAGCCGGTGGCGTTTTTGATCATGCCGCGGTTCAGGCGCAACACATCGCCCTTGCCAGTGACCACGGTCAGGCCCAGCACCCACTGCCGGGTCATGCCGTAGCGGATCACCTTGATGCCCCCGGCGTTGGTGCCGATGTTGCCGCCGATCTGGCTGCTGCCTGCCGAGGCAAAATCCACCGGATAGTACAGCCCCTGCTGCTCGGCAAACTGCTGCAGCGCCTCGGTCACCATCCCGGCCTGCACCCGCACCAGCCGGTCCGCCGGCAAAAAATCCAGCACCTTGTTCATGCGGTCCAGACTGACCACGATCTCGCCCCGGGCTGCCACGGCACCCGCCGACAGGCCGGTCCGCCCCCCGCTGGGCACCACCGGCACGCGGTATTCATTGGCCAGATGGATGATGCCCTGCACCTGCTCGGTCGAGGCCGGAAACACGATCACCGCCGGGCGCGGCTCGTAGTGCTTGGTCCAGTCGCGGCCCCAGTGCTGCAGGCTGTCGGCATCGGTGCGCACCTGGGTGTCCCCCAGCAGCTCGGTCAGGCGTTGCAACAGGTCAGCGGGCAGGGTCGGGGACGCAGTCATGGCAGCTTCAACAGGCGGCAAAAAAACGTCAGGTATGGTAGCATATGCGGCTTGAATTTTTTGGGCATTGTGCTGAGGTCAAGATGGGACAGCAACTGTCGCTGGACAAAGACAAAATCCGCTTTTTGCTGCTGGAAGGCGTGCACCAGAATGCGCTCGACACCCTGCAGGCAGCAGGCTACACCAACATTGAGTACCTGAAGACCGCGCTGGAAGAAGATGCCCTGATTGAAAAAATCAAGGACGTGCACTTCCTCGGCATCCGCTCGCGCACCCACGTCAGCGCGCGGGTGCTGGACGCCGCGGATCGGCTGATCGCCATCGGCTGCTTCTGCATCGGCACCAACCAGGTGGATCTGGATGCGGCGATGGAACGCGGCATTCCCGTGTTCAACGCCCCCTACTCCAACACCCGTTCGGTGGCTGAGCTGGTGCTGGGCGAAACCATCCTGATGCTGCGCGGTATCCCCGAAAAGAACGCGCTGGTACACCGGGGCGGCTGGTCCAAATCGGCGGAAGGCAGCTACGAGGCACGCGGCAAGACCCTGGGCATCGTCGGCTATGGCTCGATCGGCTCGCAGCTGTCTGTGCTGGCCGAATCGCTGGGCATGAAGGTCATCTACAACGACGTGATTGCCAAGCTGCCGCTGGGCAACGCCCGTCAGGTGGCCAGCCTTGATGACCTGCTGGCGCAGGCCGACGTGGTGTCGCTGCACGTGCCCGAAAACGCCTCCACCAAAAACATGATGCGCGCCGAGCAGTTTGCCAAAATGAAAAAAGGCAGCCTGTTCATCAACGCGGCCCGGGGCACCTGTGTGGACATCGACGCACTGGCCGAAGCCCTCAAGAGCGGCCACATCGGCGGCGCAGCCGTGGACGTGTTCCCCAGGGAACCCAAGGCCAACGGTGAAGAATTCGTCTCGCCGCTGCGCGGTCTGGACAACGTCATCCTCACCCCGCACATCGGCGGCTCCACCCAGGAAGCGCAGGCCAACATCGGTCTGGAAGTGGCGGAAAAATTCGTCAACTACAGCGACAGCGGCGCCACCGTCACGGCGGTGAACTTCCCCGAAGTGGCCATCCCGCAGCAGGAAGGCACCCACCGCCTGCTGCACATCCACCGCAACATCCCCGGCGTGCTGTCGGCGGTGAACCGCCTGTTTGCCGACAACAACATCAACATCTGCGCCCAGAGCCTGATGACCCGTGGCGATGTCGGCTATCTGGTCATCGATGTGGACGACAGCGACTCGCAGGTGGCGCTGGAAAAAATCCAGGGCGTCGAAGGTACCCTGCGCGTGCGCGTGCTGTACTGAGCACCCCCGCAGCCGAAATGGCCCCGCCCTTGGACGGGGCCATTTTTTTGATCACCAGGGCCATGGCTGCACCGCAAAAGGACTGCCCAGCCACAGGCGACCCGCTGCAATCCATCGCCGGTCATGACCACAGCCTTTGCCCGGTTTTAAATCGCCAATCGCCAGGATAAAAACCCTTTCCCCTGCTTGAATCACGCCGCAAAGCCCTGCACCATACGGGAGATATGCACGACAACACAATCCGTTAATTGGGAATCAATAGACCATGGACCTCAGCAAAACCCCAGCCACACCGCCCACACCACCGGTCCAGCCTGCACAGACCCGCAGCGCCCATGAAAAATTCTGCTCGCACTGCGGACAGGTGATCAGCCTGCAGGCGGAAATCTGCCCGAAATGTGGCGTACGGCAAATGGCCCCGCCGCTGGCGGCCACACTGATGGCCGTTGCACCCAACGGCAAAAGCCGCATCGTCGCGGCATTACTGGCGTTTTTTCTGGGTAGTTTCGGGGTGCACAAGTTTTATCTGGGCCAGATTGGCCTTGGCGTGGCTTACCTGCTGTTTTGCTGGACTTTCATTCCCAGTATCATCGCGTTTTTTGAATTCATTTTTTTCCTGATCATGTCAGACGATGAATTCAACCGCAAATATGGCCACTGAGCCTACGGCAACCTGCAAATTGCCCCTGTGCACTGGAGTCCCCAGACCATGAAACCCACCCAGACCCTGTGGTCCACCCTGCTGTGTACTGCCCTGTTGAGCGCCTGCGGCGGCGGCACCAGCACACCCACTGCCAGCACCCCCCCGGTCACGGAGGCACCCCTCACCGACCTGGGTCAGGCCCCGGCCACCCTCAGGGATGCACAGGGCAGCCTGAGTGCTGCGCTGTGGACGGTCAGTGCCTCCACGCAGACCAGTGTCCCGGCAGACGCACAGGCCGGTACTGTGCTGGTGCTGAACCGCGACAGCGCGGGCACTGCACAGGGGCTGACCCTCAAAAAAATCCGCTATCAGACGGGCGGCCAGACCACGGACCTGGCGGTGAACCTGCCGGTTGGCTGGACCGAGGCCACTGAACCCACCCCCGTTGTGCCGCCTGCCAGTGCAGCACCTTCAGTGCCTCCGGCAGCCCCGGCACCTGCTGTGCTGTTTGCCCAGCAGGACCCGGCGGCCCGGCAATGGATGGTGTTTTTTACCACACCGCTGTCGGCCACACAGATGGCCGTACAGCTGGAAGACCGGCAGGGCCGTACCTTCTGGCTGGCCGCGCCGCTGCAGTCTGCGCAGCGCGGCTATCGACCCTATGCCAGCGCCAACAGCTTGCCTGCGGTCTCCAGTCCGGAAGCGCCGCCCATCCTGCAGGTGGATCAGGACTGGTCCGGCATGACGGCTGTGGTGGCTACCCTGCTGCGTGAAGGGGGCATGGCCATCAGCCCGGTCCAGGTGTTCAATGGCCTGCTGACCTATGGCGACACGGCCAGCATCCTGCAGCGCCGCAGTTTTTCGCTGCTGGACCTGAATCTGTTTCTCAGCCAGCTTGGTCTGAAGGGTTATGGGTATGTCAGCAATGATCTGTGGACCGATCTGGGCAACGCGCTGGGCCAGTCGAGCCAGAAAATCATTCTGCCGCTGCAGCTGCATGGCGTGACACAGTATGTGCTGGCCGATCGCCGGGATGACCAATGGCTGTATGTGCGCTCCCCGTTGTTCGGTCCGCTGGCGATTGCCCGCGACACGCTTCCGGGTCTGCTGCCACCGCCACCCGCCAATGTGCCGCCGGGTGCAGTGGTGTTTGTGGTGGACCTGAAGCCGGTTCCGCCGGTGGTGAACCTGCCGTCTGGCCCGGAAAATCCGTTGCCCAGTTGCTGGGGCAACCTGAAGTTTTGCTGACCGTCCGGGGGCAGTCCTGCCCCCTGCTGCAGGGCACAGTCGAGCCACCTGAACCGCAAACCTCCCATTCCGGCCACCAACCCATGAACACCCGCCGATTCAAGCTTTTTACACTGCTGGCCCTGCTGCTTCTGAATGGATGCAGCACGCCCCACGCGATGTTCATTTATAATTATTCTGGTTCTGCGATCGATCTGTCCCACACCGAATATATTGTCTACACCAGAGAATCCACCAGGGAAAAAGAAATGATTGAACATATTCCAGACCGCACTTATCGAATTTATCCAGCCAATGGCTTTGGCCCCAAACATCTGGAGTGTGGATTTGAAATTAATTTTTCAAAAAATGGCATATCAAACCATTATTTTTATGACACCTATGACCCAAGCACCCAGTCCTGCATCGAAAAACTACAGGCGCTGGCCTACGGCGAGGGCTATTACGTGGTGATTACTGCCACCGGAGTGTTCATCAAAGGCGCTGATGGGCAGTGGATTCCGATGACTCCGCAACAGGAGCGGCCTGCTGCGGCCCTTGTCCGCAAAACCCCTCCAGAAAACCAGCAATTATCCCCTGAAGGGAAATTTTCATGAAAAACCCATCTGTTTTTGCCATCCCAACTGCGGTAGCAGCACCATGAACACCCGCCGATTCAAATTGTTTACACTGCTGGCCCTGCTGCTGCTGAATGGGTGCAGCACGCCCCGGACCATGTTTGTGTATAATTTTTCAGGGGAAACAATTGAGCTTGTTCTGACTACACAGTGGATCGTCAATGATCAGATCAAAAAAAGCATCCACACCGAAACTCTTAAACACAAATCTTATGGAATTTACAATGCGGCAGAGTTTTTACCTGAACGTTTATTGTGTGGATTTGAAGTTAATTTTTTTAAAGCAGGGAAAAAATATTCTTATACTTATGATGCAAATGATTATATCAAAGATTATTGCCATGAAAGAACTCATCTAAAGTATGGTGAAGGTTATTATGTAACCCCAATCTTGTCTAAGAAAAAACGTTCAACATGTTGAAATATTTGTGGTTTTGGCGATGATGGCAAGTTCCTACACAAACCAGACCGCCAAAACCTTATGGATCATACCGCACTTTTCTG
>JBPOIS010000091.1:0-3494 GCA_052034295.1 Pseudomonadota bacterium
GTCGAGCCCAGCGGCAGGCCCGCCACCGCCCGCATGTGGTTTTCAAACTGTGAACACACTGCGCCTTCAATGCTCCAGTGGCCGGAGTTGTGCACGCGCGGGGCCATTTCATTGGCGACCAGTCCGCTGGCGGTGACAAACAGCTCCAGCGTCAGCACGCCCACATACTGCAGGTGCTCCAGCAGGCGGCTGATGTAGGCCTGTGCATCGGCCAGCAGGCCATCACTGTCCGGCGCCGGTACGATCGAGTGCGACAGGATGCCTTCGTGGTGGTGGTTTTCGGCCAGGGGCCAGCAGCGGATCTCACCATCCTGCCCGCGCACGGCAATGATCGACACTTCACGCTGAAACGGCACAAAGGCCTCGGCAATCAGCGCCACCTGTCCGGCACCCAACTGTTGCCACACGGTGTCAGTCTGGGCCGCGTCGCGCAGGATCGCCTGCCCCTTGCCGTCATAGCCACCGGTGGCGGTTTTCACCACCAGCGGCAGGCCCAGTGCCGCCACGGCCGCGTGCAGGTCAGCCGGCTGGTGCACGGCACGGTAGCCCGGCACCGGGATGTCCAGCTGGGCAAACAGGGCTTTTTCCAGCAGGCGGTTCTGTGCCGTGGCCAGGGCCAGACGTGGCGGATACAGGGGTTGGTCGGCAGGCAGACGGTCCACGTCGGCCAGCGGGGTGTTTTCAAACTCCAGCGAAATCACCTCGGCCTGGGCGGCAAAGTCAGCCAGCTGCCCGGATGGGTAGACCGGCCCCAGCACGGCGGCCGGGCAGTCCGGGGTGTTTTCCACAAAGCTGCACTGCAGCCCCAGCGGCAGGCCGGCCTGCGCCAGCATGCGGCCCAGTTGTCCACCCCCAAAGATTCCGATGTGCTGTGCACTCATGGCTGCTGCCCCGGCACCGGATTGGCGCGGACTTTTTCGGTTTGCTGCTGGCGAAAATCGGCCACGGCCGCCGCCACGGCCGGATCGGACAGGCCAACGATCTGCGCAGCCAGCAGGGCGGCATTGACGGCCCCGGCCTTGCCGATGGCCAGCGTGCCCACGGCAATCCCGGCCGGCATCTGCACGATCGACAGCAGGCTGTCCACCCCGTTCAGGATCGACGACTGCACCGGCACCCCGAGCACCGGCAGGTCGGTCTTGGCGGCACACATGCCCGGCAGGTGGGCGGCCCCCCCAGCCCCGGCGATGATCACCTGGATGCCCCGTTCGCGGGCCTGTGCTGCGTATTCAAACAGGCGATCCGGGGTGCGGTGCGCAGACACCACCTCGGCTTCAAAGGGCACCCCCAGCTGGCTGAGCATCTGGGCAGTGTGCTCCAGGGTGGCCCAGTCGGACTGGGACCCCATGATGACGCCCACCTTCGGCGCGGAGGATTGGACAGGCATCTGAACCGGACTCATGCGCGGCACTCCAGCATGGCAGCTACAAAAACGATTATTGTGCCGCAGCAGGGGCTTTTTTTCGAGGGCTGGATGACAAAGTGCCCGTGCCCACCTGCCCAAAAACCGCTATTCTTGCCGGTTTGGGGCTGCCCGCGGCAGCACAACACCATTCTGGCAGGAGCTTGTGGGATGCACATCCATATTCTGGGAATCTGTGGCACATTCATGGGGTCGCTGGCGCTGCTGGCGCGTGATCTGGGCCACACGGTCACCGGCTCGGACCAGCACGTCTACCCGCCCATGTCCACCCAGCTGGAACAGGCCGGGATTGCCCTGATGCAGGGTTATGACGCCAGCCACCTGCAACCGCACCCCGATCTGGTCATCGTCGGCAATGCCATGAAGCGCGGCATCCCCGCCGTGGAATATGTGCTGGATCAGGGTCTGCCCTACACCTCGGGACCGGAGTTTCTGGCCCGCCATGTGCTGCCGGGCAAGCACGTGCTGGCCGTGGCGGGGACCCACGGCAAAACCACCACCACCACCATGCTGGCCTGGGTGCTGGATCAGGCCGGCAAAAACCCCGGCTTCCTGATCGGCGGTGTGCCGCTGGGCTTTCAGCAGAGCGCCCGGCTGGGCGGGGATTATTTCGTGGTGGAGGCCGATGAATACGATTCGGCATTTTTTGACAAGCGTTCCAAATTTGTCCATTACCACCCGCGCACGGCGATCCTGAACAATCTGGAGTTTGACCATGCCGACATCTTTGAGGACCTGAAAGCGATCCAGAAGCAGTTTCACCATCTGGTGCGCACCATTCCTGCCAGTGGCCGCATCATCGCCCCGGCCCATGAACTGGCGCTGGATGAGGTGCTGGCCCTGGGCTGCTGGACCCCGGTCGAGCGCACCGCCATTGGCCGTGCAATGCCTGCCGACTGGCAGGCCGAGCTGCTGCAGGCCGACGGCAGTGCTTTCACGGTGCTGCATCAGGGCCAGCCGGTGGGCGAGGTCCACTGGGGCATGACCGGCCGCCACAGTGTCTACAATGCTCTGGCCTGTCTGGCCGCCGCCGCCCATGTGGGCGTTGCACCTGCACAGGGCTGCGCGGCGCTGTCGGCCTTTGGCGGGGTGAAGCGGCGTATGGAGTTGCTGGGCACAGTGCGCGGCATTGAAGTGTATGATGATTTTGCCCACCACCCGACCGCCATCGCCACCACGCTGGACGGGGCCCGCCAGCGGCTGGGCCAGCGCCGGTTGTGGGCGGTGATCGAACCCCGCTCCAACACCATGCGCATGGGCCAGTTCCGTGACCAGCTGGCCGAATCTGCCCGCGATGCCGATCAGGTGATCTGGTACCAGCCGGAAGGGCTGGACTGGGACCTGGAGCCGGTGGTGGCAGCCGCCCCCAATACCGCACAGGTCAGCCGCTCACTGGCGGCGATCATTGCGCGCATCGTGCAGGAAGCCCAGCCGGGCGATGCGGTGGTGATCATGTCCAATGGGGGCTTTGGGGGTCTGCACCAGCAGCTGCTGCAGGCCCTGCAGGGCTGATCTGCCCTTGCCGTAGAAAACCATTGTTCACAACATGGATGCACAGGGACGACACACACGGTCCCTGATCCGGATTAAGCTCAAGGCTTCTGGACAACCAAAAAAGAGGGCCATGGCCATGCTGTCGCTGATCTGGGCGGTTCTGGTGGGGTTTTTTGTCGGCCTGATCGCCCGTGCCCTGCACCGGGGCGACGACAAGGCGGGATTCTGGGCCACCTCGGCGCTGGGCATCGTTGGCTCGCTGCTGGTCACTGCCCTGGGGCAGCTGCTGGGCTGGTACGACCGCCACGAAGAGGCGGGGTTCATCATGTCGGTGATCGGTGCCGTGATTGTGCTGGCGATTTATAACGCGATCCGCCGCAAGCGTTTGCAGGGCCCGCAACGTTAAGCCCTGAAGCTTGCCTGAAAAAAACCGCTCCCGTGTTGCAGGACCGGTGTTTTATTTGCCGATACAAAACGACCCAAAAATCCGCCCCAGCAAATCATCGGCGCTGAACGCCCCGGTGATCTCCCCCAGCGCATTCTGGGCCAGACGCAGGCTCTCCGCCACCAGTTCCCC
>JBPOIS010000178.1:0-10603 GCA_052034295.1 Pseudomonadota bacterium
TCCCGCCATCGCTCCTTCAAGGGCTTCATCAGCCATGTGCTGGCCGTGGTGACCGCGTATGCCTTCAGAACCAACAAGCCTAGCATGAGCCCCTGGAAGGCATAGCGTTAGACCAGATTGGGGTTAAATTACCCTTATTCTTGGTACGTGGCGGATCGCCCAGGCATTTATTTTTTTAGCAATACCGAGTCCCGTGGTGCCGAAGATCCACGGCCTGATGCTTTTGGTGGTTATCTGATCTGGCAGGACAAAGTGATCAGAATCTTGTTGCATGAATTTTACTGTCCACGTGGATTCATAGCTAGAGAGGAATATAGAAATAAAGTGCAAGTATACTGGGCGATCTTTCAGGTCGATCTGGTGTGGGGCTGGGGCGAGCTGCAATCCTTCAAAGGTGCCGAAATGGCGTGTGGCCAATCAAGAGATTTGCAACAAGCCAAATCCATGATTTATAGTGTCGCCAAAGGGATAAGAAGTATTACAGGGCACTATGTTTTTAAAGACTGTAAGATTCTATTTATTGATGAGCGGTTGGACGTAGAGCCTGCGGTGGAAGGAGAATAACACATGGACAGAATGACATTAGCTCAAGCACTTACACATATGGATGCTTTGCGCGACCGCGGCACGTATCAAGCAACCGTAAATGATATTAAAGCATTTGTGCGCAGTGTCAGTGGCAAGGTGTACGTAACAGATGGCGGGCCAGAGAAGGTAGACATCAAGACTGTGCTGTACACTGGCAGTGATCCTGCTGGCCTGCTGGGTTCGAAATAGCCTAAGCAAACCATCAACCAGACCATCACCTGCACGCACACAGGCGGGACACAGCCGCAATCCTGGCCCCACCAAAAACTGCTATGATGCGGCCATGAGCATTCCACCCCGATTCCCGCGCAAGCTGCCGGCTGGCATGGTGGCCAGCGTGCCGCTGCTGCCCGCAGTCGAGCAGCCTGTGTTGCTGCTGACCCGGCATTCGATCCGTGAGCAGGCCAACGGACAGGGCTTTGCCAGCTACGCACTGCCACTGACGGTGGAAGGCCAGCGGCTGGCCGAGCAGTGGGGGCAGGCCGTGACCCGTCTGTCAGGCCGCCAGTGGGGGCGGGTGGTCAGCAGCCCGATTGAACGCTGTCTGGACACCGCAGCGCGGATGCTGGGGCTGCCGCATGCCGACCACATCGACACCCACCACCTGCTGGTGGAGCCGGGCAGCCTGGTGCTGGACATCAGTCTGGTGGGGGGCTGGTTTCGCCAGCATGGCCCGCTGCAGTTCATCAATGCGTTTTTGCAGCAACAACTGGCCGGGATGAAAGACCCCGTGCAGGGCGTCGAGGACATTCTGTATTTGCTGTTTTGTGAATACCGGGCGCTTCAGGCAGGCCAGCTCGGGCTGGCGGTGAGCCATGACACCCTGCTGGCGGCTGTGGTGGGGCATTTACAGGGCCGCCGGGTGCTGGGCTGGGAGGACTGGCCCGAGATGATGGAAGGGCTGTTTCTGTGGTTTGAGCCGCTGCCGTATGACGAGATTCCGGAGTTTGCCGGGTGCACGGTCCACTGGCTGTGGCGCGGCGAACAGCACCGCTATCAGGTCAGCGCCTGGGCGGACCCACACAGCCGCTGACTCGGGTTTTTGCCCTGAAATGACCCGATGGGGTGGCCACCGCAGTGACCATGCTTCATCCGACCCTGAAAAAACTCAGGCGGGCAGGGTGGTGCTGGGTTGCGACGCGGTGACGGATCGGCCCGGCTCAGGCGTCACCCCCTGAACACCACACCCGTGCATAAAAAAACCCGCCAGCTGGCGGGTTTTTTGGGCCAGATCAGGCCGACGGGCTTATTTGCCAGCCAGAGCCTTGATCTTGGTGTTCAGGCGGCTCTTGTGACGGGCGGCCTTGTTTTTGTGGATGATGCCTTTGTCGGCCATGCGGTCGATGACCGGCACAGCCAGTTTGTAGGCTTCAGCGGCCACAGCGTGCTGGCCTGCTTCGATGGCGTTCACAACTTTCTTGATGTAGGTGCGTACCATGGAACGCTGGCTGGCGTTGTGCATGCGCTGCTTCAGGTTTTGACGGGCGCGTTTTTTGGCTTGGGCAGAGTTGGCCACTCGTGCAGTCCTCATAAGATGGGTTGAGATCGCAGATTCCGGCACACCTTGGCTAGAGGATGGAGCGGTACCTGAAGGGGAATGTCTCCGGGTCCTGCTCGCAGCTCGGAACGCCGATCCGCAAAACAAGTCGCAAATATTGCCAAAATCCCCTTGCAGCGTCAACCAGCCTGTGGCGAACTGAGGGGGTTTTTGTCAAAACAGGCCGAAATGAACCATGAAAACTGCCATTGTTCTGGGCGGCACCGGGCTGGTGGGCCGTCATTTGCTGGCTGCACTGGTGGCCACGGGCCGCTATGGGCGGATTCTGGCGCTGGTGCGCCGGGTGCCCGATGACCGTCTGGTCGCGGTTGAATACCGGCCTGTGGCGGATTTTGCCCGGCTGGGTGAGGCGCTGGCCGGGCTGGACCTGAACGGGGCCGAGGCGTTCAGCACGCTGGGGACCACGCGCAGACAGGCCGGTAGCAAGGCGGCCTTCCGGGCGGTGGATTTTGGCTACAACCACCAGTTTGCCCAGTCGGTGCGGGCGCAGGGGGCCACACATTTCCTGCTGCTGTCGGCGCTGGGCGCTTCGGCGCAGTCCTGGGTGTTTTACAATCAGGTCAAGGGCGAGCTGGAACAGGCGGTGCGTGAGCTGGGCTTTGTCCGGCTGTCGATCTTTCAGCCGTCGCTGCTGCTGGGTGGCCATGAAGGCCGACGCGGGGAGCGACTGGCGCAGCAAGCCTTTGAATGGGTGCAGCCGCTGCTGCCGTCGCAGTTTGCCGCGCGACCGATCGAAGCGCAGCGGGTGGCGCAGGCCATGGTTCAGTTGGCCGGTCAGCCTGACGCCGGGCCAGCGGTTCGGGTATATTCCAACCTCGACATGCTGAACCTGACAGGAACCCCGTGATGAGCACTGCAACCAAGCCGTTTGTGACCTGTGACCTGCTGGATGACCACCCGGACACCCAGGTGTGCCAGCCCAGTCTGGATGGCAAATTTTTCCGGAATTTTGGCGGGCGGCGCAGCTTTTACGGCGAAGTGGTCACGGTGAAGTGCTTTGAAGACAATTCCCGGGTCAAGGAGCTGCTGGCCACGCCCGGACAGGGCAGGGTGCTGGTGGTGGATGGCGGCGCGTCGATGCGCTGTGCGCTGCTGGGTGACCTGATTGCCGACAGTGCGGTGCAACAGGGCTGGTCCGGGGTGATTGTCTATGGCTGTGTACGCGATGTGGATGCGCTGGCCGGGCTGGATCTGGGCGTGCAGGCGCTGGGCTGCATTCCCCGCAAGAGTCACCGCAAGGGGCTGGGCGAAACCGGCCAAACCCTGTACTTTGGGGGGCTGACCATCCAGCCGGGCATGTTTGTGTATGCCGATGCCAATGGCATCCTGGTGTCCAGTCAAGCGCTGATTTAATTGCTGCCGGAGTCTATGGGGATGCTGCACCAGTTCAAAGTCTTGCAATCCGTGGCCACCACCCTGACCAGCCCGCAGGGCGTGATGGGCGATCCATTTGTCAAACAGCCCACCGAGCACCTCAAGCTCTACGATCTGGAAGGCTGTCCCTATTGCCGCCGGGTGCGTGAGGTGCTGACCCTGCTGAATCTGGATGCGGAGATCTACCCGTGTCCGAAAGAGGGCCGCCGCTTCCGGCCTGAGGCCATCGCCCTGACCGGCAAGGCCCAGTTTCCGCTGCTGGTCGATGAAAACACCGGCACTGTGCTGCAGGAGTCGCAGGCGATCATCGATTACCTGTTCAAAACCTATGGCAAGACCGGCCGCACCCCCAGCCGCTGGCAGCACCTGCCAGCACGGGATGCACGGCGCAGCCTGGGCAGTCTGCTGAGCGGGATGCGTGGCTTGCGGGCCGAGCACAGCAACCACGATCAGGGACGCCCGGCTGAGCTGCTGGAGCTGTGGAGCTTTGAGGGCAGCCCCTACACCCGTCTGGTGCGTGAGCGCCTGTGCGAGCTGGAGCTGCCGTATGTGCTGCACAACGTGGCCAAGGAGCGCTGGCAGGACATGGGCCCGGCAGTGCTGCGCCTGAAGCCCGGCCCCTATGAGCCGCTGCACGGCGGCAAGCGCGAGCGTGAGCTGGCACGAATGCAGGGGCGGATGCAGGTGCCGTATCTGGTGGACCCGAACACCGGTGCCCGGCTGTTTGAATCGGCGGCGATCCTGGACTACCTGAACCGCACCTATTACTGACGCTGCAAAGGGAGAAGCTCAGCGCCAGACCGGCTGTGGGGCGCGTTCCGGGTGCTGGGCCTGTTCGCGCCAGTAGCGCAGGTCGGCTTCGGCCTTTTCCAGCCGGTATTGCTGGCGTTCCAGATCCCGGTCCAGTTGCCAGATGCGGTCCTGCATCAGGCGCTGGGCCTGTGCAGTGGGGGCAGGCTTGCTGCTGGTCAGGTCACGGTAGAGCCGCTCACGCTCGGCACGCAGGCTGTCGAGCTGCTTCTGGGCATCACGCAGTTTGCTGCCCACCTGCACATACGGCGTGAGCTGGGGAATGCTGGCCACCGGGCACACGCTCAGGTCCACCGGGGTGGAGACGGCTTTTTCCAGTACCACCGGCGCCGTACAGAACACCCGCAGACCTTCGGCATGGCCTGCCCGATAGGTCGGCTGGGCCGAGGCCAGCACCGTGGCCCGCTGTAGGGCGCACTCCTGCAGCAACTGGCCATAACGGGGCGCACGGCCCTCCAGGCCATCGCGGCGGCCCACCTCGGACCAGTTGCCCTGGTTGCACTCGGCCACACTCAGGGTCTGGCAGCCGGCCAGCAGGGCAGTCAGGGCCACAGGCCAAAAGCGCCGCATCGGCAATGGGCTAAAGACCAAATTTGCGTGCATGTCCAGTCCAGGGTCCTGCAGGGCAGATCCCTGTATTCAAGGGCCAAATGCCCGTCAATGCAACCGGATTTGTGCCCGGTGCTGCGGTTTTAAAAATAGCCTAAGCATTTTTATCTGAAAACTGCCGCCGATACTGACCCGGACTGATCCCATAAGCCCGGCGAAAAGCCTGCGAAAAGGCCGATTCAGAGCTGTAGCCCACCTGTTCACTGATGCGTGCGATGCTGTGTTGCTGGCGACGCAGTGCACGGGCCGCCAGACGCAGGCGATGTTGCACCAGATAGCCCAGCGGCGGCTGGTGCATGACCGTGTGGAAGTGGGCTGCAAACGCTGAACGCGACATGCAGGCCATGCGGGCCAGCTCTGCCACGGTCCAGGGACGCTCCGGGTGTTGGTGCAGGGCCGTCAGCACCACGGACAACTGGGGATCCTGCAGGGCCACCAGCCAGCTCTCGCTGTCACTGGACAGTTGCTCCACATAGTCGCGGATGCACTCCACCAGAAACATGCCAATCAGGCGGTTCATCAGGCTGTCACGGCCGGGACGGGCCAATTGGGTTTCCAGTGCCAGAAACTCCAGGCCAATGCGCAGCCATTCCGGCCGGCTCAGTTCGTCTTCGCCACTGACCCGCAGGTAGTCGGGCAACCCGGCAAACAGGGGGGCCGCCATTTCAGTGTCAATCTGACAGCGCACCCCAAGCAGCAAATGACTGGATTGATTGGTGTACACCATCACTGGGTCATTGCGGTGGCCACGAAATTCCCCCTGCAGGTCATGCAGGGGCCGCCGGCACTGTAGCTCACCAAAACAAATCTGGTGTGGGGTGCGAAAGGGCAGCATCAGCACATTGCCGGTCCGCAGCGGCAGCCGCTGCTGATCATGCTCCAGGGTCAGAAACAGCTCACCCTGCAACACCACATAAAACATCACCCCCTGCTGCGGGGCCAGCCGAATGCCGTGGCCATTTTCGCCCAGCACATACAGGTATTCTGCGTGGCTAAAATGGATGTCATCCAGAATATGGCTCAGGGCATCCATGGCACTCCCAAAAACAGTCTCGATCGCAGCGTTCATCATGCTATGATCCTTTCAACAAAAAAAACCACTCTGGACGCGCGCGACAATTTTCTGGACGTATCGCGCTTCAAGCCCCGTCACTCTCTTGTCAAGATGAACCATCACTGCTGGATGAGAGAGTTTTTCCATGAACGCACCGACCTCTGCACAGGCCATGGAACACGCCACGGCGCTGACCACGACCGGCACCCCTGCAACCGGCTGGAAAGACCAGAAGCGCTACCTCTGGGCGCTGAGTCCGGCCATTCCGGTGCTGGGCATCACCGCCCTGGGGGCCTATCAACTGGCCCCGAAAAAACTGCGTCCGCTGAGCTGGATTGGCCCGCTGCTGATCCATGCCGCGATCCCGGCCGCCGATCGTCTGATCGGTGAAGACCCGACCAACCCGCCTGCAGACGCGATTGCGGCACTGGAAAACGACCCGTATTACGCCCGCATGGTGAAGGCTTTCCTGCCGCTGCAATATGCAGCCACCTTCTATGGCGCCTACCTGTTCACCCGCAAAAAAACCCCGCTGGTGGACAAACTGGGCATCGCCCTGTCGGTGGGTGCCCTGAATGGCATCGGCATCAACACCGCCCACGAACTGTCGCACAAGCACGACAAGCTGGAACAACTGCTGTCGCTGGCCGCACTGGCTCCGACCGGCTATGGGCATTTTCGCGTCGAGCACCCCTACGGGCACCACAAGTGTGTCGCCACCCCGGAAGATCCGGCCAGCGCGCAAATGGGCGAGACGTTCTGGGAATTTCTGCCACGCACGGTGATCGGCAGCTTCAAATCCGCCATCGAAATCGAAACCCGCCGACTGGCACGCAAGGGCAAAACCTTCTGGTGCCTGGAAAACGAGCTGCTGCAGGGCTGGGCCATGAGCGGGGCGCTGTATGGCGTGCTGTACGCGATGTTTGGCAAAAAAGTCCTGCCGTTCCTGGCCATTCAGGCGGTGTATGGCTTCAGCCTGCTGGAAGTGATCAACTATGTGGAACACTACGGCCTGAAGCGGGAAAAACTGCCCAATGGCCAGTACGCCCGCACCCTGCCAGAGCACAGCTGGAACAGTAACAACGTGGTCACCAATCTGGTGCTGTATCAGCTGCAGCGCCATTCGGACCACCACGCGTTCCCGACCCGCAGTTTCCAGGCCCTGCGCCATTTTGAGGAAGCCCCGCAGCTGCCGGGTGGCTATGCGTCGATGATCCTGCCGGCTTACATCCCGGGCTGGTGGTTCAGGCTGATGGACCAGCGCGTGGCCGATCACTATCAGGGCGACCTGAGCAAGGCGAATATTTTTCCGCGTGCCCGTGAGCGCCTGCTGAAAAAATGTGGCAAAAAACCGGCACCTGTGGACGCCTGATCCAGTCCTGCGTCCCGTCTGGCCTGCCCAAAACGACCCCGAGGGGTCGTTTTTTTATGCCAAAGAAAAAAGCCGGATTATTTCAGTTGCGCCGAGGAAAGCCCGAGCACCCGGCGGGCAATGATCAACTGCTGGATCTGCTGGGTGCCTTCAAAGATGTCAAGAATCTTCGAATCACGGGCCCATTTTTCCAGCAGCTCGGTTTCGGTGTAGGCCAGCGGTCCAACCAGCTCCAGACATTTCAGGGTGGCTTCATTGGCGACGCGCCCGGCCTTGGCCTTGGCCATGGAGGCTTCCTTGCTGTTGGGGATGCGGTTGTCGGCCAGCCATGCCGCTTTCAGGGTCAGCAGCCGGGCGGCTTCCCACTCGGCTTCGAGCCGGTCCAGGGTGGCTTCCAGATGACTGGCCTGCATCGGCGCATGCTGATAGTCGCGGGACAGTTGGTCCTGCAACAGCTCCCGGGTGCGCTCCAGGGCGGCACGGGCCACGCCAATGGCCATCGCCGCCACCAGTGGGCGGGTGTTGTCAAAGGTCTGCATCACCCCGCCAAAGCCTTTTTGCGGGTCAATGTCCGGCGAGCCGAGCAGGTTTTCGGCGGGCACCCGGCAGTCGGTGAAGGTGATGGCGGTGGTGTCCGAGGCCTTGATGCCGAGCTTTTTTTCCAGCCGGGTGACTGCCATGCCGGGGGTGCCGTGTTCGACCACAAAGGATTTGATGGCGGCCTTGCCCAGACTGCGGTCCAGCGTGGCCCACACCACCACGCAATCGGCGCGGGCACCACTGGTGACGTAGATTTTTTCCCCATTCAGCACATAGTGGTCACCATCGCGCACGGCTGTGGTGCGGATGTTGGCCGAGTCAGAGCCGGTGCCGGGTTCGGTGATGGCCATCGCCGCCCATTTGCCCTTGAAGCGCTGCAGCTGTTCTTCATTGGCCACGGCGGCAATCGCGGCATTGCCCAGTCCCTGCCGGGGCATGGCCAGCAGCAGGCCGGTGTCGCCCCAGCACATTTCCATGATGCCCAGCACCGCGGACAGGTTGCCGCCGTTTTTTACCCCAGTGCCCTGGTCGGTGCGGCTGCCGGTGCTGGTGGCACCCACTGATTCCGGGGCACCGTCGTTCATGCCATCGAGCAGGGAGGCCAGCAGGTTCAGCTCCACCGGCTGGGCGTGTTCGGATTTGTCGTATTTGCGCGAGATGGGCCGCAGCATGTTGGCGGCGACCTGATGGGCCTGCTCGACCAGCAGGGCAAATTTTTTCGGGGTTTCGAGGTTCATGGCAACGTATCCTTGATCAGTGCAGTCAGTGCAAAAGGCTCACAGGCTCAGCAGGCCGGTCATCAGCGCCACCGCGCGCAGGTCGCGGTACCAGCGCTCCACCGGATGTTCCTTGGTGTAGCCGTGGCCGCCCAGCAGCTGCACGCCATCGGTGCCGATCTTCATGGCTTTTTCGGCACAGAACAGCCGGGCCAGATGCGCCTCCCGGTGAAAGGGCTGGCCGTGTTCGGCGCGTGCACAGGCCCGCCAGGTCATCAGCCGCATGGCTTCGAGTTCGGTGGCCATGTCGGCCACCATGAAGGCCACGGCCTGACGGTGGCTGATCGGCTCGCCGAAGGCCTCACGCTCATTCACATAGACCGTGACATAGTCGAGGACCGCCTGTGCGGTGCCCACCGCCAGCGCACACGCTGCCAGACCGGACAGATCGAGAAACTCGCGATAATCCACCGTCAGTTGCTGGCTGGCGGGAATCTGTACGTTGTCCAGGCGCAGGCGCACCGTTTGGGCGGCCTTCAGGCCCATGCCCGGCTCGGCCTGCAGGCTCAGGCCCGGCGTGCTGCTTTCCAGCAGGAACAGGGCAGGCTGGCCATCCGCTATGGCGGCCACCACAAACAGCTCGGCCTGCTCACCCAGGGCCACGAGGATTTTTTCCCCATTCAGCAGCCACTGATCGCCCTGGCGCTGTGCCAGGGTGGCGGGACGCAGGGGGTCAAAGCCCGGATGTCCCTCCAGTACGGCCAGTGTGGCCTGCGCCGGGGTGTCCTCCAGCAGGGCGGGCAGGTAGGCATTCTGTTGTTCGGCGCTGCCGTAGCGGGTCAGCAGGTTGGCCACCGACAGGGTGGTGCACAGGCCCACCGTCAGGCCCAGATCACCGGTGGCCAGGGTCTCCAGGGCGAGCATCTGCGTGGTCAGTTGCTGCTCACTGGCCATGCCGCCAAAGGCCTCGGGAATGGCGTAGTACAGCAGCCCCAGTTCGTGCGCCTGTTGCTGCAGTTCAGCGGGCAGGGCATGGGCCGCATCGGCATCGTGGGCGGCAGGGCGCAGCACCTCACGGGCAAAGCGGGCCAGATTGTCCACCACCATCTGCTGTTCATCGCTGAGCGACAGGTCAAACAGCGTGGTGCCGGTACCGGCAGGCAGGCGGACTTTGGCGACGGTGCCGGATGGCTTGAACAGGCGGCTGCTGGCGGTGGCCAGCCGGAAACCCTGCCGGCTGCCGGTGTACAGCCATTTTTCCAGCGAAGACCGCAGGTGCAGCCGGTCGGTCAATTCACTCTGGGCGATGCGATTGAGCATGGCCAGCCCCAGCCCCTGCAATTTGCCCATGGTTTGTGTGTTCATTCCAGCCTCCTTGGTGGTGTCGGTCGGGGACCGCGCCTGAACAGCAAAACGGCCGCACTGCACTGGATGCTGACACGGTTGGCGAGGGCCGCCTATTGCTGAGCTGTCAGGCTTTTTTCTGTCAGTCGGGTCAATCCGACGGCGCTGGGCTTGGCCAAAAAATCCAACAGGACTTTATTTTTAAATAATTTTTTTAGAAAAGATGTCGCAGCCCCAGCCGCCTGGGCGGGCTGGGCCTGTTTCGGCACCTGTCCACAGTCCTGCATCCACGGGGGGCCATGACCGCCCAGCACCAACGGCGCAGCCGCTGAGTGACGACCTGTTTGACTGTGATTTTAATCCTGTACTTCCCCCAATTGAGGTTGGGGGAAATTTTAACAGGTAAATCATTCATATGATACTGTATGATACAGTATCGTATGAACGAACAACCCAGCCCCTGGAGGTGACATGGACATTCCGGCCCAACTGGCCCAGATGCCACAGTACACACGCATGACCGCCTACGAGCGGGCGCTGGCCTGCTGTCAGCTGTTGCAACAACAGGGACTGGCCATTCCCGGCTGGATGCAGATCCGCCAGTGGATCGGCAAGGGCAGTGCCAACGACATCCACCG
>JBPOIS010000070.1:0-65196 GCA_052034295.1 Pseudomonadota bacterium
ATGAACAGCAAAAACACATTCCCCGTCAGGACATTGTCGCGGTGCGTGAGCTGGGGCAGGTCGAGCAGTCCGATCTGCTGGCGATTGATTACCAGCAGGACGATGGTCTGAAAACCCAGCTGCTGGATTTGAACGCCTGGCAAAACGCCCCCTTGCTGCGCCAGCGGCTGTTGCAGCTGAAGGGGTCCTGAACGCCATGGTGGTCAGCGTGGACAGAAGCAGTCAATTTCTGTCCGCTCAATCACCGGTGCACAGGCTTCCAGCCGCGCACGATTGATGATCGGCAGCGCGTCCAGCGCCTGCTGCACGGGCGGCAGCAGCCAGCCAGAGTCCCACACTGGCTGGGCAGGATCCGCCACATGACGGCACAGGCGTTCAGGATAATCCAGCTCAGGCAGGTCCAGGGTCAGTCGCTGTAGCCACACCTGCAACAGCGGAAAATGCTCCAGCGGCTGGAACTGTTGCCGGATCACTGTACAGCAGATCTGCCGGTCGGCAGGGGATTCCGGTTCCAGCAGTATGCCGACGATGGCCAGCGCCTGTGGGATGGTGCGTGGGTGTTGCCGCATCAGCCGGGTCAGAATGGCCAGTAGCACCACCATATCGTGCCGGGCCTGCCTGAAGAACTCCGGTTGCTGCCGCAGCGTCTGGCCAAAATCCTGCAGGATACGGATTTGCTGGCCATTGTTGAGGTGCTCCAGGCCATAGTAATACAGGTTCAGCAGGTATTTCTGCGGGTTGTGGTGCTCGATCACCCGGCCAATGCGGTCGCGTTTTTCGGGTTTGAGGGCATCGACAATCAGGTCGTTGGACAAAAGGTGTTTGGCAGGATTGAGTCGCAGCCCCCAGTCCTGCAGCACCTGACTGAGCTGGTGGGCAATCTCCTGGACCTGTGCCTTGCTGTGGGCAAAAATCCGGTAGTCATCGCGATAGCGCAGGATTCGGTATTCGCTGAGCTGCAGCCGCTCCAGTGCCTGTGAAAGTTGCTGGTCGATGCGCCCCAGCACCAGCTCAGCCAGCAGGTGGGCCACGGCGCTGCTCTGTGGCAGGCCACGTCCTTTCGGGTGAGCCATCTGGCGCAGGGTGGTTTTGAGGCGCTGGGCCTCGGGATCGCGCGGGTGGTGCGTATCGTACAGGGCACGCAGCAGGGTTTTGGGACGCAGACTGGGGTAGCACTGGGTGATGTCGGTGGCGATCATCCAAGAGAACCTCAGGGCTTGCTCCAGCGAGCCCTGCTCCAGTCCTTCCCACCAGTTGAGGATCTGGCCCTTGCGCCGTGGGTAACGGGGATTGGGCAGGACTGGCATGCTGTAGCTGTGAATGGCGGGTAGCGCGGTAAGCTCCTGAACATGCTGGTGCAATCGTGCATGCAGTTGCGGTGTGGTGAGCTGCTGGACCAGTTGCACATAATGCAGTGGGTGAATCATCGCCAGCGGGCGAAAAACAGGTTTTTTGCCCTGGGCAGACTTGAGGGTATTGATGAAATAACTGCTCTGGATGGATTTTGCAGCAGCGGGCTCCCTGAGCAGGTCTGTTGGTTCAGAGGATTCGCACCATGCGCTGCACTGCTGCAGGATCGGCTGAAAATCAAAATAACCCGGCAGGTCGATTTCGCAATAGCTGTCTGGATGCAGCAGGGCCTTCTTCAGAGTTTCTGCAGACCCTGCGGCCATGTGGTCAAACATCTTTTTAAAAAAATCATCAAAACAAAAAGCTTAAGCCAATCCAGCAGCCGGTTCAATGCAGGAAGGTTTCATGCTTTAATACCGGCATTTTTTTCAGTCTGCCGGAGTGCCCCATGCGCGCCTACAACTTCTGTGCCGGTCCCGCCGCACTGCCCACCGCTGTTCTCGAACGCGCCCAGACCGAGCTGGCCGACTGGCACGCCAGGGGCCTGTCGATCATGGAAATGAGCCACCGTTCGGCAGACTTTGTGGCCGTCGCCGAAAAGGCCGAGGCGGACCTGCGCAGCCTACTGTCGATTCCCGAAAATTACAAAGTGCTGTTTTTGCAGGGTGGGGCCAGCCTGCAGTTTTCGGCAATTCCGCTGAACCTGCTCGGTGCCGGTCAGACCGCCGATTACATCGACACCGGCATCTGGTCACAGAAGGCCATCGAGGAGGCCCAGCGCTTTGGCCAGGTCCATGTGGCGGCCAGCAGCAAGGCTGAAGGCTACACCCGTGTACCCGCACAGTCCGAGTGGCAGCTCACCGACGGCGCGGCCTATGTGCATGTCACCCCGAACGAGACCATCGGCGGGCTGATGTATGACTTTTTGCCCCAGACCGAAGCGCCGCTGGTGGCCGATCTGTCCTCGATCATTCTGGCCGAGCCGCTGGACGTGTCGAAGTTTGGCCTGATCTATGCCGGTGCGCAAAAGAACATCGGCCCCGCAGGCCTGACCCTGGTGATCGTGCGTGAGGACCTGATCGGCAAGGCGCAGCCGGGCATTCCGGCACTGCTGGACTATGCGGCGCAGGCCAAGAACGGCTCGATGATCAACACCCCGCCGACCTTTGCGTGGTACCTGTCGGGGCTGGTGTTTGAATGGCTGCTGGCGCAGGGCGGGGTGCAGGCCATGCAGCAGGTGAACCGGGCCAAGGCGGAGCTGCTGTATGGCTACATTGACCAGAGTGGCTTTTATGCCAATCCGATTGCCCGGCCAAACCGGTCGATCATGAACGTGCCGTTTACGCTGGCCAACAGCAGTCTGGAAAAAACCTTCCTGAAGGAATCCGAAGCCGCTGGCCTGCTGAATCTGGCGGGTCACCGCTCGGTGGGTGGGATGCGGGCCAGCATTTACAATGCCGTGCCGCTGGAAGGTGTGCAGGCGCTGGTGGATTTTATGCAGGATTTTGCCCAGCGCCATGGCTGAGTGCTGCAGCGGCCTGAAAAACGCCCTGAGTCACAGGGCGTTTTTTTATGGTGGATGGGGGTGCGCTGGCTGAGCGGAGTCGAAGCCTGAGCGAAGTCGAAGCCGGATTGTGTTCAGGATACTGGGCTGGGCCTTCGGTGACCCCCTTTTGTTACGGCAAAAGGGGGCAAAACCATCTGTCCCCGCAAAACTCGCGGGCTGCTGTGCCCGGTGGTCAGGCTTGGCTGGGGCGGTCGGTCAGACGGTTCGGCTGTGGTCTTGCTCGAACAATTGCGGGGACCTTCACGGTAGCCAATGGGGTTAAGGGTCAGAGGCTGTCAAAAGCAAAAGCGGGTTGCGCAGGCTGAGCGGTGTCGAAGCCTTTGCGCTCAGGGTGTCCGGCTGGGCCTTCGGCGACCCCCTTTTGTTACGGCAAAAGGGGGCAAAACCATTTGTCCCCGCAAAACTCGGCGAATGTTGAGTCACGTTTGGCTGCCGTGCTTGCGCAAAGGTTGCGTATTTTGCCGAGACCGGGCGGCCTCGAACAATTGCGGGGACCTCCTTCTATAGTGGATTTGGCTTTTGGCTGAAAATCTGTCAAAAGCAAAAGCGGGATACGCTGGCTGAGCGGTGTCGAAGACCGCCCTTCGACTGCGCTCAGGGAACACGCTTGCGCTGGCTGTGGGGTTGGCGCGGCGGCGGTGTTTTTTCACAAACCATGCTGCTTCGGACCATTGCGGGAACTTTCCCAATGGTGGAGGGTGTGCAGGGGCGAGGGCGGTCAAAAACCAGGTGGGTGTCGGGGATGGTGTTTGTTGAGGGTGTGGCGCTGCTGGCTGCCGGTGTGCTGGCCGGTGTGGCCAATTCGCTGGCTGGGGGCGGGACGTTTTTCAGTTTTCCGGTGTTCATGGCCCTGGGTCTGCCGCCGGTCATTGCCAATGCCAGCAATGCGCTGGCGGTCTTGCCTGCGCACCCGCTGGCCGCCTGGCGCGAGCGGGATTTGCTGCGCCAGCAGGGCCTGCCATGGCGCTGGCTGGGCCTGGCCCTGTTGGGTGGTGTGCTGGGGGCGGCACTGTTGCAGCAGGTGGGCAATGCCGGATTTGCCCGGTTGATTGCGCCCCTGCTCGGGCTGGCCACGCTGTTGTTTGCCTTGGGGCCGTGGCTGGTGCGGCATGTGCAGCGGGTGCCGGGGCTGGCCGGACTGTCGGTGCTGGCGGTGTCGGTGTATGGCGGTTTTTTCAGTGCCGGACTGGGGGTGATGATGATGGCGGCGTTGCAGCTGGCGGGGCTGCAGGACCTGCGCCACAACAATGCGGTCAAAAACCTGCTGGCTGCGCTGGTCAGTGCGGTGGCGGTCTGGCTGTGGGCCTGGCAGGGGCTGATTGCGCTGGACTGGGTGTGGCCGGCGCTGCTGGGCAGCTGGCTGGGCGGGGTGCTGGGTGGGCGCTGGGCGCAGCGGATCCCGCTGCACTGGCTGCGCCGGGGGGTGATCGGCATGGGGGCTGTGCTGACCGGCTATTACGCGGTGCGGCAGTGGATGCTGGCCTGAGCGGGCAAGCCCAGCAATTTTGCCATGATCCTCCACACAGACTGCGCGATCAGGACCGTCGCCGCAGCGTAGATTCAGGGCATTCACGGGCGCAGACGACAGGCTGGAGGGGCAACCGGCATGACCATCAGGACAACAACACGCCGGGCGCTGGTACTGGTGCTGGGGCTGCTGGGCAGTGTGCCGGGGTGGGCGGTGGATTTGCCCGCTGCTGCGCAGCAATGGTCTGTCCCCCAGCAGCAGTGGCTGGTGCTGAACCGGCTGGGCTATGGTCCCAGCCCGGACAGTGTGGCGCGCATTCAGCAGCTCGGGGTGTCGGCCTACATCGACCAGCAATTGCAGCCGCAACAACTGCCGGAGGCCCGGCAGACCCGGCAACTGCTGGCCACCCAACCATGGCTGGACTGGCCTGCAGCCCGCATCATGGCGCGGCTGTACCAGACTGGACAGGCCGCCGGGGAAGGCATCAGCGACCCACAGGCCCGGCAGCTGGCCGTGCGCACCGCCACCAACCAGCAGTCGCGCCAGCTGTTCATGCTGGCCCAGAAGCTGCGCCTGACGGAGGCCATCAGCAGCCCGCGCCAGCTGGAAGCCCGGCTGACCGAATTCTGGTTCAATCATTTCAATGTGTTCGGGCCGCTGGGCTCGATTCAGGCCACGCTGGGGCAGTATGAGCGACAGGTGATCCGGCCCCGGGTGCTGGGGCGCTTTGAAGACCTGCTGCTGGCCACTGCGCGCAGTCCGATCATGCTGACCTACCTGAACAATGAAAAAAGCAGCCGTGCCTATGTCGATGCCAGGGGCACGGCGCATGGCCTCAATGAAAACTACGCGCGTGAGGTGATGGAGCTGCACACGCTGGGGGTGCAGGGCGGCTACACCCAGCAGGATGTCACCGCACTGGCCCACGTGCTGACCGGCTGGCGTCAGGATGGCCTGGGCAAATATCAGGACACCCGGCCGGATGGGTTTTTGTTCAGTGCGGCGCTGCACGATCCTGCACCACAGGTGGTGCTGGGCCAGCGTTTTGATCAGCCCGGAGAAGCCCAGGGCGAAGCGGCCCTGCGCATGCTGGCCCGGCATCCGGCCACCGCACAGCACCTGAGCCAGCAGCTGGCCGAATTTTTTCTGGCCGATGACCCGCCGCCGGCCCTGGTGCGGCGCATGAGCCAGCGCTGGCTGGCCACCCAGGGCGACCTGCGCGAGGTGATGACCGTGCTGATCAGCAGCCCGGAGTTCTGGCAGCAGCGTGGACAAAAATTCAAAACCCCCTACCGCTATCTGGTCAGCACGGTGCGTGCCAGCGGCATTCAGCCCAGCAACCCAGCCGCCCTGCTGGCCCCGCTGAATGCGATGGGCATGCCACTGTATGGCCGGTTGACCCCGGATGGCTACCCGCAGGACAAATCCGCCTGGCTGAACCCGGTGGGGCTGCAGACGCGGGTGAATTTTGCCCAGACCCTGGCGCGGGGACGCTACATCTGGCATGCCGCTGAGCTGCAGGGGGCCACCCCACAGCCTGAGGACCAGCCCGATCCGGCGACGGTGTCGCGGCTGATTGATCCGCTGCTGTCGCCGCAGACCCTGCAGCGCATCCAGCAGGCCCCGGCGGCCCAGCAGATGGCGCTGCGGCTGGCGGCCCCCGAGTGGCTGTACGACTGATCCGGTCCCTGTGGACCAAGGAGCCTTTGATGTGGAACCGCCGTTATTGGCTGCGCAGCATGGCTGGACTGGTGACCGGCACAGCGCTGGGCTGGTCCGCCCCTGTGTCGGCACAGGCCACCCGCCCGGCACGGCTGGTGGTGATTTTTTTGCGCGGGGCCGTGGATGGCCTGAGCGTGGTGGTGCCGCATGGCGATGCTGACTATCGGCAGGCCCGGCCCGGCATCGGGCTGGCGGCACCGGGTCAGCCTGACGGGGTACTGCCGCTGGATCGGCAGTTTGGTCTGCATCCAGCCCTGGCCCCGCTGTACCCGCTGTGGCAGCAGGGGTCGCTGGCCTTTGTACAGGCGGTGGGCAGTCCGGGGCCGTCGCGTTCACACTTCGAAGCGCAGCAGTTCATGGAACTGGGCTTTGAGCCGGTCACCGCCCTGCTGCGCCAGCGCCTGGGCCGCAATGAAGGCTGGCTGAACCGCTGGATGACCGACCTGCACCGGCAACAGCCCAGCGCCACGGCACTGGCGGCAGGGCGCAGCCTGCCACTGATCCTGCAGGGGCCTGCCCCGGTGATCAATTATGACCTGGGCCGGATCATTCAGGCCGACAAGGCGGCCGCGCTGGTGGCCAGCCAGAATCGCCAGCAGGACTGGTTTGCCCAGTTGTATCAGAACCACCCTGAGTTGCTGGCGGCCTACCAGAATGCCCGGCAGGGCCAGCAGCGCGTGCTCAGCGAACTGGCCGAGGCCCCGGCACCAGCCATGGAAGCGACCATGACCCCCGCCCTGTCCAGCACTGACCCACGGTCTGCAGCCGCAGCACAGGAAAAACAGATGGCCGACCATGGGGCTGCCCCGGCCAATGGCTTTCCGGCCACGGCCTACCAGCTGGCCCGGCTGATGACCCAGGACCCCGGCCTGCAGGTGCTGTTCACCGATCTGGGCGACTGGGACACCCACATCGGTCAGGGCAATGCCCGCCGGGGCCGCCTGCAGGGCAATCTGGGTGCGCTGGCGCGGGGCCTGCAACTGCTGGTGCAGGGACTGGGCGAGGACTACGCCCGCACCACCGTGGTGGTGATGTCCGAGTTTGGGCGTACCCTGCATGAAAACGGCACCGGCGGCACCGACCACGGCCATGGCAATGTGATGTGGCTGCTGGGTGGGGGCATCCGTGGCGGCAGCGTTTATGGGGACTGGCCCGGACTGGGCCGCGAGGGCCTGTACCAGCAGCGTGATCTGGCGGTGACCACCGATTACCGCGCGGTGCTGGCCCTGCTGGCCGCGCGGCAGTTTGGCCTGAATGATGCCCAGTTGCAGCGGATTTTCCCGCAGCCCTTCCAGCCGGCCCGGGGTCTGGACCGCCTGTGGCGGGGCTGAGCCCGGTCGATGCGGTAACAGCATTCACACAGCACGGCGCTGGGGACGGCTGGGTTTTTTGTGCTAAAACCAGCATAGGGCAGGGCCAGAGGGTGGCGCTGCTGACGTTCTGTTTGCTGGGATGAATTGCACAGGAGCTGGGCCATGAAAGACAAAAAAACCACCAGACGCATCGCCATCGACATCGGCATGGCCAGTGCGGACCGCAAAAAAATCGCCGAAGGCCTGTCCGCCCTGCTGGCCGACAGCTACACCCTGTACCTGATGACCCACAATTTTCACTGGAACGTCACCGGACCACAGTTCACCAGCCTGCACACCCTGTTCATGACCCAGTACACCGAGCAGTGGAACGCGCTGGACATCATTGCCGAGCGCATCCGCGCGCTGGGGTTTCCGGCACCGGGCACCTACCGGGAATTTGTCCGGCTGGCCTCGATTGAAGAGGTGGAAGGCGTGCCCAAAGCCACCGACATGATCCGCCATCTGGTCAGCGCCCAGGAGGCCGCCGCCCGCACCGCCCGTGGCCTGTTTGCGCTGGTGGAAAAAGCCAGCGACCAGCCCAGTGCAGACCTGCTGACCCAGCGGCTGGAGGTGCATGAAAAAAACGCCTGGATGCTGCGCAGCCTGCTGGAAGATTAGGTTCAGGCGCCAGACCGCAGCAGGGCATGGCTGGCCAGCCCAAGCGCAGTCATCAGCAGCGAACCGGCCACATGCAGCGCCATGGCCGCCAGTGCCGTGCCGGGGCGCTGTTGTTGCAGCAGTTGGATGATTTCGGCTGAAAAAGTCGAAAAAGTGGTCAGTCCACCCAGAAAGCCAGTCACAACCAGCAGTCGCCACTCAGGGGACAGGCCGGGATGTGCAGCAAAAAATGCCAGCGCCAGGCCGATCAGGTAGCCGCCGAGCAGGTTGGCCAGCAGGGTGCCGGGCGGAATCGCCGGAAACAGGGCATTCAGCCACAGGCCCAGCAGCCAGCGCAGCAGCGCCCCTGTGGACGCCCCCGCGCAGATGGCCAGGATGGATGGGCCCATGGTGCTTTTTCCCAAAAAAACCGGGTCACAGTAGTGCAAAAACACCCCCTTGCCAAGTCAGTCAAGCCCGGATGGGGGCCTTACAGCCGGGACAGGGCACGGTCCTGCTTGAGGGTTTCCAGATAGGCGCGGATGCGGGTGACATAGCGTACAGCCTGACTGTAGCTGCCGTTTTTGCTGGCCCGGTCGGCCATGTAGCGGTACACATCCGGCCAGTGGTTGGGGTTTTGTCCGGATTTTTTCACCTGCCGGCGCACCTGATCCAGCGCACCCGGTCCCATGTTGTAGGCGGCCAGACTGAACCACAGCCGGTCTGGCCGGGGCAGGCTGCTGTACTGGCGCTGCAGCTGGCTGAGGTAGCGGGCCCCGCCGGAAATGCTCTGCATCGGGTCGGTGCGGTCGGCCACGCCGACTTCACTGGCGGTCGCGGCCGTGAGCATCATCAGCCCCTGTACCCCCGTGGGTGAAATCGCATCCGGCTGCCAGTGCGACTCCTGATAGCCCACGGCGGCCACCAGCTGCCAGTCCAGCCGGTTCTGCCGGGCATAGGCCTGCATCGACGACACATACTGGGGCAGGCGGGTGTTGATGGCCTGCCGCAGCGAACTGCGTTCCCCGGCATTGTTCATCACATTCTGGGTGTAAAACGCCGCCAGCTTCGGGGTGACGCCGAGGTCCACCTCCTGACAGGCAAAACTGTTCAGCGACGCCATCAGCGGATCGGTGTCGCTGCTGAGCGCCCAGTTCACCGCGGTGTTCAGGCCATTGCTGCTGAGCAGGGCGGGCTTGCCGCAGCTCAGTGACACCGGGTGCAGGTCGTGCTGATCGAGCTGGCGGGTGCTGGCCGTGCTCAGGGCCAGGTCGGCCTTGCCCTGCGCCACCGCCCTGAGTGCTGCACTGCTGCTGGCATAGGGTTTGAATTCCAGCCGCACATTGAGGTTCTGGGCCAGCTCACGGGTCAAGTCATAGCCAAAGCCGTGCAGCAGGTTGCCCTTGCCAAAAAACGTACTGTTGTCGGCGACGGCAGCCACTTTCAGGGTTTTGCGCTGCTGGATCTGGTCGTACAGGCTGAGGTTTTCTGAAAAACCCTGCAGTGGAATCAAGGCCAGGCTGCAGGACAGGGTGGTTTTGATCAGGGCGCGTTGAACAACGGCAAAGACCGGGCGCATGTGCTGTCTCCATCAGGACTGGGCGAGGGGCAAGCCAGCCGAAAACCGGCTTCCCCCAGGCCATCATCAGACGAGGCGGATGCCGGAGCATCCCATGACGTCAGGGTAAAAAGGCTGGTCATTATGTAGACAGCCGTGCTGAAAATATAACCAAAACCCCCTGAACGGTAGCAAAAAACGGCTGAGTGACCGATTGAGGTGCTTAAAAAAACAGCGTCTTTGGCTTACTTTTGTTGTGTTTTCATGTGCTTATATTTGATTGGTCTGTAACTCGGCCAACGTCTGCTGGTAGTCGATCGCCACCACCCAGTACTGCTGCAGCTGTCCGGACGGCAAGCGCACCTGACATTCCTCCTCCAGCCGCTTGCCCAGCAGGGCCCGCGCCATCGGCGAGGCCAGACTGATCCAGTGCTGCGCCGGGTCGAATTCATCCACCCCGACGATGCGCACGGTGAGCGGTACGCCTTCGGCATCCTCCAGCTGCACCCGGGCGCCAAAAAACACCCGGTCCGGCTGGTCCGGCAGGCGATCGACCATGCGCAGTTCCGGCAGGCGCTTGCTCAGGAAGCGGATGCGCCGGTCGATTTCGCGCAGGCGTTTTTTGCCGTACTGGTATTCGGCATTTTCCGAACGGTCACCCATCGCGGCGGCTTCACTGACGGCCTGGGTGACCGCCGGGCGTTCGCGGTAGAGCAGGTCATCAAGCTCGTGCTTGAGTCTGAAAAAACCAGCCGGGGTGATCGGGTGCAGGGTGCTCATGGGATGTGCGGTCAAACCATCAAAAAAAACAGGCTGCGCAGGGCAGCCTGTCCGGGGTGTGGCTCAGGCTCAGTGCTCAACGCCCGCGTGCTGGCCGGCCAGCTTGGCATTGACGTAGTCCCAGTTCACCAGATGGTCCAGGAAAGTCTGCACATAGTCGGGGCGCTTGTTGCGGTAGTCGATGTAGTAGGCGTGCTCCCAGACGTCACAGGTCAGCAGGGCCACTTTGCCTTCAGCCATCGGGGTACCGGCGTTGCTGGTTTTCATGATCGACACGTTGCCGTTGACGGCATCCGCCACCAGCCAGCCCCAGCCCGAGCCAAACTGGGTCAGGCAGGCGTTCTTGAATTCAGCGGCGAATTTTTCATAGCTGCCAAATGCGGCGTTGATTTTTTCGGCCACTGCGCCGGTCGGCTGGCCGCCGCCGTTCTGCTTCATGCAGTTCCAGTAAAAGGTGTGGTTCCAGACCTGCGCGGCCTGATTGAAGATCCCGGCCTTGCTGGCATCCTGTGCGGTGGCCTTGATGATTTCGTCCAGTGCCTTGCCTTCCAGCTCGGTGCCGGCGATCAGCTCGTTCAGCTTGTCCACGTAGGCCTTGTGGTGCTTGTCGTGGTGGAATTCGAGGGTTTCCTTGCTGATGTGCGGGGCCAGATCGTCATAGCCGTAGGGCAGTGCGGGCAGGGTAATGTGACTCATGGTCGGTTCCTTGCAATGGCGGGGAAAAAATGTGCCTTCACCTTGCCGCAAGGCCTGCAGCTTGGCAAGCGTCTGTCTGTGCAAACTGTGTTTAATTGTTCGTAAAAACAGCAGGTTTTTGCCTGCACACCGCCCGGCTCAGGCGACAGCAAAAACGCCTGAACCGTCGCGAAACCGCCTGCCCTAGACCGGAATGGCCAGGTCCACAAAGGTGGTCTGGATGCCCCAGTGCCTGGCGATGGCGACGCTCAGGCGCTGCACCCCACCGCGCTCGGTGGCATGGTGGCCCGCAGCAAAATAATGAATGCCCAGTTCAGCCGCCTCGTGCCAGCTGCGTTCGCTGACTTCCCCGGAAATGTAGGCATCACAGCCCAGCGCCGCGGCCTGGGCCAGACCCTCCTGGGCCGCGCCGGTGCACCAGCCCACGGTCTGGATCTGTGCCGGGCCGCCGGGGCAGTGCAGCACCGGGTTGTTCAGCTGGGTCTGCAAATGCTGGGACAGCGCGGCTGCCGTCAGGGGCTGGGCCAGCTGGCCCACCTGGCCAATGGCCGGCTGCTGGTCCGGGTACAGCGGGCCGGTCGGGTGCAGGCCCAGCAGCTCTGCCAGGGCGATGTTGTTGCCCCATTGCGGGTGGGCGTCGAGGGGCAGGTGGTAGGCCAGCAGGGAGATGCCGTGCTGCATCAGCAGGCGGATGCGCCGGCCCTTGGGGCCAGTCAGCGGTGCGGGCTCGCCTTTCCAGAAGTAGCCATGGTGGACCAGAATCGCCTGTGCCCGGTGCTCGATGGCGGCCTCGATCAGGGCCTGACTGGCGGTGACCCCGGCCACCAGGTGGGTGATCTGTTCGCTGGCCTCGACCTGCAGGCCGTTTGGGCAGTAGTCACGGAACAGGCCAACCTGCAAGTGTTGATCCAGCCAGTGGGTCAGGTCCTTAAGCGGTACAGACATGGCCAATTCTCCATAAATGCAGCAATTCCAATGCAAAAAATCCTGCGCGCCGCGCCGTGCAGTGTGGCAAGGTATGCGCTGGCACGCAAGGCCCGTCCGCCGGGCACAGGAGCCCGGCAGGGCGGTATGATTGACTTTTTTGCCCGGTTTACGGACCGGAGCACAGCGTAGAGGCAGGAGAAAAAAATGCGTCAGGTTGCCGTGGTGCTGCCGTGGGCATTGCTGGCAGGATTTGCGGGGTGGTACTGGGCGGGACATCAGCAGGAAGCGGCCACGCCGCTGGCCCCTCCGGGACACACCCAGTCGGCTGCACCGGCGCCCCTGCAACCCCTGTCTGGGCGGCTGGACGGTCCAGCCTCGTACCATCAGGCGGTGCGCACTGCGGCCCCGGCCGTGGTGAATATTTTTACCACCCAGAAGGTGCCGCGCAGCTCGGCGCTGGATGATCCGCTGCTGCGGCGTTTTTTTGAATTCCATGGCCAGCAGATGCCCCAGCCACAGGACGAGGCCACCAGCCTTGGCTCCGGTGTGATCGTCGATGGGCGCGGTTACATCCTCACCAACAACCATGTGGTGGCCAAGGCAGACCAGATCACCGTGGCGCTGCAGGATGGCCGCCATGCCCAGGCCAAAGTGGTGGGGACCGATCCGGACAGCGATCTCGCGGTGATCCAGATTCAGCTCGATCGGCTGCCGGTGCTGCAATGGCGCAGCACCCCGATTGAAGTCGGTGATGTGGTGCTGGCGATCGGCAACCCGTTTGGGGTGGGGCAGACCGTGACCCAGGGCATCATTTCCGCCACGGGACGTTCCGGGCTGGGTATCAACACCTACGAAGATTTCATCCAGACCGATGCCGCCATCAATCCCGGCAACTCCGGGGGGGCGCTGGTGGATGTGCAGGGTCAGCTGGTGGGCATCAACACGGCGATTTTTTCCCGTTCGGGCGGCTCGATGGGGATTGGCTTTGCCATTCCGGTCAGTCTGGCGCGGCAGGTCATGAATGCCATCCTCAAGGAGGGCCGGGTGGTGCGCGGCTGGCTGGGCGTGGAGGTGAACGGCAGCAATCCGATGGTGGAGGCCGGGCTGTATGGGGACACCGACCCATCACCCGGTGTGGTGGTGATGGGGCTGATTGAGGGCGGGCCCGCCGCACGGGCCGGTGTACAGGTCAAGGACCGCATCCTGACCCTGAATGGCCAAGCCATCCGCTCGGCCAGCCAGCTGATTGGTCTGGTGGCACAGATCACCCCGGACACCAGTGTGCCGCTGGTGGTGCAGCGCGGCAAGGATCAGGTCAGACTCTCGGTGACCATTGCCCAGCGTGAGGCCCGCGCTCCGGCTGAATCCATCGAGCAGGGTGCCGAGGCCAGCCCGGAGTGGTTCACCCAGTAGACGCGCGGTCTGTGGGGACCGTCAGGGCCGCGATGGCGGCGATCCGGGCCTCGATCAGCGCTTCCCCGATCTGTTCACCGTGCAGCCCCGGCGGCAGGTCCTGGGCGCGGATGGTGCGCACGGCCTGCATGCAGCGGCGCAGCCAGGCGCCCTGTGGGTAATCACGCTGCTCCAGGCCCAGCCGGCCCCGGGCATCACATTCGCAGGCCAGCAAAAACGCCTCGACCCGCTCGGGTCGGCGCAGCACATCCAGCCGCTGCAGCAATCGCCAGATCACCCCGGGCCTCAGGCTCAGGGCACGGTGACACAGCAGGTGCTCACGGCAGACCAGAACCGCCAGCTCACGGTAGGGGCCAGGGACTTTCCAGCGGCTGCACACCGCCTCCACCAGCGGCACGCCACGGCTCTCGTGGTCCGGGTGGCGGGGCAGGTGCTCCGCCGGTGTGGTGCCCTTGCCCAGGTCATGCAGCAGCACCGCCCAGCGCACCAGCGCGGAGGTGTTCAGTACCGCCGCCTGCTGCAGGGCCATCAGCACATGCACCCCGGTGTCGATTTCCGGGTGATGACGGGGCCGCTGTGGCACCCCAAACAGCCGGTCCAGCTCCGGCAGCAGCACGGCCAGTGCGCCACAGGCCCGCAGCACTTCAAAGTACACCCAGCAATGTGCTTCACCGAGGGCGCGTTCGGTTTCCTTCCAGACCCGCTCCGGGGTCAGGTGGGCCAACTCGCCGCTGTCCACCAGATGGCGCATCAGATGCAGGGTTTCGGTGGCGACCGTAAAGCCCAGCGACGCGTAGCGTGCCGCAAAACGTGCCACCCGCAGCACCCGCAGCGGGTCCTCGGCAAAGGCCGGCGACACATGGCGCAGCAGTCGCGCCTGCAGGTCCTGCTGCCCGCCATGCGGGTCAATGATGGCCCCACTGTCCGGGTCCAGCGCCATGGCATTGATGGTCAGGTCGCGGCGGATCAGGTCATCCTCCAGCCGCAGCGACGGGTCGGTGAAAAACACAAACCCGGCATAGCCGTGCCCGGCCTTGCGCTCGGTGCGGGCCAGCGCATACTCGTCCTTGGTCTGTGGGTGTAAAAACACCGGGAAATCCTGGCCCACGGGCACAAAGCCCTGGGCGATCATCTGTGCGGGGGTGGCCCCGACCACCACATAATCGCGCTCCACCACCGGGCGGCCCAGCAGCTGGTCACGCACCGCACCGCCCACCAGATAGCTTTTCATGGTCTTGAACTCAGTGTGAGGCTGGAAGGCCCCTGTTGTGGGCCCCAAACAAACAGGCCCTGCTGTCGTGGCGACAACAGGGCCTGCCGCCTGCAGAACATTACTCTGCGGGCTGGTGCTTCTCGGCCTGCTGGATCTCCGCCACGGTCAGCGCGGTCATGTTGACGATCCGGCGCGGGGTGGCGGTCGGGGTCAGGATGTGCACCGGCTTGCGCGCGCCCAGCAGGATCGGGCCAATGGTGACATTGCTGCCGGCGGCGGTTTTCAGCAGGTTAAAGGCAATGTTGGCCGCATCCAGGGTCGGCATGATCAGCAGGTTGGCCGAGCCCTTGAAGCGTGCACCGGGGAACTCCTGCTCACGGATGGCTTCATCCAGTGCAGCATCGCCGTGCATTTCGCCTTCGACGTCCAGATCCGGTGCCCGCTCGGACAGGATGCGGTAGGCTTCACGCATCTTCTGGGCACTGGCGGCCGACGAGCTGCCAAAGCTGGAGTGCGACAGCAGCGCCACCTTGGGGGTCAGACCAAACCGGCGCACTTCCTCGGCAGCCAGCAGGGTCATTTCGGCCAGCTGTTCGGCGCTGGGGTCCGGATTCACATAGGTGTCGGCAATGAACAGGTTGCGGTCACCCAGCATCACCACATTCATGGCGTACACATTGCTGACCCCCTCACGGCGGCCAATCACATCGCGCAGGTAGCCCAGATGCAGGTCATAGTAGCCAAAGGTGCCACAGATCAGGCCATCGGCCTGGCCAAAGTGCACCAGCATCGCCCCGATCAGGGTGGTGCGGCGGCGGGCCTCACGCATGGCCAGTTCTTCACCCACCCCGCGGCGTTTTTTCAGCTGGTGGTAATGTTTCCAGTACTGTTCATAGTCGGCCAGATTGTCCTGATCGACCAGCTGGAAGTCCTGACCGGCCTGCAGGCGCAGGCCCAGTTTTTCGATGTTCGCCGCGATCACCGCCGGGCGGCCCACCAGCAGCGGTTTGGCCAGTGCTTCATCGACCACGATCTGTACCGCCCGCAGCACCGATTCGGCCTCGCCTTCGCAGAACACGATGCGCTTGGGGTCGGCCTTGGCACGGGCAAAAATCGGCTTCATCAGGAACGCCGAGTTGTAGACAAACTCGGACAGGCGCTGGTGATAGGCGTCAAAATCGGCAATCGGCCGGGTGGCGATGCCGGAATCCATGGCGGCGCGGGCCACTTCCGGGGCAATTTCCAGAATCAGCCGTGGGTCCAGCGGACCGGGAATCAGGTATTCACGGCCAAAGCGCTTGCTGGGTTCGTCATAGGTGTCGGCATTCGATTCAATGTGCGCCATGCGGGCAATCGCATGGACACAGGCGATTTTCATGGCTTCATTGATGGTGGTCGCACCGACATCCAGCGCACCCCGGAAAATGTACGGGAAACACAGGGCGTTGTTGACCTGGTTGGGGTAGTCCGAGCGGCCGGTGGCAATGATCGCATCCGGGCGCACCGCGCGGGCGTGCTCCGGCAGGATTTCCGGGTTCGGGTTGGCCAGGGCAAAAATGATCGGATCAGCGGCCATCTGTTTGACCATGTCCTGGGTCAGGATGCCGGCCGTGGACAGGCCGAGGAACATGTCCGCCCCGGCCATGACTTCATGCAGCTGGGTGTGCGGGATGTCCTGCGCATAGCGGGCCTTGCTGGCGTCCAGGCTGCTCAGGCGTGCGGTGGTCAGCAGGCCCTTGCTGTCGGCCACGGTGATGTTGGCCTTGTTCACGCCCAGGGCACACAGCAGGTCCAGACAGGAAATCGCGGCTGCCCCGGCGCCTGAGGCGACGATGCGGATCTGGCCGATGTCCTTGTTCACCAGCTTCAGCGCATTGAGCAGGGCGGCACCGACGATGATCGAGGTGCCGTGCTGGTCGTCATGGAAGACCGGAATCTTCATGCGCTCGCGCAGTTTTTTCTCGATGTAAAAGCACTCGGGGGCCTTGATGTCCTCAAGGTTGACCCCGCCAAAGGTCGGTTCCAGCGCGGCAATGATCTAGACCAGCTTGTCCGGGTCGTTTTCATTGATTTCGATGTCAAACACATCGACCCCGGCAAATTTCTTGAACAGGACGCCCTTGCCTTCCATGACGGGCTTCGAGGCCAGCGGGCCGATGTTGCCCAGACCCAGCACGGCGGTACCGTTGGAAATCACCGCCACCAGATTGCCGCGCGCCGTGTAGCGGGCCGCAGCCGAGGGGTCTTTTTCGATTTCCAGACAGGGGGCAGCCACACCGGGCGAGTAGGCCAGGGCCAGATCGCGCTGGTTGACCAGTTGTTTGCTGGGGGTGACGCTGACCTTGCCCGGCTGGGGAAATTCGTGATAGTCCAGTGCGGCTTTTTTTAGGGTCTGATCGTCCATCATGCTCTCGAACAATGCCAAAACGGGGGTCAGGCGCCTGCCGGGGCAAGGCGCCTGAAAAGCAAAGACTATAACACTAGTTGAGCAGGCTGTGGGGAGAAGCTGTGTCCTCCTGCATGAAGCGTTCAGCCTGAACCGCAGGCACCGGCGGACTGATCAGAAAGCCCTGCAGGTAATCGCAGTGTTCACGCTTGAGGAACTGCGCCTGATCCTGATTTTCCACCCCTTCGGCGACCACCTGCATGCCCAGCGTGTGGCCCATGGCGAGGATGGCGCGGACGATGGCCTCATGCCGGGGACTCTGGCCGACTTCACTGATGAAGGAGCGGTCGATCTTGATCACGTCAATCGGGAACTGCTGCAGGTAGGACAGTGACGAATAGCCGGTGCCAAAATCATCCAGCGAGATCTGGATGCCGCGCTCGCGGATCTGCGCCAGCATGGCGTTGATGCGGTCGGGGCGTTCCAGCAGTGAGCTTTCGGTGATTTCCAGCTCCAGCAGGCCACCTTCGATGTGGTGTTTGGCCATGATCCGGTCCAGCACATCGAGAAAATTGCCGCGCTGGAACTGCTGGGCCACCACGTTGACCGACACCCGCGCCGGCTGGATGCCCCGGTCGAGCCATTGCCGCAGCTGGGCACAGACCCGGTCCAGCACCTGTTCGCCCAGCGCCGAGATCAGTCCGCTTTCTTCGGCAATCGGGATGAACAGGGCCGGAGACATCAGGCCGTTGCGCGGGTGCAGCCAGCGCACCAGTGCTTCAAAGCCGCTGAACTGGCCGGTGGCCAGATGGATCTTGGGCTGGTAGTAGATCACCAGCTCATCGCTGGCCAGCGCCTTGCGCAGGCTGTTTTCCAGATTGATGCGTTCAATCGACTGGATGCTGTGGTCTTCGCTGAAAAACAGCTGGGTGCTGCCGCCGCGCCGCTTGGCTTCGTGCAGGGCCTTTTCGGCATGGTTGAGCAGGATGTTGAGCTGGCGGCCATGGTCGGGAAACACCGCCACCCCGGCCGACAGCGTGGCCAGCACTTCCTGTTCGGCCAGTACAAACGGCTCTTCAAAGGCCTGGATCATCGACTCGCAGTAATACTGGACCTCACGCTCCCCGGCGCTGCCGGGCACCATGTCGAGCAGGATGGCAAAATCGTCGCTGCCCAGCCGGGCAATCAGGCTGGCGTCACGGTTGACCCGGTGCAGGCGCTGGGCCACCTGCTTGAGCAGCACATCGGCCAGCTCGGTGCCCAGCGAGTCATTGATCAGGCCAAAGCGGTCAATGTCCAGCCGGATCAGCGCAAAATTGCCCTGGCTCTGTGCCGCCTCGACGATCATCTGGTGCAGCTGGCTGCGGAACATGTGCCGGTTGGGCAGGGTGGTCAGCGCGTCGTAATTGGCCAGATAGGACAGTTTTTGCTCATTCTGGCGGCGCTCGGTCAGGTCAGAGACGATGCCGATGTAATGGGTCACCTGCCCCTGGGTGTTTTTGATGGCGTTGATGTGCACGGCCAGGGTGATCGGGGTGCCGTTCTTGTGGCGGTCGGACATTTCGTTTTCATATTCGCCCTTGTCCGCCAGCTGGCGCATCATTTCCGTGTATTCGCTGTGGATCATCGGATTACTGGGGTTGGCAATCGCAGAAATGTGCCGGCCCACCAGATCGGTCTTGGTGTAGCCGGTGATGTCCTGCAGGCGCGGGTTGCAATCGACGAAATCCAGACGGTTGTTGAGGATGAAAATCCCTTCGGCGGCCTGTTCGAACACCGAAGCCGACAGGCGCAGGCGTTCTTCTGACTCCACTTCGTCGTGGATGTCGCGGCGGATGCCGACCATGCGCAGGGGGGTGTGGGTCACTGGATCGCGCTCGATGACCCGGCCCATGTCATGGACCCACAGCCAGTGGCCGGTCTTGTGGCGGATGCGGAAACGCGCCTCGTAGCGGTCGGCACGGCCACGCAGGTGTTCAAACAGGGCCTGTCGGGCGCCGGGATAGTCCTCCGGGTGGACCAGTTTGGACATGTCCTGGATCCACTGGTTCATTTCCTGGGTGTCGTAGCCGAGGATGGACTCAAAGTTGCTGCATTCAATCTGGCGATGCTGGATGTCCCAGTCCCAGCTGGCAATTCCGGCGGCCTTGTGGGCGATTTCCAGATTCTGCCGCGACAGCGACAGGTGGGCGTTCATGTTCTGGATGTCGGCGGTGCGCTCCTCGACCTTCTGCTCCAGCAGCGCGTTGGTCTGTTGCAGCTCTTCCTCGATGGCCAGCCGGTCGCTCATCTCGTGTTCCAGCTTGATGCGGGCCGCCTCGGCAAACTCGCGCTGGCTGTCCGAGTGGCTGAGCAGGTCTTCGTTGCGGATGGTCAGCCAGATGAACTGGTTGCGCAGGCGGTGCACATAGGCGGCAGCGGTGAGGATCACCAGCACGTAAGTCAGCTCGATCCAGCGGTCACTGAGCGGTCGCGGGTCCACCGGCAGGGACGTCAGCACCGGCAGGATGCTGAAAAAAAAGAACACCACAAAGCCGGGCAGACGATCACTGAGTACGCTCAGGCCCACCAGATGCACCAGCAGGAACAGGATCAGAAAGGTGGAAGCGCCCTGCAGGGGCACGAACTGGCTGTGGGTCAGCAGGACAGCGGTACCGACCACGGCCCCCATGAACAGACACTGCAGCAGCAGGGTCCAGTCCACCAGGTGCAGGGACATCCGTGACAGGTTGCGGCGCACATATTGGCCCAGGATGGTGCACAGGATCACTGCCCCCATCGAGGTGACCACCCAGGCCAGGATCAGGCTGATCCGGTCACCACTGGCGCTGGGCAGCAGTAGGACAGACAGGCACACGATCAGCAGCAGCAACACCCCGATCAGGGGCCACTGGCGGCGAAAAATCTGGCCAAACTGCAACAGGAGGATGCGCTGTCTGAGCACTTCCGGCGTCGTCAAGCCAGAGCCGTCTATTTTCATTTGCATCCACACATCCCTGGTTGAGCACGCAACACTGGAACCCCTGTGGGCCGTCAGACCCCGGTGGTAGTCCAGCCAAAAAACGCTGTCAAGACATGATCCATTTTGCCTGAATTTTTCAAGTTAGCGGTTCTGGCGGCTGAAGGCAATATAAATTAGCCCCCCAGCCATTCTGCAGCCTGCAGCACCGACAGGGCCACCACCGGCGCAGTCTCGGTGCGCAGCACCCGGTGGCCCAGTTGCCAGCGCGCAAAGCCATGCTGTTCAGCCAGCGTCATTTCTGCCGGACTGAGCCCCCCTTCGGGACCCACCAGCAGCGCCAGCTGCGCCGGCAGGGGCCGGGGCAGCGACAGTTGCTGTCCGGTCGGTGCCATCATCAGCTTCAGCGGGCTGTCCAGCTGCACCAGCCAGTCTGGCAGGTCCAGCGGCGGCAGCACGGTGGGGATCTGGTTCAGCCCGCACTGCTCGCAGGCCGCCACCGCCACCTGCTGCCAGTGGCTGAGTTTTTTCTGGTCGCGCTCGTAGCGCAGGCGCAGCTCACAGCGCTCGCTGGTGAGCAGCTGAATCTGCCGTACGCCCAGTTCAGTGCTTTTCTGAATCGCATAGTCAAGACGATCGCCCTTGCTCATCACCAGCCCGAGGGTGACGGCACAGCGTGCCGTGCGCGCCACCGGATCAAAGCCCAGCACCTGCACCGTGGCGGTGCGCTTGTGCAGGTCCAGCAACTGCACGGCATATTCACCGCCCTGACCATTGAACAGCACCGCCTGGTCACCGGGACGGGCCCGCAGCACCGTGCCCCAGTGGTGGGCCACGGCCTCCGGCAGGGTCAGGGTGTCGCCCACCTGCAGTGGGACGTCAACAAAAAAACGCATCAGCAGCTCCGGGGTCAGGGGGTCAGGGCAGGGCCGGTTCGACCGTGCGCTGCGGTCCCGTGCTGGCAAACTCGGCACAGGCCACCGCCTGATCCAGCAGATGGTCCAGCTCGCCCGCCGTGATGCAGTACGGTGGCATCACATACACGTCAGCACCAATCGGTCGCAGCCACACCCCACGGCGCAGCGCCTCCTGCAGGAAGCGGAGGCGGAAATCCGCCCCCGGCTGCCGCACCGTGAAGGCCCCGATCAGGCCGGTCTGACGCAGGTTGGCCAGCAGCGGATGGCCCTGGTGGCGGGACAGCGCAGCGTGCAGGTGACCGGACAGCGCCGCAATGCGCGCCAGCGTCTGCTCCGTCTCGAACAGCGCCAGCGACGCCAGTGCCGTGGCGGCGGCCAGTGGATTGCCGGTGAAGCTGTGCGAATGCAAAAAACCCCGCTCCACCCGCACATCATAAAATGCGGCATACACCGCATCGGTGGTCAACACACAGGACATCGGCAGCAGCCCGCCGGTCAGCCCTTTGGACAAACAGAGAAAATCCGGACACACCCCGGCATGTTCCAGCGCAAACATCCGTCCAGTGCGGCCAAAACCCACAGCAATTTCATCAAAAATCAGGTGAATGCCAGACTGGTCGCGCAGGCGTGCCAGACCCTGCAGGTAACGGGCCGGGTACATGCGCATCCCGGCTGCCCCCTGCACCAGCGGCTCGACGATCAGCGCACAGACCTGAGCGTCATGGTCACTGAGCAGGGCCTCAAGCCGCTGCAGGCAGTCGTCAACCCAGTCGTCCTCGCTCATGCCCCCCGGACGCAGGCTCAGGTCAGGGCTGGGCGCCCGCAGGTGCTCCACCAGCAGCGGACGATACTGTTGCTGGAACAGCGCAAGGTCAGTCACCGACAGGCTGCCCAGGGTTTCCCCGTGGTAGCCGTTGTGCAGGGAAATGAACCGGGTGCGCTGCGGCTGGCCGGATTGCTGCCAGAATTGCAGCGACATTTTCAGGGCCACCTCGACGGCCGCTGAGCCACTGTCGGCAAAAAACACCTTTTGCAGCGGCGGCGGGGCGAGCGCCACCAGCCGTTCCGCCAGCTGCTCCACCGGTCCATGGGTCAACCCGGCCAGCATCACATGATCCAGCTGTGCGGCCTGCCGGGTCAGGGCCTCCACCAGCTGCGGATGACCATGCCCATGCAGGTTGGTCCACCACGAGCTGATGCCATCCATCAGCACCGGCCCGTTTTCGGGATACAGGTAAAGCCCCTGTGCCCGCTGGATGCGCACCGGCGGCAGCTGTTCATGGGCCTGCATCTGCGTGCAGGGGTGCCAGAGGGGCGAGCGCGACACGTCAGGCATCCTGGGCTTCAGTGCCCGGCCAGCCCGAGTTCCTGCACCAGGGCGCGGGTCGGTTCGGTCTGGTTCATGGTGTAAAAATGCAGCCCCGGTGCGCCCCCGGCCAGCAGGCGCTCGCACAGCTTGATCACCACATCATGGCCAAAGGCACGGATGCTGGCGCTGTCGTCGCCATAGTCCTGCAATTGCTTGCGGATCCAGCGCGGCACATCGGCCCCGCAGCTGTCGGCAAAGCGGATCAGGTTGCTGGCGTTGGTGATGGGCATGATGCCGGGGATGATCGGCTTGAACACGCCGGCACGCTGCACCTGTTCCAGCAGGTGAAAATAACTGTCCGGGTTATAAAAAAACTGGGTCAGCGCCGCATTGGCCCCGGCATCAAACTTGGCCACCAGATGCTGTACATCCTGCGCATAGCCCTGTGCCTGCGGGTGCATCTCCGGGTAGGCGGCCACTTCGATGTCAAAATGCTCACCGCTGTGTTCACGCACGAAGCGCACCAGATCGACGGCATACGGCAGCTCGCCCCAGCCGACCTGACCCGAGGGCAGGTCGCCGCGCAGCGCCACCAGCCGCTGGATGCCCTGACTGCGATACAGGTCCAGCAGCTCGGCAATCCGCGCCTTGCTGTCGCCCACACAGGACAGGTGCGGCGCAATCGGCACGCCCTGACCGTTCAGGTCCGCAATGGTGGACAGGGTGCGCTCACGGGTTGAGCCCCCGGCCCCATAAGTCACCGAAAAATACGACGGGTGCAGGCGGCTGAGCTGCGCAAACACATCGCGCAGCTTGTCGGCACCGACATCGGTTTTTGGGGGGAAAAATTCAAAGGAAACAGGAATGCTCATGATTCAGGACGCCATGATTCAAAAAAAAGCCCGGAGGGACTGCACCGGGCAGGCCCTCCAGGACGCAGGTCGCGCAGGGCCTCAGTATTTATAGGTGTCGGGCTTGAAGGGGCCATCGACCGACACGCCGATGTAGCCGGCCTGGGCCTCGGTCAGACGGGTCAGCACCCCGCCAAATCCAGCCACCATCGCCGCAGCGACTTCTTCATCGAGTTTTTTGGGCAGCACTTCGACGCGCAGGGCGGCGGCCTTCTGGTCTGCAGGCAGGTCGGCGAATTTTTCAGCAAACAAATGCATCTGCGCCAGCACCTGATTGGCAAACGAACCATCCATGATGCGCGAGGGGTGGCCGGTGGCGTTGCCCAGATTGACCAGACGGCCTTCGGACAGCAGGATCAGGTAATCGTCGGCCGCTTCCGAGCGGAACACCTGATGCACCTGCGGCTTGACCTCTGCCCAGCGCCAGTGGTCGCGCATGTACTGGGTGTCGATCTCGGTGTCGAAGTGGCCGATGTTGCAGACCACGGCGCCTTTTTTCAGCGCCGCCAGCATGTGGCGGTCACAGACGTGCATGTTGCCGGTGGTGGTGACGATCAGGTCGGTCTGGCCGAGCAGGCTGGTGTCGATGCTGGCCGGGGTGCCGTCGTTCTGGCCGTTTTTGTAGGGCGACACGACTTCATAGCCATCCATGCAGGCCTGCATGGCACAGATCGGGTCAATCTCGGTGACGCGGACAATCATGCCTTCCTGGCGTAGCGACTGCGCCGAGCCCTTGCCCACATCGCCATAGCCGATCACCAGCGCCCGGCGGCCAGACAGCAGCATGTCGGTGCCACGCTTGATCGCATCATTCAGGGAGTGGCGGCAGCCGTATTTGTTGTCGTTCTTGGACTTGGTGACGGCATCGTTGACGTTGATCGCCGGAACCTTCAGCGAGCCGGCCTTGTGCATCTCCAGCAGCCGCGCCACGCCGGTGGTGGTTTCCTCGGTGACGCCATGGATGTGGTCCAGCATCTGCGGGTATTTGTTGTGGATCAGCGCCGTCAGGTCACCGCCATCGTCGAGGATCATGTTGGCGTCCCAGAGCTGGCCATCCTTGCGGATCTGCTGCTCCAGGCACCATTCATATTCGGCTTCGGTTTCACCCTTCCAGGCAAACACCGCAATGCCCCGCGCCGCAATCGCGGCGGCCGCGTGGTCCTGGGTCGAAAAAATATTGCACGAGGTCCAGCGCACCTCCGCGCCCAGATCCACCAGCGTCTCGATCAGCACGGCGGTCTGGATGGTCATGTGGATGCAGCCGACGATTTTGGCCCCGGCCAGCGGCTTGCTGGGCGCATAGCGGCGGCGCAGGCCCATCAGGGCGGGCATTTCGGCTTCGGCGAGGGTGATTTCCCGGCGGCCAAAATCAGCCAGGGTGATGTCAGCGACTTTGTAGTCGACAAATGAAGCGGGAGCGACCGCGTTCATGGTGATCTCCTGAAAAGTTCAGAAAAAAAGGGAACGCGGATGCCGTTGCAGCACTTCCCGGACGGCACGCAGCACGTCGGCAGGAAGCATCAAAACACCGAGCCTGGCAGGGGCGGGCAGTCCCGTCCTGTTGCAGCATCCCTCGGTGCGGGCAAAATCTTAACACCAACTGCACGCCGGGCGGAACGATTTTTTCAGGGCAGGTCCGGTAGGCTGCGCAGCCCCCTGCCGCATGGGCCGGGCGGGAAGGACTGGCACAACCCGGCAAAGCGCAGGGCCATGTTTTGGTGTAAAATGTGTATACTTTTGTTTTTTATTGAAAAACAACGAAAAACCACAAAACTTACAGAACCGCCATCAAACACCATCGCGGGTCCCATTCACACAAATGTGTCCAATTGTGTGTAATTGATTCCGACAACAGATGTTTTTTTCCCTTGTGATTTTTTGAGGTGCTGTATGAAAACCCTGCGCATTGCTGCTCTGGCCCTGGCCACCCTGACTGCGGTTCCTGCCTTTGCGGCCGATCAGGTGGTGGTCACCGACCAGGGCGTTGGAACCTTTTCGTTTTTCAAACCGGCTTCGGTGAATCTGGAGGTGGGTACCCTCGGCTACGGCGGCAGCCTGGGCTGGGCGGTCAACCCAAAAACTGAACTGCTGCTGGGCTACACCGGCGGCAGTCTGGACAAGCTGTTTTCCGGCAACATCAAGGTGGACCGCATCGAATACGATTCCGAGTCCGACCTGAGCAATGCCCAGTTGATGCTGCGCATCCGCCCGACCGGCAACTGGTTCAACATCACCACTGGCCTGATCGTGCAGGACAACAAGCTGGACCTGAGCGGCAAGGCGCTGGCGGGCAACACCACCACCATCAACGGCAATGACTACAATCTGGATGCAGGCTCAACCATCACCGGTCAGGCCCACTGGCGCAATGAAGTGGCCCCGTATCTGGGCATCGGCTTTGCCCCGGCCATCACCAACCGCATCGGCGTGTTTGGGGAAGTGGGTGCCGCCTACATGGGCGAGCCGCGCGTCACCCAGCTGCAGTACAACGGCACTGGCGGGACCGATGCGGCCGGCAACCGCGTGAGTGGTGCTTTCCTGCAGTCGCAGCTGGATGCCAAGCGCACCGAGATCGAGGACAGCAAGAAATACAGCTTCTATCCGGTGGCCAAGCTGGGGCTGAGTTTCCGCTTCTGAGCCGGCGTGTGGGGCCATGGCCCCACGGCATCCAACAACGGGCCCCTGTGGCCCGTTTTTTTCAGGCGGTCTGCTGCTGGAGCTGACGGATGTCGGTGTCCGGGCAGCACAGCTGGACAAACTCATAGGCAAAATGACGCATCAGGTGCCGGTAGCGCACCGACACCCAGGTGGTCTGGGTGCCGAACCAGTCGCCGTTCAGGCAGACCAGTCCGCTGTCGCGGTCGGCATCATGGGCCAGACTGGCGATGATGCCCACACCCAGTCCCAGGCTGGTGTAGGTCTTGATCACATCGGCGTCCAGGGCCACCAGCGCCACGTCCGGCTGCAGGCCCGCCCGGGCAAAGGCTTCATCAATGCGGGCCCGGCCGGTCAGGCCTTCGTGGTAGGTGATCAGTGGCCACTGGGCAATCTGCGCCAGCGTGGGGGCCGCAACCTGCGCCAGCGGGTGTCCGCTGGGCACCACCAGCGCGTGCTGCCACTGATAAAACGGCAGGCTCAGCAGGTCGTCGCAGGCGGTCAGGGCCTCGGTGGCGATGCCAATGTCGGCTTTGCCCTGCCGCAGCAGGTCGCGCACTTCGGTGGGGCTGCCCTGCAGCAGGTGCAGCTGCACCTGGGGCCAGTGCTGGCGGAACTGCTGGATGATCGGTGGCAGCCGGTAGCGGGCCTGGGTGTGCGTGGTGGCGATGGTCAACTGGCCGCGCTCACTGTGGCGAAAATCTGCGGCAATCTGTCGCAGGTTTTCGGCATCCAGTAAGATACGCTGCGCCAGCTGGGCCACGGTCTGGCCGGCTTCGGTCAGGCCCAGCAGGCGCTTGCCGTGGCGGATGAACAGGGTGACGCCCAGCTCGTCTTCCAGGTCGCGGATGTGCTTGCTCAGCCCCGACTGAGAGGTGTGCAGGGCCTCTGCGGCTGCGGTAAGGTTAAACTGATGCGCAATGGTCATGTGCATGATGCGCAGCTGTAGCAAGGTCATCGGCCGATGGCTCCAGAAAAATCCAACATAACCCGGCGGATGCGTGGATGTCACGCCGCCAGGCCCAGAGAGTAGACCTCATGCCCACCCTGATCAATCCCGGCCAGCTGTCTGCCCAGTGTCGCGGCCTGTGGTATGGCGATGGCGGCTTCACCACCCTGCGGGTGGTGGCGGGGGCGGCCTGCTTCTGGCCCCGCCACCTGGAGCGCCTGCAGGATCTGGCCCGGGTGCTGGGCCTGCAGGTGAACTGGGACGACCTGCACATCGCCCTGAACTGGGTGGTCCGGCACATGGCGCACGGGGTGGTCAAGATCATCCTGTGCCGGGATGAGGGCGGGCGCGGCTACCTGCCGCCCCGGCAGGAGGCGCTGGCGCTGGTGTTTTACTGGCCGGACGCCAGCCTGACCTGCCAGCCGGACATTCCGCTGACCCTGCCGATTGAGGCGGTGAGCCTGCCGGTCCCGATGGGCTGGGTCAGTCCGGCGCTGCGCGGGCTCAAAACCCTGAACCGGCTGGAGCAGGTGCTGCTGCGGCAGGCCCTGGAGGCGCGGCATTCGGGCGAGGGGCTGTGCTTTGATCATGCGGACACCCTGGTCAGTGGGGTACAATCCAACGTGTTTTTTTTGCGGCAGGGTCGCTGGTTCACCCCGGGGCTACAGCATGCCGGGATCGCCGGAACGCTGCGGGCCGAGCTGCTGGATCGAGCGGCCGCGCGCCGGGTGGTGGTGGAAATCGGCAGTGTACCGCGCACACAGGTGACCGAGCTGGATGCGGTGTTTTTTTGCAATGCCCTGCGCGGGATGCAGCCGGTGCGCCAGTTGGATGGCCGCCCGCTGAACGTGGCTGCTGTGCAGCAGCTGCATGACCTTTTGACCTGAACATGTGCAGGTGACGATGAGCAAGCGCAAGACGGCCCGCAAGGCCACAAACGGGCTGGGCTGGGTGACCGGGCTGGCCGTGCTGGGCCTGATGGTGCTGGCGGCACTGGTGTGGCAGGGTCTGTACCGGCCCCTGGACATTCCCGCCAAAGGCGCCCTGCTGCGCATTGAATCCGGCGAAACCTACAATGGCCTGCTGGACGAGCTGCAGCAGCGCCACGGGCTGCGTCTGCCGGTGCTGGCGCGGCTGTACCGCAAGCTGTTCATCCACGAGGGCCTGAAGGCCGGGGTGTATCGGCTGGAGCCCGGACTGGATGTGCGTGAGCTGCTGCAGCGGCTGGCCAGTGGCCAGATGGCCGAGATGCTGCGGGTGACCCTGATCGAAGGCCACACCTTTGCCCAGTTTCAGGCGCAACTGGCCAAAAACACCGCCATTGTCCATGACCTGTCCGGACAGCGTCCCGCGCAGGTGGCGGCCACGCTGGGCATGGGCGGGGGCCGTCCGGAGGGCTGGCTGGCCCCGGACACCTATTATTTTGCGCCGGGCAGCCGTGAAACCGAGATCCTGCGCACCCTGCACCAGAAACGGGCGCGTGAGCTGGAACAGCTCTGGACCACCCGGGCCCCCGGCCTGCCGCTGAACACGCCCTATGAAGCGCTGATTCTGGCGTCGATTGTCGAAAAGGAAACCGGTATCCCGTCCGAGCGGGCTGAAGTGGCGGCCGTGTTCATCAACCGGCTGCGGCTGGGCATGCGCCTGCAGACCGACCCCACGGTGATTTATGGCCTGATGGATGCAGGCCGCTACGATGGCAACATCCGCCGTGCCGATCTGGACGAAAAAAACGCCTACAACACCTACCAGATCAATGGACTGCCGCCGACGCCGATCGCCATGCCCAGCCGTGCAGCGCTACAGGCCACGCTGCACCCGGCCAGCACGCCTGCGCTGTATTTTGTCGCCACCGGCAAGGGCGGACATGCCTTTGCCAGTACCCTGAGCGAGCACAACGCCAACGTGGCCCGCTATCTGGCCCAGTTGCGCGCCAGCCGGGTGGCGGAGAAAACCAGCTGATGGGGACTTTTATCAGCTTTGAGGGCAGTGAAGGAGTGGGCAAAACCACGCTGATTCAGGCGGTGGCCGCCCATTTGCAGGCGCTGGGCCATGGGGTGGTGGTCACCCGTGAACCGGGCGGGACGCCGCTGGCCGAGCAATTGCGGGCGCAGCTGCTGGCGCGTGGCCCGGAGCCGATGGCCCCGGATTGCGAGCTGTTGCTGATGTTTGCTGCGCGCAGCCAGCACCTGGCCCAGCGCATCCTGCCCGCACTGGCCCGGGGGCAGGTGGTGCTGTGCGACCGCTTCGTCGATTCCAGCTATGCGTACCAGTGCGCCGGGCGCGGGGTGGCGCGGGACAAGCTGGATGTGCTGGTGGAGCATTTCGTGTCGCGCCTGCCGGACCTGACCTTCTGGCTGGACTTGCCCCGGTCAGTGGCACAGCAGCGGGTGCAGGCGCGCGCGCAGGCACAGGGCCTGATACTGGACCGCTTCGAGCAGGAAAAAGAGTCGTTTTTTGCGCGGGTGTCTCAGGGCTTTGCCGAACAGGCCCAGCGCCACCCCGGTCGGGTGGTGCGGCTGGACGCCAGCCAGACTGCTGCACAGGTGGCGGCACAGGCGCTGGCCGTGCTGGACCAGCGGCGGCTGAACCCCCCATCCTGACCGGCTGGCGTCAGTGCACCAGCGGCTGCTCGGCCTGAAACTCGGGCGGCACCAGCACGGAGTCGCGGATCTCGGCGGCCAGGTCCGGATGGTCAATGGTGTAGTGCAGGCCGCGTGACTCCTGACGCATCAGCGCACAGCGCACGATCATCTCCGACACCAGCACCAGATTGCGCAGCTCGATCAGGTTTTTACTGATCCGGTAGTCCGAATAATACTCGTCGATCTCAGCCTTGAGCATCTGGATGCGGTTCAGCGCACGGCGCAGCCGCTTGGTGCTGCGCACGATGCCCACGTAGTTCCACATGAAGTGCCGCAGTTCATCCCAGTTCTGCAGGATCACCACGTCCTCATCCGGGTGTTCCTTGACCCGGCTGGCGTCCCACTGCGGCAGCGTCTCCGCCAGCGGCGCAAACTGCTGCAGCCGGGATTCAATGTGCCGCGCTGCACTCATGCCATACACGAAGCATTCCAGCAGCGAATTGCTGGCCATGCGGTTGGCCCCGTGCAGGCCCGTGAACGAGGTCTCGCCGATGGCATACAGGCCCGGCACGTCGGTCTGGCTGTGCTGGTCCACCATCACGCCGCCACAGGTGTAGTGGGCTGCAGGCACCACCGGAATCATGTCGCGGGTGATGTCGATGCCCAGCGCCATCAGCCGCTCATACAGCATGGGGAAATGCCCCTTGATGAAGTCAGCCGGCTGGTGGGTGATGTCCAGCCAGACATGGCGGATGCCGAGGCGTTTCATTTCATAGTCAATCGCCCGCGCCACCACATCGCGGGGGGCCAGCTCGGCCCGTTCATCAAAGCGCGGCATGAAGCGCTCGCCATCGGGCAGTCGCAGGTAGGCCCCTTCGCCGCGCATGGCTTCAGTGATCAAAAACGACCGCGCCTGGGGGTGGTACAGGCAGGTGGGGTGGAATTGGTTGAACTCCAGATTGGCCACTCGGCAGCCCGCCCGCCACGCCATGGCAATGCCATCGCCGGTGGCCACATCCGGGTTGGAGGTGTACAGGTAGGCCTTGCTGGCCCCGCCGCAGGCCAGGGCCACAAACCCGGCGGCAAAGGTCAGCACCTCGCCGCTGTCCAGATTCAGCGCATACAGCCCAAGCACATGGTTGGGGCCGGGCAGGCCGAGCTTCTGCCGGGTGATCACATCAATGGCGGCGTGGTTTTCCAGCAGGGTCACGTTGGGGCAGGCACGGACCTGCTGCACCAGCGTGGTCGAAATTGCCATGCCGGTGGCATCGGCCACGTGGATGATGCGCCGGTGGGAATGCCCCCCCTCGCGGGTCAGGTGCAATTGCTCGGCGTCATCCAGGGTGAATTTCACCCCCTGCCGCAGCAAGAAGTCCACCGCATCGCGGCCATGTTCCACCGTGAAGGCCACGGCATCGCGGTGGCACAGTCCGGCCCCGGCAATCAGCGTGTCCTCAATGTGGTGGTCGATGGAGTCGGTCTGGTCCAGCACCGCCGCCACGCCGCCCTGGGCATAAAACGTGCTGGCATCGGTGAGCACAGATTTGGCCAGCACCACGATGTGCAGTGAACTGGGCAAGGACAGCGCCAGGGTCAGGCCGGCTGCGCCACTGCCCACGATGATGACGTCTGCCCGCTGGAGTGAGGAGGGTGTGTTCATGAATCCCGTGCACCAATCTGCAATGCCTGAATCATCGGGAAAAAATCTTCAAAATCCAAGGGCCATAATGCCCAATTCTGCAGGCAGTGAGCAGCTTCTCCATGTTTCTGTGTGAAATTGACAAGTTTTTCCAACACATTGTGTTTTGACGCTCGGTTAAGGTCAGGGCATCAACCGACGGGTGCCAGGCCGGCAGTCGTCAGGCTGGACTGAACTGGAGGGAAATCGGCCATGGGCTTCATTCAATCGCGCGTTTTACAACAGTGCCTGCTGGCCAGTGCGCTGGTGGTCGGCGGGGTCAGCTTGCCCCTGACCGTGCAGGCTGCCGTGCCGGTGGATTTTTCCGCGCTGGTGGAGCAGGTCAGTCCAGCGGTGGTGCGCGTCAATGTGGCGAAAAAACTCAGTCAGGAAGAATTGCTGCAGCAGCAACTGCCCGAGCTGCTGAAGCGGTTTTTTGGCAACAGCATCCAGATTCCCCAGCAGCGCAACCCGGTGGAGCAGTACGCCTACGGCAGTGCGTTTTTCATCTCCTCCGATGGCTACCTGCTCACCAACCACCACGTGATTGAGGATGCCCGCAAGATCACCATCACCCTCAATGACCGCCGTGAAGTGGATGCCGAACTGGTCGGTTCCGATGAGCGCACCGACGTGGCCGTGCTGAAGGTGAAGGGCAGCGGCTATCCGGCCCTGAAGCTGGGTGACTCCAACGCCCTGAAGGTCGGTGAGCCGGTGCTGGCCATTGGCTCGCCATTCGGGTTTGATTATTCTGCCTCAGCCGGGATTGTCAGTGCCAAGGCGCGCACCATGTCCGCCGAAAAAGCCGTGCCGTTCATCCAGTCGGATGTAGCGCTCAACCCCGGCAACTCGGGGGGGCCGCTGTTCAGCCAGCGCGGTGAAGTGGTGGGCATCAACTCGCGGATTTTCAGCGGCACCGGCGGCTATATGGGCCTGTCGTTCTCGATTCCGATTGATGTGGCCATGGATGTGTTCAACCAGATCCGCCAGAACGGCAAGGTGTCGCGGGCCTATCTGGGCGTGGTGCCGCAGGACATCGACCGCAATCTGGCTGAAGTCTATGGCCTGCCGCGTCCCGAAGGCTCGGTGCTGACGCAGATCTTCCCGGACACCCCGGCCAGCCGCGCCGGGCTTAAGGAAGGCGACATCGTGCTGGCGTATGATGGCCAGCCGATCAACCGCTCCACCGACCTGATCAACCTGATCAACCGCACCCGGCCCAACACCAAGGTGACGCTGACGGTGCTGCGCAATGGCAAAACCCTGACCCTGACGCCCACGCTGATGGTGTCCGCTGAGGATGAGGCCAGCAGTGCCAGTGGCAGCAGTGCGGTGCCCGGACAGGTGCTGGGCCTGAGCGTGCGCGAGCTGACGCCCCAGGAGCAGAGCCAGCTGAAAGGCAAAGGGGTGCTGGTGGCGCAGGTGGCCCTGGACAGTCTGGCGGCGCGTTCCGGTCTGCAGCAGGGCGATGTGATTGCCCGGCTCAATGGCCAGGACACGCCGGATCTGGCCAGCTTCAGGCGGGCCGTGGCCAGTCTGCCCACCAACAAGGTGGTGGGGGTGTCGCTGTACCGCAATGGGGTTCCGGTGATTCTGGGCCTGCGGCTGGAAAGTCCGCGTCCCTGAGCGGAACAGGGTCCTTCAGAAGCCCCGGCGCAGCGGATTAACACAAGCCCACCAGAGTGGGCCTGTGGCTGTGCTAACATGGCGCGCTGCCGGGTGAGCCGTGCAGGTCCGATGAACTGGGGTGGTGTCTGGGGTCCATGTCCGCTGATGAGATTGAAACCGGGGCCTATTATCCCCGCTCCAAGCGCAATAGCCTGACCATTCAGTGGGCAGCGATTCGCGCCCTGTTTTTGCGTGAGCTGCAGACCCGGTTTGGGCATTACCGTCTCGGCTACCTGTGGGCCATCCTGGAGCCCGGCCTGCACATTGGCTTTTTGCTGGCGGTGGTGACCCTGGGGCTGGGCCGGCAGATGTCCGGCATGAGCTACGGGGTGTTTTTGCTGTGTGGCATCCTGCCCTGGTTCATGTTCACCCGTTCGGCCAGCCGTGCCCTTGGGGCCATTGAAGGCAACCGCGGGCTGTTCAATTACCGGCCAGTGCTGCCGATTGATGCGGTGATTGCGCGGACGGCGCTGGAAGGGGTGCTGTATTTTGGCACCTTTGTGCTGTTTACCCTGTTTTTTGCCTGGATTGATTCCACGGTCCGCTTCAACCATGTGCCGCTGGTGATCTGCACCTGGCTGGTGCTGTGGCTGCTCAGCCTGGGGTTCAGCCTGCTGATGATGGTGTTTGGCTACTTTTTTTCCGAGCTGGCCAAGGTCATGGGCATCGTGTTCATGGTGCTGTATTTCAGTTCTGGCATCATGTTCAGCCTGCATCTGGTACCAGAAAAATACCAGCATTACCTGCTGTGGAATCCCGTGGTGCACGCCTTTGAGTTCATCCGTTTCGGGGTCTACGATGGCTATCCGATCGGCCATGTGGACTATGACTATTTGTTGATTGCCACACTCACTGTGTTGTTTTTCGGACTGTTTTTTTATCGCGCCTACGAAAAACGGATGATGACCTCATGATCCGCCTCGAACACCTCACCAAGTCCTATCCGACCCCCAAGGGGCGGCACTACCTGTTCCGCGACCTGAATCTGGAGCTGCCCTCCGGGCACAGCATTGCCCTGATGGGCCTCAACGGCGCAGGCAAAAGCACGCTGCTGCGCATCATCGGCGGGATTGATTATCCGGACTCGGGCCGGGTGGTGACCGACTGCACCATTTCCTGGCCGATTGGGCTGGCGAGCTGCTTTCAGGGCAGCCTGACCGCCCGGCAGAATGTGCGCTTCGTGGCGCGGCTGTATGTGCCAGAGGAGCAGATCGAAGAAAAGGTCCGCTTCGTGCAGGAGTTTGCCGAGCTGGGCAAATACTTCGACATGCCGGTCAAGAGCTATTCGTCCGGGATGCGGGGGCGGCTGACCTTCGGGCTGAGCATGGCCTTTGATTTTGATTATTATCTGGTCGATGAGGCCGGTGCAGCGGGCGATGCCAAATTCCGCCAGAAAAGTGAGGCAGAATATGCCCGGCTCAAGCAACGGGCCAATTTTATTATTGTGTCACACAACAAGCAGGAATTGCTCAAGCAGTGTGATATGGCAGTGTGGTTGAAGGATGGTCAGGCAACCGTCTATCACGACATTCGCGAAGCAATTGAGGTTTATGAATCCTATGCTTTGGCTCAAAAAAAGTCGCCAGCGTAACCTGGCCCTGTTGATTGGGGTGGTGTTGCTGCCGATGGCGGTGATGGCCTTTTATCTGCTGGCCGTGGCGCAAAACCGCTACGTCAGTGCCTCGACGGTGGTGGTCAAACAGGTGGGCGAAAGCGGCGGTGCGTCGCTGAGTGGCATTGGTGCCCTGCTGGGCGGGGTGTCCACCAACGCCGAGGACCTGCGCTTCCTGCGTCAGTACATCGAATCCCCGGACATGCTGAACGCCCTGGACAAGCGCCTGAACCTGCGCCGTGCCTTTGCCGGCAATGGCCGGGACTGGGTGTACCAGATGCCGGCAGATGCCAACCGTGAAGAGTTCCTGGCCTACTACCGCAAGCGGGTGTCGGTGAATCTGGATGACCAGACCAACCTGCTCAACGTGAGCAGTGAGGGTTTTGACCCACAGTTTGCGCTGCGCCTCAACCAGGAAATCCTCAGCCTGAGCGAAGCCTTCATCAACAACATTTCCCGGCGACTGGCCGAGCAGCAACTGGCCTACAGCCAGCAGCAGCTGCGCGAATCCACCGAGCGGCTGAATGCGGCGCGGCAGGCGGTGCTCAGCTATCAGAACCGCACCGACACCATTGATCCGGCCCTGAATGTCAGTGCCATTTCCAAGCTGGTGATGTCGCTGCAGACCGATCTGGCCGGACTGCAGACCCAGGAGCGTACCCTGCTGGCCTACCTGAATGCTGATGCCCCGCAGGTGGTGGCCATCCGCAGCCAGATCCGTGCCGTGGAGCAGCAGATCGCCCAGGAGCAGGCCAAACTGACCTCAACCGGCGGGGGCGGGGCCCGGCTGAACAGCCAGAGTGCCGAATTTGAGGCGCTGAAGGCGAAGCTGGATTTTGAGGCGGACCTGTACAAGCTGGCGCTGGGGGGCATTGAAAAGGCGCGCATGGAAGCCGCGCGCAAAATGAAAAACCTGATCGTGATTTCCTCACCGCAACTGGCCGATGCCCCGACCTATCCGCGCCGGGGCTATCTGTTGCTTTCCACTTTGATGGTGCTGCTGATGCTGTATGGCTTTTTGCGTCTGGCGCTGGCGGTCATCCGCGAACATCGGGATTAAAACTCATGGCACATTTTCGTTTTTCTGCGCCGCTGTTGCGCCTGATGTTGACCGTCACGGTGCCCGTGGCCGGGGTACAGGCGGCTGACCTGAGCAGCGTCACCACGGCAGACCTGATCGCCCAGATCCAGCAGATGCAGGGCAGTTCCAGCGGCATGACCGGGCTCGACAGTGCCGACACCGCGGCCAGCCCGGACCGGGTCGGCACCCTGCCCAGTGTACAGACCCAGCCCCAGCTCGGCACGGACAGCACGGTCAACCTGCGGGCCCGTCCCCTCATCCAGTCGCCCAACCACAGCGCACCCACGCCGCTGTACAACACCGGCTCGCGCATGTTTGGTGTGCAGCTGTTTCACGGCGCGTTTGCCGCCAGCAGCGGCAGCACCTTCAACAGCAGCTATGTCATCAATCCGGGTGACAACGTGCAGGTGCGCATGTGGGGTGGCTATCAGTATGCCGGCACCCTGACCGTGGATGCGCAGGGCAACATCTTTGTGCCCAACGTCGGCCCGGTGAAGGTCGGCGGGGTCAGCAATGGCAGCCTGCAATCGGTGGTGGAAGGCCGGGTGCGTCAGGTGTATCGCGCCAATGTCGGTATTTATGCAGCGCTGGAAACCGCCCAGCCGGTCAAGGTGCTGGTCACGGGATTCGTGCAGCAGCCCGGCAATTATGGCGGGGTGTCCGGCGATTCGGTGCTGTCCTATCTGGACCGTGCCGGTGGGGTGGACCCGGACCGGGGCAGCTACGTGGACATCCAGATCCGCCGCAATGGCCGGGTGCAGCAGTCGGTCAACCTGTATGACTTCCTGTTGTCCGGCAACCTGCAGCCGTTTGCGTTCCGCGATGGCGATGTGGTGGTGGTGGGGCCACGCCGACACACCTTCAGTGTCGGCGGTGAAGTGTTCAACCCCTATGATTTCGAGTTTGATGTGCCCAACCTGACCGTGGAGCGGGCGCTGCAGGTGGCCCGGCCCCGGCCCAATGCCACCCACGTCAGCATCGTACGCGGACAGGGCAGCAGCCGTGGCAGTGAATACTACCCGCTGGTGCAGGCAGGTCCGGTGGTGTTGCGTGATGGTGACACGGTAAACGTCACGGCAGACCGCTATGCCGGCAACATCCAGGTGCGGCTCGAAGGGGCACACAACAGCCCGCATGCCATGGTGCTGCCGTATGGGGCCACCCTGAAGCAGGTGCTGGACCAGCTCAAACCCAACGCGCTGTCGCGGGTCGGCGACATCCAGCTGTTCCGTCCTTCCGTGGCCACCCGCCAGAAGGAAATGCTCAATGTGTCGCTGAACAAACTGGAAGAGGCGACCCTCTCGGTGCGCTCAGCCACCACCGAAGAAGCCTCGCTGCGCGCCAAGGATGCCGACCTGATCAAGCAGTTCATCGCCCGTGCCCGCACCATTCAGCCCAAGGGTCAGGTGATCATCCCCGCCGGAGCTGCCGATTCGGTGATCCTGCAGGAAGGCGACGTGCTGTATGTGCCGGAACAGACCTCGGCGATTCTGGTGCACGGTGAAGTCATGTTCCCGAATGCCATCGTCTGGCAGCCTGGCCTGACCGCCCAGCATTACATCAATGAAGTGGGCGGCTACACCCAGAGCTCGGACAAATCCCGGCTGATCCTGATCCGGCCCAATGGCGAAGCCCGGCTGGTGACGGCCAGCACCCGGATCGAGTCCGGCGATGAGCTGATGGTCCTGCCCAAGGTCACCGCCAAAAAAATGGAAATCACCCGCGCCTTGTCCACCATCATTTATCAGGTGGCGATCGCGGCCAAGGTCATTCTGAACCTGTAATTTTGCACACTGGCTGGGCAGCAAGGCTTTGAACCCGGGTTTCAAGGCCTTTTTGCTCACCGATGAAAAAAAAGGAACTCCACCATGACGCGGCGCACTCGCCCTCACCAGGATCCCGCAGCAGCTTCGGGTCAGAATCCAGCCGTGGACAACGGCCAGTCCAGCCCCAGGAAAAACGCCACTTCCAGGCGCCTGAACAAAAAAAACCTGCATCGCCAGTCCAGTGCAACGGCCCCGATGGTGCCGGGGCTGGACACGTCAACTGCACGGCAGGCGTCTGAGCCGGTCGCGCCTGGGGTGACGGTGCAGGGTGTGGAGGGTGTTGAAGGGCCAGCGGAGCCTGTCCCGGCTGAACCGGTATCCAACCCGTCGCTTTCGGTTGCTGTACCGGACCTGCCGCAGCCTGAACCGGCAGCCGCCGCCATCCCCGCTGCACCGGAACCCCGGCCTGCTGAGACCCCAGCGGCCAGCGCAGAGCCTGCCAGAACCGAAGCCGCGCGTGAGACCAGCGTGGCAATGGATCACGACACTGCCGGAACGGCAGCGCAGGGGATTGCGGAAACCGCTGCCGACCTGCCGGACGAAGCAGCCGCCGCCCAGCAGGAAGCCCTGCGCCAGCTGGCTGAACAGAATCAGGCCCTGCAGCAGCAGCTGGCCGCCCTGAACCAGCAGGCCACCCAGCAGCAACGGGCGCTGATCCAGGTGCGCAGTGAGCGCGACATCCATGAAGTGCGCCGCCACGAAGGCCAGCAGAGTGTCGAGGAGCTGCAGGAAGAGCTGGTCCGCTCCCAGCATGCGCTGGAAGACATGCGCCTGCGCCTGCAAAAGCTGCAGCAGGATGCCGAAAAAGCCCGCCAGAAGGCCAGCAATGCCAAAAAAACCCTGTCATTTCAGCTGGGCAATGCCCTGATTGAAAGCACCAAATCCGTGGAGGGCCTGCTGAAGCTGCCGCACCGCCTGTGGACCATCCACCAGCAGTCGCAGCAGCGCAAAAAAGCCCCCCCGGCTCCGGTGCCAGTGGCCCGGCATACCCAGCCAGCGTTGCCGCTGCAGCCCCTGACCACGGCGGTGGAGCAAAATCGCGCTGCAGCCATCGCGGCGGCGGCCCATCAACAGTTCAAGCTGGGTTTTGGCTTCGGTGACGACACGTTTTACCGGGACATCACCCGGCTGCGCATCGCCACCATCATGGACGAATTCACCTTTTCGTCGTTTGCCCCGGAGGCCAACCTGCTGCAGCTGACCCCGCAGTTCTGGTCACGCGAGCTGGAAGTGTTTGAGCCGCAGCTGCTGATGGTGGAGTCGGCGTGGCGTGGCAAGGACGACCAGTGGGGCAACAAAGTGGGCCACCGCAGTCAGGAAGTGCTCGACATCGTGGCCTGGTGCCGCCAGCGCAACATTCCGACCGTGTTCTGGAACAAGGAAGACCCGGTGCACTTTGGCACCTTCATCAACACCGCGCGCCTGTTTGACCATGTGTTCACCACCGATGTGGATTGCGTGCCGCGCTACAAGCACCTGCTGGGCCATGACCGGGTGTACCTGATGCCCTTTGCTGCCCAGCTCAGCGTGCACAATCCAGTGGAAAAATACCCGCGCAAACCCGCGTTCTGCTTTGCCGGGGCCTATTATGTGAAATACCCGGAGCGCACCCGCGATCTGGAATCCATGCTGGCCTACCTGCCCAATTTCCGGCCCGTGGAGATCTACGACCGCAATTATGGCGGCACCCACCCGGACTACCAGTTTCCGCCGCAATACCAGCCCTTCATCGTCGGTAACCTCAAATACCATGAGATCGACAAGGCGTACAAGGGCTATGAGTGGGGCATCAACCTCAACTCCATCAAACAGTCGCAAAGCATGTTTGCCCGCCGGGTGTTTGAGCTGCTGGCCTGCAACACGCTGGTGGTCAGCAACTATGCCCGGGGCCTGCAATTGATGTTTGGCGATCTGGTGCTGGCCAGTGACAGTGGCCAGCACCTGCTGCAGCGCCTGCAGGCCCTGGAAGCAGCCGATGCCCTGCCCAGGGTCCGCGCCCTTGCCCTGCGGGAAGTGCTGCGCCACCACACCTATCAGGACCGTCTGGCGCAGGTGGTGTCGCGGATCCTGCAAAAGGACGCCCCGGCCAAGGGGCCCCAGGTGGTGGTGCTGAGCCGGGTCAAGGACACTGAACAGCTCAGCCATGTGCTGGCGCAGTTTGCACAGCAGACCCATGCGCGCAGGCGTCTGGTGCTGGTGGGAGAGCCTGGGCTACAGCCTGAGTCACTGCCGGAGCAGGTGCGCTGGCTGGACCTGAACGCCAGTCAGGACGTGATGCTGCATGAGCTGGCGACCGGGCCATACTGGCTGGCGGTGATGGTGCCGGATGACCACTATGCGGCGCATTATCTGGAAGATCTGGCGCTGGCCACGCTGTACGCCCACACCCCGGTGGTGGGCAAGGGCAGCCGGTTCGTCTGGGTGCAGTCGCAGCAGCAGGTGGTGCAGCAGCACGCCGATCAGGCCTACCGGCCTGTCGACCAGCTGCCGGCGCGCTGTAGCCTGAAGTCCTCCGAGGCGCTGGAATCCATGAGCGTGCGCGACTGGATCCGTGATTTGTATCAAAAAACCTACCCGGAAACCGGGCTGGCCATCGACCCCTACAACTACTGCCTGAATGGACAGGGCCTGACCGCCGTTCAGCAGCAGCAGGTGGATTCCGGGCTGGCGCTGGACACCGGGGTGGGGTTTACGCGGCTGCAACAGTTTGCCGACCAGCTGTCCATCGATGGTTTCAGTCAGGGCGGGGAAGGCCGCCTGCTGGGCGTGGATGTGTTGCAGGCCCTGTTCCCGCGGGTGCGCAAGCAGTCCAGAGTCACCTGTGCCGTGACGGCCGGGCAGATGGTGTTTAACTCCACCCTTGCCGATGGCCAGCATGAATACTGGTATGCCACCCGCGACCTGCTGCCGGAAGAGCTGGATGTGCGGGACCGGCAGCTGTGCCTGAACCTGCAGACCCGCATTGGCCTGAACATCCAGCTGGCGGTGTTGTTCCTGGATGCGCAGGGCGAGCGGCTGGGCCACACGGTCCAGCCGGGCAATGCCAACATTGCCGTGACCCTGCCGGAGCAGACTGCACGCATCCGGCTGGGCCTGCGCTTCTATGCCGCAGGCGAGGCGGCCGTCGAGGGACTGCTGCTGGGCAAAAAACTGCCGCTGGTGCCCCGGCTGATTTCGTCCACGCAGACGCTGCTGGTCACCAACCAGTATCCGTCCTATGGCGACCTGTACCGCAATGCCTTTGTACACACGCGGGCGCGCCTGTACCGTGAGCAGGGGCAGCCGGTGGATGTGTTCCGCACCAACGGCGGTGCCGGGCTGGAGTTTGCCGAGTTTGAACAGGTGAATGTCATGGCCGGCAACACCGATGTGCTGGCGCAGGTGGTGGCGCAGGGGCAATACCGGCAGGTGCTGGTGCATTTTCTCAGTGAGGCCATCTGGCAGGCGCTGGAGCCGCAGCTGGCGCACACCCGCGTCACCGTGTGGGTGCATGGGTTTGAGGTGCAGGCCTATGCCCGCCGGGCCTTCGTGTACGACAGCGACGAACAGCACAGCAAGGCCCGCCAGGACAGTGAGCGGCGCATGGCATTCTGGCGCCGGGTGATGCAGCATCCGTCCCCCAACCTGAAGCTGGTGTTTGTGTCTGAGTATCTGGCCCAGTGCGCCATGGCGGACGTTGGGGTCAGCCTGCCGTCCTCGCGCTATGTGGTGATCCACAACCCGATCGACACCGACACCTTCCGCCATCTGCCCAAACCCGCCACACAGCGCACGCGGATCCTGTCGATCCGGCCCTATGCCTCGCGCATTTATGCCAATGACCTGACCGTGGCGGCGATTCTGGCGCTGTCGGCGCAGCCGTTTTTTCACGAGCTGGAGTTTCGCCTGATCGGCGATGGGCCGTTGTTTGAACAGGTGACCGCGCCGGTGCAGCAGTTTGCCAATGTCATTCTGGAGCGCAAATTCCTGACCCGCACAGAAATTGCAGCGCTGCACCGTGAATATGGTATTTTTCTCTGCCCCACCCGCATGGACACGCAGGGGGTTTCCCGCGATGAAGCCATGGCCTCCGGTCTGGTGCCGGTGACCACAGCGGTGGCTGCAGTGCCGGAATTTGTCGATGCGGACAGTGGCCTGGTGGTGCCCGGCGAAGATCCGCAGGCGCTGGCCCAGGCCATCATCCGGCTGTACCAGCACCCGGAGGAATTTTTGCGGCTGAGTGCCGGGGCGGCAGCCCGGGTGCGCCAGCAGTCCGGACAGCAGCAGGTGATTGCGCAGGAGCTGATGCAGATTCGCGGCTGACGCGGGTCTGCAGGGTGTGACAGGGATTTGACGAGGAAAGGCCATTTTGACCGCACGCATAGAGCATTTTGTATTCACCAATCTGGGGGTGGGCATCTCCGATGAGCGCTGGCTGCTGTATCGCCTGAAGCTTTTCAAAACCATCACCGTGCCGTCGATGGCGGCGCAGAGTTGCCAGAGTTTTTGCTGGACCATCTTCATTGACCAGCAGTTTCCGCAGGTTTTCCGTGAGGAATTGCAGGACTGTCTGCAGCGCTGGGCGCTCAATGTACAGCTGGTGGAGGTGGTGGCCTACGACCTGATCCAGCACAGCATCAAAAAAATCCTCATGGACAGTCAGGCGGAGCTGGTGATTTCCACCCGCATTGACGATGACGACGCGCTGGAGCGCACGGTCATGGCCCGCATCCAGGCCGTGGCTGCCGAAAAGGGCCATGCCGGGGGGCTGGTGCTGGTGGAGCTGGCAGATGGCATTGAGCTGCTGCCGCGTGAGCTGAAGTACCGGCCCTGCCATCACCCGGCGCTGGCGCTGGGGCTGAGTCTGGTGACCCCGCATGCGCTGCGTGGCAAGTTTTATGTGAATGGCTTTGCCCACCACCTGATCCGCGACACGCTGGCCAAACAGGGCTATCCGGTCGAGGAAGTGCACCTGAATCTGGGCACCCCGGCCTATGTGTACACCAAGCACCAGCTCAGCGATTCGTATTATGTGGGGTTCCGCTCGCGCATTCTGGACGACAACAGCACGGCTGCACTGACCGCCCCGGTACTGGCCCCGTTTGGGCTGGGTCTGGAGGCGATGGCGCACCTCAGTCAGGTCATGGCGGAGGCCCCCGTGGGCATGCCGCACAAATATCTGGCCAAACTGGGTGAGCTGCGCCGCGACATCCGTCAGGCCCAGGCTGCCGACCCGGTGGACCAGAGCCGGCTGGATCAGCTGAATTATCTGTTGCACACCTATGCCTCGCGGGCCTGTCTGCCCAATCTGGGCAAGCGACTGGCCCAGGGGAAAAAAATCCGTCTGGCCATTGTCGGTTCCTGTGTGACCCGTGACCTGTTTGAGCTGGAGCCTGCGCTCGGCGAGCAGTTTGAAGTGGTGTGCTATCTGGCGCGCAGCTCGGTGATTTCCTACATGTCGTTGCCCTGTCTGGATGCGCGGGTGCGCGTGGCCGGTGAGGGCTTCGAGGTGCGCCGTGCCGAACAGGACCTGCAAAAAACCGCTTGGGAGGCCCTGGAGGTGTCCTGTCCGGATCTGGTGCTGGTGGACTTCATTGATGAGCGGATCGGCCTGATTGAGCACCAGGGGGGCTACTATTCGGCCAGTGGCCCGGTGATCAAGGCCTTTGAGCGGGCCAGGGTGGATTTTGTGATCCGGCGTCCCTGGGACCCGCAGATGGTCAAACTGCGCGAATGGGCGCTGCCGCGTTTCATGAAAAAACTCTATGCCATTTGCCCGAATATTTTTATTCACCGTGCCCAGTGGGCCGAGGCCTTCCGCGCCGAAGACGGCACGGTGCGGCCCTTTGCCGAGACGGAATGGGCCAAGCTGGTCGAGCTGAACAATCAGGTGACCTCACCGATGTTTGCCCAGCTGGAGCAGCTGCCCATCCCGGTGGAGTCGCTGGGGGGGCTGGCCTCCGGGCTCATGCTGGCGGGCGGAGAGCACAAATGGTCGTTTTGTCCGTACCACTATGACCGCCAGTATTATCGCGGCATTGCCCGTCACTTGCAGGCGCGTGTGTTTTGATTGAGGGCCGCTACGGGGTTTTTTCACATGGCCTGAAGCACAATCCGGTGCTGCGGGCTGCGTTTGCCCCCGATGCGCTGGTGCCGCTGTCGTGGTGGCTGGACCGGTTCCGGCTGGGACAGCAATCGCTGGATGGCCTGCTGGTGTGGGGACGCAAGCCCCCGGCACAGCGGGCCCTGCGGCTGGCGCGGCGGGCCGGGCTGCCGGTCATCACCCTGGAAGACGGATTTATCCGTTCGGTGGGGCTGGGTTCAGCCGGCTGGCCGGGGCATGCACTGGTGGTGGACCCGGTGGGGGTTTATTTTGATGCCCATCAGCCGTCCCGGCTGGAGCAGCTGATCGAGGCGCAGGGGGAACCGGAGGCAGCGGCCCTGCAGCTCATGCAGGCTGTGGTGGCCGGTCACTGGTCGAAATACAACCACGCCCCGGCACGGCCAATCCGCGCCGACCGCCAGCACCGTCAGGTGCTGGTGGTGGACCAGACCTGTGGCGATCAGTCAGTGGTGGGGGCCGGGGCAGACGCCCAGACGTTCCTGCACATGCTGGCGCAGGCCCTGCAGGATCATCCGGATGCGCAGGTCTGGGTCAAGACCCATCCAGATGTCAGTGCCCGGCAGCGGCAGGGCTACCTGTCGCAATTGCCGCCAGCGCTGCGCCACCGGGTGCAGCTGCTCACCGAGGCGCTGTGTCCCATGACACTGCTGGCGCAGATGGATGAGGTCTATGTGGTCAGTTCGCACATGGGCTTTGAGGCGCTGCTGCTGGGCAGGCGCGTGCACTGCTTCGGGGCCGCCTGGTATGCCGGCTGGGGGCTGACGGTGGATCATTTCCACCGTGGGGCCATTCTGGGGGAGCGCCGTGCCTGCCGCCGCAGTGTGGCCCAGCTGTTCACGGCTGCGTATCTGCACTACAGCCACTATCTGCATCCGCTGACCCGGCAGCCATGTGACCTGTCCACGCTGCTGCGGGTGCTGCAGGTGCAGCGGCACTGGAATGACCAGTGGCGGGGTGCGGTGTATTTTCTGGATTTCAGCCGCTGGAAGCAGCGGTTTTTGCGTGCGTATTTTGCCCTGCCGTCGGTGCAGGTGCATTTTGTGTCCTCGGCGCAGCGGCCACCCGCTGACCTGTCCCGGCCGGTGCAGCTGGTGGTGTGGGGACGGCGTGAGCTGCCGGCCGCGTGGCTGCAGGTGCCGCACCGGCTGTGGCGTATGGAAGATGGTTTTGTGCGTTCCAGTGGGCTGGGCGCGCAGCTGATTGCCCCGCTGTCGCTGGTGCTGGACCCGGTGGGGATTTATTTTGATGCCACCCAGCCCTCGCGGCTGGAGCACCTTCTGGCGGGTCGACAGCTGTCGGCGGCGGAGCGTGGCCGCATCCGGGCCATTCGCCAGCAGCTGATTGACCGGCAGGTGAGCAAGTACAACGTGGGCGAGCGCGGTGAGGCCTGGCCGCCGGTGCCGCCGGGCCGGCCCTGCCTGCTGGTGCCGGGGCAGGTCGAGGATGATGCTTCGGTCCGCTATGGTTCGCCACAGCTGCGCAGCAATCAGGCCCTGCTGCAGGCGGTGCGCGCCCGGCACCCGGAGGCGTTTATCGTCTACAAGCCGCACCCGGATGTGCTGGCGGGCCTGCGTGCCGGGCAGATCGACGACCCCGTGGCGCAGGGCTGGGCCGATGCGCTGATTGAGCAGCTGCCGATGCCTGACTGCCTGCAGCACTGCGATGCCGTGCACACGCTGACCTCGCTGGCGGGCTTTGAGGCGCTGATCCGCGGAGTGCCGGTGGTGTGTTATGGCCAGCCGTTCTATGCCGGCTGGGGCCTGACCGAGGATGTGCTGCCGCTGGCCCGGCGTACCGCAAGGCTGGATCTGGACACGCTGATGCATGCGGTGCTGATCGATTATCCGCTGTACACCCTGGGGCCAGAGGGCGGTGGTCTGGGCGCCTCCCTGGAAGAGGTCCTGCAGCAGCTGGGCCAGCAGCCTGCACCCGCGGTGCGCACGCTGCGCAACCGCCTGTGGGGGCTGTTGCTGCAGCGCTACCGCAGGTCACGGGCGGCAGGGTGATTGTATGAGATTGATTGCCAGCGCTTAACCGACCGTTTAACAACGCTTGTCATGCACCCTATAATAAGCCTGTTTTAAGAACAGGGGCCGTGGCCCACCCACCCGTCGTACCTTTGGATCCGGCCGCGCTGCGCTGGATTTGGAAAACACACATGGTTCAGCCTTTGCAACAGCTGCTGCGACACAGGAAGGTGCTGCTTCTGCAAGGGCCTATGGGGCGGTTTTTCAAAAAACTGGCCGACTGGCTGGACCAGCACGGCATCGAGTACCAGAAAATCAACTTCAACGGCGGCGATTCGCTGTTTTTTGGCGGACCACAGGCGCTGGCCTATCGGGGCACGCTGGATGGTTTTTCCGGCTGGCTGGCTGGGCACATGACCGCGCAGGGTTTTGAGGCGGTACTGTGCTTTGGTGACTGCCGGCTGTACCACCAGAGTGCCAAGCAGGTCTGTCAGCAGCTGGGACGCTCGTTTTTTGTGTTTGAAGAAGGCTATCTGCGGCCGGATTACATCACCTTTGAGCAGGGCGGGGTCAATGCGTTTTCCCCGCTACGCCACCAGTGGCCGCAGGTGCCCGTTTACCCTGCCAGCAAGCCGCATCCGGTGCACAGCCGCTTCATGCTGATGGTGGTGTCGGCCTGTTTGTACTATCTGGCCTGGATCCTGTTGTCCTGGCGTTTTCCGCACTACCAGCACCATCGCCAGCTTACGCCGCGTCAGGAGCTGCTGGCCTGGCTCACTTCCGCGTGGCGGCGGCTGGTGTTTCGCCGTCCGGATCAGCAGGCGATGCAGCAGATCCTGCGCGACTGGGACGGCCAGTATTTCATCATGGCCCTGCAGGTGCACAACGACAGTCAGGTGCGGGTACACAGCGACTATCAGGACGTGGTGGAGTTCATTCAGGAGGGTATGGCCTCATTTGCCCGCAGTGCCCCGGCGCAGGCCCGGCTGGTGATCAAGCACCACCCGATGGATCGTGGCTACCGCAATTACCGGGCGCTGATTGCGCGCGAAGCCGAACGGCTCGGCCTGCAGTCACGGGTGCACTATGTGTGTGATGTGCATTTGCCTTCCCTGATCAAGCACAGTCTGGGGCTGGTGACCATCAACAGCACCACCGGCCTGCAGGCGCTGTTCCACCACAAGCCGGTCAAGGTGATGGGCAGTGCCCTGTATGACGTCGAGGGACTGACCAGCGGCGGCAGCCTGGACCAGTTCTGGGTGCAGCCGCGCCAGCCAGACATGGCGCTGTACCAGCAGTTCCGCAGCCAGCTGATCTGGATGAGCCAGCTGAATGGCTCGTTTTATGGGGATTCGCCGTGGATGCGCACAGCGCTGCGCCAGGAGGCCCCGGTACGCCCGCTGCAGGGCTGAGGGCCGACTGCCTTTTGTGGTGCAAATCGGCTACACTAGCGCGCTTTCCACCAGCCTGAATCTCGCACTGTGACCGATCTGACCCACATCCGGAATTTTTCGATCATTGCCCACATCGACCACGGCAAATCCACCCTGGCCGACCGTTTCATCCAGAAGTGCGGCGGCCTCGAAGACCGGGAAATGCAGGCGCAGGTGCTGGATTCGATGGATCTGGAGCGTGAGCGCGGCATCACCATCAAGGCGCACTCGGTCACGCTGTACTACACCAACCCCGAGGGCGAGCGCTACCAGCTTAATTTCATCGACACGCCCGGCCACGTGGATTTTTCCTATGAAGTGTCGCGCTCACTGGCCGCCTGTGAAGGTGCGCTGCTGGTGGTGGATGCTGCACAGGGGGTGGAAGCACAGTCGGTGGCCAATTGCTACACCGCGATTGATCAGGGGCTGGAAGTCCTGCCAGTGCTGAACAAGATCGATCTGCCGCAGGTGGAGCCGGAGCGGGTCATCCACGAAATCGAAGAAATCATCGGCATCGAAGCCGAGGACGCGCCCCGGGTGTCGGCCAAGACCGGTCTGGGCGTCGAGGACCTGCTGGCCACGCTGGTGCAGCGCATTCCCGCCCCCGAAGGCAACCGTGAGGCGCCGCTGCAGGCGCTGATCATTGACTCATGGTTTGACAACTATCTGGGTGTGGTGTCGCTGGTGCGGGTCAAGCATGGCCGCATCAAGAAGGGCGACAAGATGCTGGTGAAATCCACCGGCGCCAGCCACATCGTCACCTCGGTGGGCGTGTTCACCCCCAAGCACACCGAAACCGGCCGGCTCGAAGCCGGGGAAGTCGGCTTTGTGATTGCCGGGATCAAGGACATCTTCGGGGCGCCGGTCGGTGACACCCTGACCCTGTCCAATACCCCGGAAGTCGAGGCCCTGCCGGGCTTCAAGCAGGTCAAGCCGCAGGTGTATGCCGGCCTGTTTCCGGTGGATTCCAGTGATTTTGAAGCGTTCCGTGAGGCCCTGCAAAAGCTCAAGATCAACGACTCGGCGCTGTTTTTTGAACCGGAAAGCTCGGACGCACTGGGCTTCGGTTTCCGCTGCGGTTTCCTCGGCATGCTGCACATGGAGATCGTGCAGGAGCGGCTGGAGCGTGAGTATGACCTCGACCTGATCACCACCGCGCCGACGGTGATCTACGAAGCCGTGAAGAAAAACGGCGAGCTGATGTACATCGACAACCCCTCGAAGATGCCCGAAGGCGGCACTGTGGACCAGCTGCGCGAACCGATTGCCGAGTGTCACATCCTGGTGCCGCAGGAACATCTGGGCAGCGTGATCACGCTGTGCATCGAGCGTCGCGGCGTGCAGAAGGACATGAAGTTCCTTGGGGCGCAGGTGTCGGTGACCTTTGACATCCCGATGGCCGAAGTGGTGCTGGATTTCTTTGACAAGCTCAAATCCTGCTCGCGCGGCTTTGCCTCACTGGATTACAACTTCGTGCGTTTTGAAGCCGCCAAACTGGTGAAGGTCGATGTGCTGATCAACGGTGAAAAAGTTGATGCGCTGGCGATGATCGTCCACGCCGACAACGCCCGCTACCGGGGCAACGCGCTGGTGGAAAAAATGAAAGAGCTGATCCCCCGGCAGATGTTTGACGTGGCGATCCAGGCCGCCATTGGCAGCCAGATCATTGCCCGCAGCACGGTGAAGGCCATGCGCAAGGACGTCCTGGCCAAGTGCTATGGCGGCGACGTGTCGCGCAAGAAAAAACTGCTGTCCAAACAAAAGGAAGGCAAAAAACGCATGAAACAGGTGGGCCGGGTGGAAATCCCGCAGGAGGCCTTCCTCGCCGTGCTCAAAGTGGACAAATAAGCCCACGACCCTGAACAAACCGGCTGCGCGGCCTGAGGGGCGCGCAGCCATCGCCTTAACATCACCACAGCACAACTCCTGCAGAACTGTGAAAAAATCGACATCCCCTGTCGGATCGTCGCCGTATAATAACTGCGTCTACTTGAATCATCAGTTAATCACATAAACCAGTGTGCTCGCCGGGAGCCAGACACCATGAAGGACGAACCTGCAGGGGATACCAAGGCCATTGATCCGCAGCTGGATCCCGACATTTATAAAACCCTGATCGAATCCACACGGGCCATCCCCTGGAGTCTGGACTGGGCCAGCCAGCGCTTCCTGTACGTCGGTCCGCAGGTTGAAACCGTGCTGGGCTGGCGGCCGGACAGCTGGGTCAGCCTGTCTGACTGGGTGGCGCACATGCACCCGGAAGACCGTGATTATGTGCTGAATTTCTGCGTGTCACAGTCGCTGGCCGGACTGGACCATGAGGCCGATTACCGTGCCCTGACCGCTTCCGGCCAGTACGTGTGGATCCGCGATGTAGTCCATGTGGTCCGCGACGCGGATGGGCAGGTGGTCAGTCTGGTCGGCTTCATGTTTGACATCACCGAACGCAAGCGCGCCGAAGAAGCCCTGCGGCTGGCCAACCAGAAGCTGATGGCGCTGTCCTATGAAGATGAGCTGACCGGACTGGCGAACCGGCGGCGGTTTTTTGAGGTGTACCGCAAGGCCTGGTCCACTGCGCAGCGCACCCAGAGTCCGCTGTCGCTGATCCTGCTGGATCTGGATTTTTTCAAGCAGTACAACGACCACTATGGCCATGTGCAGGGCGATGAATGCCTGCGCCAGGTGGCCCAGCTGATTCAGGCCTGTGCCCAGCGTCCCCAGGATCTGGCAGCCCGCTATGGCGGTGAGGAATTCATCCTCCTGCTGCCGGACACCACGCAGGCCGGTGCGCAGGCCGTGGCCCGCAGCCTGTGCACCCGCCTGCAGCAGGCGGCCATTCCCCATGCGGCGCAGCCACAGCACGGCACCCTGACCATCAGTCAGGGCATAGGCTGTATCCGGCCCACGCTGACCGATTGCGCCGACCGTTTTTTGACCCAGGTGGATGACCGGCTGTATGCCGCCAAGCATCGGGGCCGCAACTGCTGGGAAGCTCAGGATTTTTAGCGGAGAAAGCACGACAACGGTTTGACAGCGCCCGGTGGGCGTCGCACAATCGCAGCAATTTTTGCCGGTCCTCCGCCGGTCGTACGGCGTATCCTCGCTGAGAGCCTTTCATGGATTTTGATTTCAACCTCATTCTGGTGCCGGTCACCCTGGTCTTTTTCCTGATCTGGGTGCTGGATCGGCTGGTGCTCAAACAGCGGGCCAGCCGGGGCCGTGGCAATGAATCGGCGCTGGTGCGCTGGGCCTATGATTTCTGGCCGATTCTGGCGGTGGTGCTGGTGGTGCGTTCGTTTCTGGTCGAGCCCTTCAACATCCCGTCTGAATCCATGGTGCCGACCCTGCAGACCGGGGACTTCATTCTGGTGAACAAATACGCCTATGGCGTGCGCCTGCCACTGCTGTACACCAAGCTGATCGACAGTGGCCGTCCCCAGCGCGGTGAAGTGGTGGTGTTCCGCTACCCGCTGAAGCCCTCGATCAATTACATCAAACGGGTGGTCGGCCTGCCCGGCGATGTGGTGGTGTACCATGAGGGCGCACTGACCCTCAATGGCCAGCCGGTGGGCCGGGTGCCGCAGCCTGCGCTGGGTGACAGCAGCTACGAGAGCTTTTACCGCGAGCAGCTGGGCAGCCACAGTCACCTGATCCGTGAGCTGAATGGTGTCTACAGCGGCAGCCAGGCGCCCTTTGTGAACACCTACAACAACGGCCAGTTCATGGGTCGTGCAGGCCACGACTGGGCGGTGAAGGTGCCGGAAGGCCATTATTTTGTGATGGGCGACAACCGCGACCAGAGTGCTGACAGCCGCTGGTGGGGCTTCGTACCAGATGCTAATCTGTCCGGCAGGGCGTTCTATGTGTGGATGCACAAGGAGCCCGGCCTGCACCTGCCCAGTTTTGGCCGGGTGGGGCAGATCCATTAAGCGGCAGGGACAGGGAGAAAACAGCCCATGAACGCATTGAGCCAACAACGGGGGGTGTCCTACTGGGGCGTACTGGCCATGATTGCCATCGCTGCAGTGACGATCCAGTTCAGCATCGTCGCCGGCCAGGCCTATCTGGACGACATGACCATCAACAAGACCATCGAGGAGCGGCTGAGGGCCACCGAGGGCGATCAGGGCGGTTTTGAGGGCAAATTCCTGGAAACCACCCAGGCGCAGATGGAAATGAACAATGTGCGCACCCTCAATGCTGCCGACATCATGACCGTCGAGGGTTCCGGCCCCACCCTGGTGATCCACAAGAACTATGAAGTCCGCAAGAACTTCATGGGCAACATGGATCTGATCATTCACTTCGAGCGCGTCTTTGACCGGGAAAACCCTGCCGGCAAGGATGTCGACAAACCCACGCCTGCCAATGTCGCCAACAAACCCTGATCAGCAACTCAAACTGGACCGGCTGCAGAAGCGGCTGTCCTACACCTTCCAGTCTGTAGACCTGCTCCGGCAGGCGCTGACCCACCGGTCCGCACACCAGAAAAACAACTACGAGCGTCTGGAGTTTCTCGGTGATGCGCTGCTGGGGCTGATCGTGGCCCAGGCCCTGTATGAGCGGTTTCCCCAGGAAAACGAAGGCCGGCTGACCCGGATGCGTGCCACGCTGGTGCGGCAGGAATCGCTGTGTCAGGTGGCCCGTGAGCTGCAACTGGGCCAGCACCTGATCCTGTCCTCCGGCGAAATGAAAAGCGGCGGACACCAGCGTGACTCGATCCTGGCCGATGGCGTCGAGGCGCTGATCGGCGCCATGTACCTCGACTGTGGGGATCTGGAGCAGGTGCGTGCTGTGGTGCTGGGCTGGCTGCACAGCCGCCTGCAGCAGGTGACGCTGACCGAAGAGCTCAAAGACCCCAAGACCCGCCTGCAGGAGTGGCTGCAGGGCCGGCACCGTGCCCTGCCGCAATACCGGGTGGTGCGCATCCAGGGCGAGGCGCCCAGCCAGAAATTTTTTGTGGAGTGTCATGTGGAGGGTGTCCCGGTCTCGACCGGCACCGGAAGCAGCCGCCGCTTTGCAGAACAAGCCGCAGCACAGGACATTCTACAGACCTTGGAGCAACAGCCATGAGTGAACACACGCCGGAACAGGATGCCAATCAGGACATTCTGGCGGCCTTCTTTGGCGGCGGCAGTGCACCGGCCCGCCCGGCCGATTTTCGCTGTGGCTTTGTCGCCATTGTGGGCCGCCCCAACGTGGGCAAATCCACGCTGATGAACCACCTGATCGGCCAGAAGCTGTCCATCACCTCGCGCAAGCCGCAGACCACCCGGCACAAGATCGTCGGCGTGCAGACCACCGCGCGGATGCAGGCGGTGTATGTGGACACGCCCGGCATGCACAAGAAAGAAGTCCGCGCCATCAACACCCTGATGAACAAGGCCGCCGTGTCGGCGCTGCGTGACGTCAGTGCCGTGCTGTTTGTGGTCGATGCCCTGAAATGGACCCCGGATGATGAGCTGGTGCTGGACAAGCTGCGCGCGGCGCAGGTGCCGGTGCTGCTGGTCATCAACAAGGTGGACACCATTGCCGACAAATCACGCCTGCTGCCGTGGATCGAACAGCTCTCGGCACGGATGGACTTTGCCGAAGTGATTCCGGTGTCGGCGCTGCGCCACACCAACCTGGACGCCATTGAAGGGGTGATTGAACGGTTTTTGCCGATCAGTGCGCCCCTGTATGGCGATGACCAGCTCACCGACCGTTCCGAGCGTTTTTTGGCCAGTGAAATCATCCGCGAAAAAATCATGCGCCAGCTCGGTGACGAGCTGCCGTATGACCTGGCCGTGCAAATCGACAGCTTCCGGGAAGAAGGCGCGGTGCAGGATGAAAAAACCGGCCGCACCAAGGCCCCGTGCACCTACATTGATGCGACCATTTTTGTCGATCGGGCCGGGCAAAAGGCGATTGTGATCGGCGACAAGGGCAAGCGCCTCAAGCAGATCGGCATCGAAGCCCGCACCGACATGGAAAAACTGTTTGAGCAAAAAATCATGCTCACGCTGTGGGTGAAGGTCAAGGGCGGCTGGTCCGACGACGAGCGCGCTCTGCGCAGTCTGGGCTACGGCGACATCTAGGCCGCACCGGCGGCAGGAGGCGGGATGCGTCAGCAACTGCTGCATGGCTATGTGCTGCACCAGCGCCCTTACCGGGAAAACAGCCGCCTGGTCCAGTATTTCTGCATGGAGGCGGGCCGGGTGGATGGGGTGGCGCGCCAGTCCCTGCCTGCGCTGTATCAGCCCAGTCTGCTGTATGCCACCGGCAAAACCAGCCTGAAGGCCTTTGCGCGGATCGAACCCGTCGGCTCGCCCGTGCTGGTGTCCGGCGCGGGGCTGCTGGCCGGGTTTTACCTGAACGAGCTGCTGGTGCGGCTGCTGCCGGTGGAAGAAGCCTATCCCGCGCTGTTTGCCAGCTATGCCAGCAGTCTGGCCGGTCTGCAGCAGCTGCAGGGCGGGCAGGACAGTACGGCGCTGCGGGCGCTGTTGCGCCGTTTCGAGTGGGCGCTGCTGGACACGCTGGGGGCGCTGCCAGACTTTGTGCAGGATGCGCTGGGACAGCCCATCGACCCTGCGCAGTCTTATCGTTATGTGGCCGGTCAGGGTCTGCTGCATGCGGCAGATGGGGCGCTGCCGGGTGCCCAGCTGCTGCAGGTGTCGGCCAATGCCCTGCACGCACAAGTGCCCACAGCAGAAGTGCTGCAGCTCACCGCCCAGGTGTTCCGGCAGGAAATCGCCCGCCAGCTGGGTGACCGGCCCCTGCACAGCCGCGAGCTGTGGCGGCAAATGTCCCTTCAATCCCGACAGGAGTAATCTGGCCATGAACACCTTATTGCTGGGGGTCAACATCGACCATGTGGCCACCCTGCGGCAGGCCCGTGGCACCCACTATCCCGATCCGGTGGCGGCGGCGCTGCTGTGCGAAAACGCTGGTGCCGATGGCATCACCCTGCACCTGCGCGAGGACCGCCGCCACATTCAGGATGCCGACGTGTGGCGGATGCGGCCGCTGCTGCGCACGCGCATGAACCTGGAAATTGCCGTCACCGAATTCATGTTGGGCTTTGCTGAGCAGGTCCGGCCACAGCACGTCTGTCTGGTGCCAGAAAAACGCGAGGAACTGACCACCGAAGGCGGTCTCGACGTGGCCGGACAGCTGGCGCGCATCCGTGCAGCCACGGCCCGGCTGGCGGCGGCCGGCTGCGAGGTGTCGCTGTTCATTGACCCGGATCCGCAGCAGATTGATGCCGCCGTGGCCTGTGGGGCACCGGTGATTGAGCTGCACACCGGGGCCTATGCCGAAGCCGAAGGGGCCGCCCGGCAGGCGGAGCTACAGCGGCTGATTGAGGCCGTGGACTATGCTGCAGGCCGGCTGACCGTCAATGCCGGTCATGGCCTCAACCTCGACAACGTCGCCCCGGTGGCACGCATTGCCGCGCTGCATGAGCTGAACATCGGCCATGCGCTGATTGCCGACAGTGTGTTTGTGGGCCTGGAGCAGGCGGTGCGCAACATGCGTGCCGCCATGACCGCCGCACGCCGTCCGGACTAGCGCCTCAGGCGGCCTGGGCGCGGATCCACTGGCTGAGGTCCTGCGCCACGGTCTCCCAGCCGGCCTCGGACAGCAGGAAATGGGCAAACTGCGGGTACTCGCGGTAGTTGGCCTGCGGGTATTTCCGGGCCACCTGACGCACCACGCTGGCCGGGGTGATGCGGTCCCGGCTGGCCCCGATCACCAGCATCGGGCATTTGACCTGCTGTGCCTCCACCCGTGAGGCGTGTCGGCGGTCGATGAACCAGTAGCCAATCTCAAAGGCTGCGCGTCCCGACTCATCCACCAGCTTGGCGTATTCGTCCTGCTGTTGCTGCGCGGGCAGGTTGTTGTAAATGCCATAATTGGCGGCCTGCACATCGAACCGGAACGGTTTTTTCCAGAAATTCCAGCGGTTGGTGATCTTGGCAAAGGTGCGCAGCACCGAAGGCTTGAGGGCCAGCACCCCCGCCGGTGGGGCCGGGGTCAGCAGCACCACCGCCTGGGCCAGTCCCCGTGCCGCCAGCAGCTGGGTGATCAGTCCGCCCATCGAATGGCCGATGATGACGGGCTTGGCCGGCAGGGTCTGGATCAGCGCTTCGAGGTCATCGGCATAGTCGGTCAGGCTGGTCTGGCCCAGGGCCTGCCGGTCGGATGCACTCAGTTGTGCGGCATGATGGCGCAGGCTGGGCACATGGCACTCGAAGCCCTGGGCTTCAAAAAAACTGCGGTAATGGTCCCAGGCGGCGGCAGTGCCACACATGCCATGCACAAACAGCAGCGGCGGAAGGTTCGAACTGGACATCAGCGTCTCGGAATCAGGACAATGGACAACAGGTGCTAACAGTAGGGCAGGAGGACGGCTTGAGCAAGTCTGGACCAACCAATGTAGACGTGGATCACGAATTGATGCAGCCGGTGTGGGATTTTCTCGGTTGCCGCACCCCGCAGCGCTGGTTGGAAGCGGCGGTGCAGCAGTTGCCCATGCTGTTGCAGGACCATGCCAATTGTGAAAAAAAAGCCGCAGGTACCGCACTGAACCTGATGTACCGCTACAGCCGCCACACCGAACTGCAGGTGCGGCTGGCGCAGCTGGTGCGTGAGGAGATGCTGCATTATGAGCAGGTGCTGGCGTTGATGACGGCGCGCGGACAGCCTTGGCACGCGGTCGAGGCCGGGCGCTATGCCAGGGGCCTGCGCCAGCACATCCGCACCCACGAGCCTGCGGCGCTGGTGGATGTGCTGGTGGTGGGTGCATTTGTGGAGGCGCGTTCCTGCGAGCGGTTTGCGGCGCTGATGCCGCATGTGGACGAAGAGCTGGCACGGTTTTACCGGTATTTGCTCAAATCCGAAGCCCGGCATTTTCAGGATTATCTGTGGCTGGCCGAGCAGGCGGCCACAGAAGCCAGCGATGCCCAGCGTGGGCGTGCCGAAGTGGCGTCGCGGGTGGCACTGCTGCGCGACCACGAACGCGAGCTGATCGAAAGCCCGGACCCGCTGCTGCGATTTCACAGCGGGGTGCCAGTGGCGGCCTGAACTGTCCTGGACCTGTCAAAAAACCGGCTGCTGAGGCCGGTTTTTTTCACTGCAGCCGAAGGCAGCGGGTCGGTCAGTCGCGGAATTCAACCGGAATGCCCACCTTGATGCGCTTGGCGAGGGCCTGCGCGTCCCAGTTGGTCAGGCGCACACAGCCGTGCGAGCGGGTCTTGTCGATCTTGGCCGGTTCCGGGGTGCCATGGATGCCGTAGGAGCGCTTGGACAGGGCAATCCACATGCTGCCGACCGGGTTGTTCGGACCAGGGGGCAGGATCAGCTTGTTCATGTTGCCGCCCTGGATGAAGTTTTTCGGGTCGTAGTGGTAGGTGGGATTGGGGGCAATGCCCACCACGCGCACCTTGCCCGACGGCGAGGGCGTGTCGCTGCTGCCGATGGTGGCGGGATAGGCCACGATCATTTTGCCGGTTTCATCAAAGCCATACAGTTCACTGGCGCCCTTGTGGGCAATCAGCAGCGACAGCGGACGAGTGTCTTCGCTGCCGGTGTCAGCCACGATGATCTGTTCGCCGGCCTTGCTGAAGGTATTACCGGGGTTCAGGGCGCGGATGAAATTCACATCCATATGGAATTTTTCGCCGAGCATTTCCAGCACCGAGGTGTAGTACAGGCCTTTGAGCTTGGCCTGCTGGGCGTAGTTGTGCGGAATGCCTCCCTTGACATAGGGGCCGTCGATGTCGGCCTGGGTCAGCGTGTAGGTCTGCATCACCGGGGTGGTGTCGGCGGCCTTCAGGCGGCTCCAGACTTCAGCATCGAGAATGCCGTCGATCGGCAGGCCCTGCATCAGTTCAAAGGCCGAAATCGCCTTCAGCATGTTGCGGCCGGAAATGCCATCGATCACCCCTGGCGACACGTGGCTGCGGTCCAGCAGGATCTGCGCCTTGGCGTACACCGGAAACTGGCCCTTGCCCAGATCACTGACCCATTCGGCCTGATTGATCATCGCCGCACTCCATTGCTCGACCGGCACGGCGGGAGTGCTGCCCGGTTCCGTGCTGGCAGGCGACACGACCGCTGGTGTGGCAGGGGTGGCGGGTGGCGTGGGTTTGCCGTCCAGGCCCTCCAGGCTGCTGGCATCCAGCGGATCACTGGCTGGGACGGTGTCCGTCGGGATGGCATCGGTACTGGCCGGGGCGGTGGCCTCTGCCGTGGATTCAGGGGCGGCCCAGAGGGCGGCGCTGCTGCCCAGCAGCGGCAGGGCCAGCAGGGTCACTGCCCAGAGGGAAAAGGTGCGGACCGGGTGAACAGAGGACATCAGCGGGTTCCATAAAGGGTCAGGGAGGCAATACAGCTATTGCAAACAAATATTTGCACACCTTCCAGTATTTCGCTGTAACCAGATTGGGGCAAGTCCGGCAAAGATTGTTATGATGCGCGTCACATTCATGCCGATTTTGTGAAAGGTAAGTCCCCATGAGCCTGTCCCCGCTGCCTCCCCTGAAAAATGACCGTTTTTTGCGGGCGTTGCTCCGTGAGCCGGTGGACTGCACGCCGGTGTGGATGATGCGGCAGGCCGGGCGTTATTTGCCGGAATACAAGGCCACCCGCGCGCAGGCCGGGGATTTTCTCAGCCTGTGCAAAAATCAGGACCTGGCCTGTGAAGTCACCCTGCAGCCGCTGCGCCGCTATGCGCTGGATGCGGCGATTCTGTTTTCCGACATCCTGACCATTCCCGATGCGATGGGGCTGGGGCTGTATTTTGAGACCGGCGAAGGTCCGCGCTTTCGCAAGACCGTGCGCACCGAGGCCGATGTGGCGGCGCTGCCGGTGCTGGACAGTGCCCGCGATCTGGACTATGTGATGCGTGCGGTCAGCACCATCCGCAGTGCGCTGGGTGGGCAGGTGCCGCTGATCGGCTTCAGTGGCAGCCCGTGGACGCTGGCGACCTACATGACCGAAGGCGGCGGTTCGAAGGAGTTCCGTGCCGCCAAGACCATGCTGTATGCCCAGCCGGCGCTGCTGCACGCGCTGCTGGACAAGCTGGCCGATGCCGTGACCGATTATCTGAATGCACAGATCCGCGCCGGGGCGCAGGCGGTGCAGATTTTTGACAGCTGGGGCGGGGCGCTGGCCCACCGCGAGTATCAGGAATTTTCCCTGCAGTACATGCAAAAAATCGTTTCCGGACTGATCCGCGAGCACGATGGACGCCGGGTGCCGGTGATTGTGTTCACCAAGGGCGGGGGACTGTGGCTGCCGCAGATGGTGGATTGTGGGGCCGACGCGCTGGGGCTGGACTGGACCACGCCACTGGACTGGGCACGCCAGCAGGTGGCGGGCCGGGTGGCACTGCAGGGCAATCTGGACCCGTCCACCCTGTACGGCAGCCCGGCACGGATCCGTGCCGCCGTGGCCGCGATGCTGGCCGATGCCTATCGGGATGGCCATCCAACCGGCTATGTGGCCAACCTCGGCCACGGCATCACCCAGTGGGTGGACCCGGCCCATGCCGGGGTGTTCATCGAGGCCGTGCATGAGCTGAGTGCGCCCTATCACCGCTGAGGGGGGGGCGGCGGGTGCAGGGCGCGTAGTCTACCGCAGCGGGCGCACGGCCTTCAAACAGGCCCGCCGTCCGGACGGGTTACTTGCGTTTGGCCGGGTGCTTGCGGGCGGGCTTGGCCGGGCCTTCCAGGGCCTGTGTGACCAGTTCGCTGACATTTTGCCCCAGTTTGCCAGCCAGGCCGGTGGCGACTTCCGTGGCCTTGTCCATGGCCTTGTCGACCAGAGAGGGTTTTTCACCCTGGTCGCCTTCCTCAATGGCCAGAATGCTGCCGCTGGTGAACAGGTAGGTGCGCAGGTATTCATCCAGCTTGGGGTCACGGCGGCGGATCCATTCCAGGGTCATCACCGCGTGTTCCTTTTCTTCATTGGCGTTGTGCTGGAGGATCTCGCGCAGTTCGGGGTCCTTGCAGGTGGCCACCCGCTGGTTGTACCAGTCCACGGCCTCAAATTCTTCCCGCAGTGACTCAATGGCCCGGTGCATGTCGCGGACCCGGTCCGACAGTTCCTGTACGGGTTCATGGTAGCCTTCGTGGGACATGCTGCGCTCCTTGGGGTGGGCAAAAAAAGGGCAATGGGCAAAAACCGCGACCAGCGGTGGCTTCAGTAGGGTGACGCGGGCAGGGCGGCAATGAACTCATTGCGCACCTGGGCATCCCGGCTGAATTCTCCCAGCATGGAAATGCTGCGCGTGCTGCTGTGCTGTTTTTGCACCCCGCGCATCATCATGCACAGGTGCTGCGCATCCATCACCACCGCCGCGCCCCGCGCATTGGTGGCGTCCATCACCGCCTGGGCGATCTGCTGGGTGAGGTTTTCCTGGATCTGCAGGCGGCGGGCATACAGGTCAACGATGCGTGCCAGTTTGGACAGGCCAATCACCTGGCCATCCGGCAGGTAGGCGACATGGGCCACGCCCATGAAGGGGAGCAGGTGGTGCTCACACAGGGAATAGAATTCGATGCCCTTGACCATCACCATTTCACGGTTGGTGGTGGGAAAAATCGCCTGATTGGTGACTTCGTCCAGGGTTTGCTGATAGCCCCGGGTCAGGTCCCGGAACGCCCGGGCCGCCCGATCCGGCGTACCCTGCAGGCCGGGACGGCTCAGGTCTTCGCCAATGGCAGTGATCAGGTCGGCATAGGACTGCTGCACGGTGGATTCCCCGATGAAAAAAACAAAACGCGGATTCTAAACCCTTTCACGCCGTTCCGGGGGGATTTCTCCCCGCCGCACCAGCACCAGCACGGCACCGGTGCCGCCCTGATTGGCGGGTGCACTGACAAAGGCCAGCACATCCGGGTGCTGGCGCAGCCAGCCGTTCACGCAGGTTTTCAGCAGGGCGTCCTGTCCCTTGCCGTGCACGACCTTGACCACGCGCTGGGCCTCGCGGCGGGCCAGGGCCAGCAGCTCCAGCACACCGTCGCGGGCCTCCTCCACGGTGCAGCCGTGCAGGTCCACCGCCTCGGACCACGGCAGCTTGCCTTCGCGCAGCTGGTCAAGAATCCGTTTCGGCAGGGTCGGTACTCGCCAGCTCAGAAATGCCTCACTGCCGACCGGGTGCAACAGGGCGCGCAGGTCCGACAGCGGCACCGCTGCATCGGCCTGACTGCCTTCGGCAGCCGCGCGGCGGGCCAGTGCACTGGCCTTGGGCAGGGCAGGACTGCGCCGGACCGGGGCCACCGGTTCCTGGGCCAGCCGCCGGACACCCTGGAGCTGGGCCGCAAAATCCACCGGCGCGGCGGCCACGGGGGCAACGGCCACCGGCTCAGGGGCCACACGGGCCGCCTGAAGTTGGGTTTTCAGTTTTCCCAGGGCGACAAGGTCGGCAGGTTTCATCGTTCGCAGGCTTCCGGCAGCGCACACTCAGGGCTGGTATCTGGGGACACCAAACAGGGCCTGCAAGGCCTGACCGGGGTCCTCGGCGCGCATGAACTGCTCGCCCACCAGGAAGGCATTCACCCCGTGGGCCTGCATCAGGTCCACATCCTGACGGGTGCGGATGCCGCTTTCGGTGACCAGCAGGCGGTCCTTGGGGATCTGGTGCAGCAGGCCCAGGGTCATGTTCAGGCTGACCTTGAAGGTCTTCAGGTCACGGTTGTTGATGCCGATCAGGCGGGAAGGCAGGCACAGGGCGCGTTCCAGTTCCCTGTGGTTGTGCACTTCGATCAGCACATCCAGCCCCAGCCCGGTGGCCGTGTCGTAGAGCTCTTTCATCTGCTCATCGGACAGGTTGGCCACGATCAGCAGCACGCAATCGGCCCCCAGCACCCGGCTTTCGATGATCTGATACGGGTCGATCATGAAATCCTTGCGCAGCACCGGCAGGCTGCACACCGAGCGGGCCTCCTGCAGGTAGGCGTCGTTGCCCTGAAAAAAATCCACATCGGTGAGCACCGACAGGCAGGCGGCCCCGGCCTGCTCATAGCTGCGGGCGATCTGGGCCGGTACAAAATGCGGGCGGATGACCCCCTGTGAGGGCGAGGCTTTTTTGATCTCGGCAATCACCCCCGGCCGCGTGGCGGCCAGCCGGTCTGCAAAACCTCGCAGGGCGGGGGCCTGGGCCAGCCGCTGTTCGAGGTCGCGCAGGCTGAGCCGCTGGCGGCGCTCCTGTACTTCCTGCTGCTTGCGCTCAATGATGGTGCCGAGGATGGTGTTGGCCAGAGGTTTGGACATGGGAAACGCTGCTCAGGACTGGGCGGTGGGAACCGCGGATTTCAGGTGCTGGGTGAATTCAGCCAGCACGGACATTTTTTCCAGGGCCTGTCCGCCATGAATCAGGTCCACAGCCAGATCAATGCCCTGCTGCAGGGTGCGGGTCAGGCCAGACACCGACAGGGCCGCCCCGGCATTCAGGGCGATCAGGTCGGCGGCCTTGGCGGCAGCCGGGGTGCTGCGCGGGCCCAGCGCATTGCGGATCAGTGCCAGACTCTGGGCGGCATCCTCGACCACCAGCCCCATCAGGCTCTGGCTGCTGATGCCATAGTCCTCGGGATTGAACACCCAGTCGCGGATATGACCATCCTTCAGCTCACTGATGGCGGTGGACTGGGCCAGTGAAATCTCGTCGAGCCCATCGCGGGAGTGCACCACCATCACGTGTTCCGCACCCAGCCGCTGCATGACCTCGGCCAGGGGGCGGCACAGCTTTTCACTGAACACGCCGATCACCAGCCGCTGCACGCCGGCCGGGTTGGTCAGGGGGCCCAGCAGGTTGAACAGGGTGCGCAGCCCCAGCTCTCGGCGCGGGCCAATCGCATGCTGCATGGCCTTGTGGTGGTTTGGTGCAAACAAAAAACCGACGCCGATTTCACGGATGCAGCGCTCGGTCTGCGCCACATCCAGATCCAGCCGGATTCCGGCCTGTTCCAGCAGATCCGAGCTGCCGGAACGGCTGGACACGCCCCGGTTGCCGTGCTTGGCCACATGCCCACCGGCGGCAGCCACCACGAAGGCTGCAGCCGTCGACACGTTGAACAGGTGCTGGCCATCGCCGCCGGTCCCGACGATGTCCACCAGATGCGGCAGGTCCTGCACCGGCACCGGCAGGGCCAGCTCGCGCATCACCCGGGCCGCGCCGGTGATTTCGTCGATGCTCTCGCCCTTCATGCGCAGGCCCATCAGCAGGGCCCCGATCTGCGCCGGGGTGGCCTGTCCGGTCATCAGGTGCATCATCACCTCGCGCATCTGCGCCTCGGTCAGGTCAATGTGCTGGACCACCTGATCCAGCGCCTGTGGCAGGGTCATCATGCGGCGCCCTCCTGACCGGGGGTCCAGCCCGCATAGCCTTCCAGAAAATTCCGGAAAATCTGGTGTCCATGCTGGCTCAGGATCGATTCCGGGTGAAACTGTACGCCCTCCACCGGCAGGTGGCGGTGACGCAGCCCCATGATTTCATCCACCGACCCATCGTCGTGCTGGGTCCAGCAGGTCATTTCCAGCTCGGCGGGCAGGCTGTCGCGGTCCACCACCAGCGAGTGGTAACGGGTGGCCTCAAATGGCGAGGGCAGCCCGGCAAAAATCCCCACCTGGCTGTGGTACATCGCCGACAGGCGGCCATGCATCACCTGACGGGCGCGCACCACCCGACCGCCGAAGGCCTGACCGATGGCCTGATGGCCCAGACATACCCCCAGCAGCGGAATCCGTCCGGCAAACTGCCGGATCACCTGCAGCGACACCCCGGCCTCGGTGGGCGAACAGGGGCCGGGACCGATCACCAGATAGCGGGGCTGGCGGGCCGCAATATCATCCAGCGTGATCTGGTCGTTGCGGAACACCTCGATGTCCTGTCCCAGCTCGCCAAAATACTGGACGATGTTGTAGGTGAAGCTGTCATAGTTGTCGATCATCAGCACGGACATGGCAGCGGCAGCCTCCTCTCGCCGGGTGTGCAGGGGCAGCGCCGCCCCTGTAAAAACGCTCGAAACCGGCCACCTGACACAGGCCAGCCCAGCCGCACAGTTTAACACGCTTCCGTCCAGGAATTGCCGTGCGATTGTGGCGCAATGACGGCCAGCCGCGCCTGAAGACGCTGCTGCGGATGGACTTCTGTCAAAAACCCATGCTGTGGTGCTTTTCTGTAACCGGCCTGCGCGTTACCATAGCCGGGCATTGAAACACCCGGACTGCATTTTGCCTGAACTTGGTGCGCTGCACAAAAACAGTGCGTCGCTGCACCACAAAAGATCAGCCCGAACTGCACGCGACAGCGCCCGGGCCCCCTGTGCATGCCCCAAACCGCTGGACCAGCCCATAAAAAAGGCTTGGCACACAGTTTGCTAAAACGGGGGGACATCAATTTTTTGTCCGTACGCATCCCTGCGGATGCCTGACGTCATACCGGAGCACACGACGCATGGCCAACAAGGTTCTCAAGCTGATCAAGGAAAATGACGCCCAGTGGGTGGATTTCCGTTTTACCGACACCCGGGGCAAGGAGCAGCATGTCAGCTTCCCGGCCGCCACCGTGACGGAAGACACCTTCGAAACCGGCAAAATGTTTGACGGTTCGTCGATTGCCGGCTGGAAAGGCATCGAAGCCTCCGACATGATCCTGCTGCCGGACCCTGAAACCGCCTTCATGGACCCGTTCTTTGAAGCGCCGACCGTGGTCGTGACCTGCGACATCATCGAGCCCTCCACCCTGCAGGGCTATGAGCGCGACCCGCGTTCGATCGCCCGCCGCGCCGAAGAGTACCTGAAGTCGACCGGCATCGGTGACACCGCTTTCTTTGGTCCGGAACCCGAATTCTTCGTGTTTGACGAAGTGAAATGGGACGTCAGCATGGGCAAGGTGTATCACGAGCTGTTCGCCGAAGAAGCCGCCTGGTCCACCAACAACAGCTACGAAGCCGGCAACACCGGCCACCGTCCGCGCGTCAAGGGCGGCTATTTCCCGGTGCCCCCGATTGATTCCCAGCAGGATCTGCGCGTCGCCATGTGCAACGCCATCGAAGCCATGATCGGTCCGGGCCGCATCGAAGTGCAGCACCACGAAGTGGCTTCCTGCCAGTCCGAAATCGGCGTCAGCTTCAACACCCTGGTGCGCAAGGCCGATGAAGTGCAGGTGCTGAAATACGCCGTGCACAACGTGGCTCACCAGTTCGGCAAGACCGCCACCTTCATGCCCAAACCGATGGTGGGCGACAACGGCAGCGGCATGCACGTGCACATGTCGATCAGCAAGGATGGCAAAAACCTGTTCTCCGGCGACCAGTACGCGGGTCTGTCTGAACTGGCCCTGTACTTCATCGGCGGCATCATCAAGCACGCCCGTGCCCTGAACGCCATCACCAACCCCGGCACCAACAGCTACAAGCGTCTGGTTCCGCACTACGAAGCCCCGATCAAGCTGGCTTACTCGGCCTCGAACCGTTCGGCCTCGATCCGGATCCCGCACGTGTCCAGCCCGAAAGCCAAGCGCATCGAAGCCCGTTTCCCGGACCCGATTGCCAACCCGTACCTGTGCTTTGCCGCCCTGCTGATGGCTGGTCTGGATGGCATCCAGAACAAGATCCACCCGGGCGACCCGGCCGACAAAAACCTGTACGACCTGCCGCCGGAAGAAGATGCACTGGTGCCGACCGTGGCCGAAAACCTCGAGACCGCACTGGCGGCGCTCAAGGCCGACCACGAGTTCCTGCTGAAAGGCGGTGTGTTCACCCCGGCCATGATCGAAGCCTACATCGACCTGAAAACCGAAGAAGCCCGTCGCGTCAGCACCCAGGTGCACCCGGTCGAGTTTGACCTGTACTACAGCTGCTGATCCGCTGTGGTTCAAAAGACACCCGCCTCGTGCGGGTGTTTTTTTTGCGGCCGGGCTGCATTGTGACGAACTCAAGAAGATTGCCGCGCAGCACTAACACCGGCGCAGCGGAATGTGCACAATTTGGTCAATATAATCAGGACAAAACCGCCCTGATCGGACCGGGCGCAGGCTCGGGCCCTCCGGTCGGACCGGTACCGGGCGGTTCAGGGGCAGCAGCTGGAGAGACGACATGCAAGGCAAAGCGCGGGTGTGGACCCGGATGGCCACGATGGCCATGCTTCTGGTGGGCACCACGGTGCATGCAGAGATCTACCGCATGGTGGATGGGCAGGGCAATGTGACCTTCACCGACACCCCAGTGAAAGGGGCACAGCGCATGCAGCTGCCGCCCCTGTCGATTGTGCCGGGCCTGACCCCGGAGCAGATTGCCCAGGCCAATGGCCAGACGGCTGCGGCCGAGCCTTCCCGGGTGCTCAGCTACCGCCTGAGCGTGGTCGCACCCAAGGTCAACCAGACTTTCATCAAGCCCAACGACACCATTGAAATTGGAGCCGTCACCCAGCCCCAGCTGGCCAATGGCGACCGTGTGGTGATCCTGTTCAACGGTAAACCGCTCGGTGAAGGCAACAGTGCGGCGGTGCCCACGGAATCGCTGGA
>JBPOIS010000095.1:0-5109 GCA_052034295.1 Pseudomonadota bacterium
TGTGCCGGTCCTGCCAGTAATAATCGACGATGCGGTGAAACACCACCGACAGGAACACCAGCAACAGCACCCCCACACTCACCCACAACAAAAACCGGCCCGGCTCCGGATCGGTCAGATAAATCACCAGCGGCACCGATCCCGCGGGCGGGTGTATGCTGTCCAGCACCATCATCAGGCTGATGCACAGCCCCACCACCACCGGCAGCATCCACAGGGCCGGCTGCACCGCCAGCCCCACGAGGCCAATGATGGAAGCCAGGGCGTAGCCCATCACGATGCGCCGTGGCTGCGACAGTGCGCCATCCGGGACGGCGAACAGCAGCACGCAGGACGCCCCGAAGGTGCCCATGAACCCCAGCGCATGTGCCAGTGAGCCCATGTGCAGGACGATTTCCAGCACCAGCGCACTGCCCAGCCCCATCAGCAGCGAATAGCCGATCAGGTGCTTCTGGATTGCCACCCGGTCTGGCCAGTGGCGGGCGATCCAGTGGGTGATCGGGTGATCCCTCATGCCCTGGACACCCAACCCCCGGCCTGCGGGTTATTTGATTTCAATGCCATCAATCCCGGCCACAGTCAGCAGGTCCTTGTCGCCACGTCCGGACAGACAGACGATGATGGACTGGTCCGGACGCATCGTCGGGGCCAGCTTTTTCACGTAGGCCAGTGCATGGCTGGATTCCAGCGCCGGGATGATGCCCTCCACCCGGGTCAGCTCGCGGAAGCCGCCCAGCGCTTCCTGGTCATTGATGGCCACATAATTGACCCGGTGCATGTCCTTGAGGAAGCTGTGCTCCGGCCCGACCCCCGGATAGTCCAGACCGGCCGAGATGGAATGGGTCTCGATGATTTGGCCCTGATCGTCACTCATCAGGTAGGTGCGGTTGCCGTGCAGCACGCCGATCCGTCCGGCGTTCAGTGGGGCCGAGTGCTTGCCGGTGTCCACCCCGAATCCGGCCGCTTCCACGCCATAGATCTGCACCCCCGTGTCATTCAGGAACGGGTAAAACAGCCCGATGGCATTGCTGCCGCCGCCCACACAGGCCACCAGTGCGTCGGGTAGCCTGCCGGTCCGCTCCAGAATCTGCTGACGGGCTTCGCGGCCAATGATCGACTGAAAATCCCGCACCAGCATCGGATACGGGTGCGGACCTGCCACTGTGCCGATGATGTAATAGGTGCTGTCGACATTGGTCACCCAGTCACGCATGGCTTCATTCATGGCGTCCTTGAGGGTGCGCGAACCACTGGTCACCGGCACCACGGTGGCCCCGAGCAGGCGCATGCGGTACACGTTCATGGCCTGGCGGTGCACGTCTTCTTCGCCCATGTAGACCACACATTCCATGCCCAGTCGCGCGGCAATGGTGGCGGTGGCCACCCCGTGCTGACCGGCACCGGTCTCAGCAATCACGCGTTTTTTGCCGGACAACTTGGCCAGCAGGGCCTGGCCGATGGTGTTGTTGACCTTGTGGGCACCGGTGTGGTTCAGGTCTTCACGTTTCAGAAAAATCTGCGCCCCGCCCAGCTCTCGGGTCCAGCGCTCGGCCAGATACAGCGGGCTGGGCCGGCCCACGTAATGGGCCAGGTCATGGTCAAACTCGGCCCGGAACTGCGGGTCGTCCTTCATGCGCAGGTACAGCGCCTCCAGCTCTTCCAGTGCCGCCATCAGGGTCTCGGAGACAAAGCGTCCGCCATGCACCCCAAAGTGTCCGCGCGCATCCGGGAACTGGGTGTAATCCACGGCTGCCCCAGCAGCCGCATCCATCCGGGTTGTGTCAGTGGCCATTTGCCTGTTGCACTCCTGCCAAAAAAGCCTTGATCCGCTCTGGGCTCTTGATGCCCTTGCCTTGTTCGACGCCTCCGCTGACGTCCACCGCGTACGGTCGGGTCAGGCAGATGGCCTCTGCCACGTTTTCGGGGGTCAGTCCACCGGCCAGAATCAGCGGCAGGTCCAGACCCACCGGCCACAGCGACCAGTCAAAGGTCTGGCCGGTACCGCCCTGCAGCTGGGGATGCCAGGCATCCAGCAGCAGCGCACTGGCCCCGGCCTGCTGATAAGCCCGCGCTTCGCGGTGCAGGTCCAGTCCGGGCTGTACCGCCAGTGCCCGATACCAGCGCCGTCCGGTCAACTGCCCCACCTCCGCACAGTAGGCCGGACTTTCCCGGCCATGAAACTGCAGCAGGTCCAGCCCCACAGCCGCCACGGTGTCCACCACCTGGGCCGGGGTGGCATCGACGAACAGCCCCACCGCCTGCACATACGGCGGCAGCCCCTGCACCAGCATGCGGGCCTGTGCCAGGCTCACCGCCCGCGGGCTGGGGGGATAGAATACCAGCCCGATCGCATCCGCGCCGCTGGCCACACTGACGGCCACACTGGCCGGATCAGTCAGTCCACAGATCTTGACCCGGGTCCGCACGGGTGTCCCCTTTTTTTGAACAGGGGAAAAAGTGTAAGCCAAAATGCCCGGCGATACATGTCCGCAGCGTGCAAAAGCGCCGCCGTCCATCCCCCGTTTGGGTGCCTGTACGCTGGGCCGGGGCCATGTTAGCCTGTTTGACCGGGGTGCTGTGTGTTTGTTGCATCCCGTGTGTTGACCCGAATGCCCTGATGCAAGGAGAGGCCATGAATCTGGTCTGGTTCCGCCATGACCTGCGCACTGTGGATCACCCGGCCCTGTGGGCGGCGCTGGATTCGGGCCAGCCGGTGCGGGCGGTGTATGTGGCCAGTCCGGCGCAGTGGCGCAGCCATGACTGGGGCGATGCCCGGCTGGATTTTGTGCAGCGCAGTGTGCAGGCGCTGGCACGCGCGCTCGGGGCGCTGGGGATTGCGCTTGATGTGCTGGTGCTGGACACGTTTGCAGACATTCCTGCCGGATTGCTGGCCCATGCGCAGCGCCACCGGGTCTGGCAGGTGTTTGCCCATGAAGAATACGAGTGGCATGAACGCCAGCGCGATGCCGCCTGTCAGGCGCTGTGGTCGGCGCAGGGGATCGGCCTGCAGCTGCTGCCGGACCAGTGTGTGTGGCCGCCGGGCAGTGTGCGCAATAGTCAGGGACAGTTTTACCGGGTGTTCACGCCGTTTTTCCGGCAGTGGCGGCTGAAGCTGGCTGAGGCCCCGGCACAGGTACTGCCGACGCCGCAGCCCCAGCTGCCCTCCACCCCGGCAGACGCGCCTGCCGACCAGCAGGCCCTGTGGTCGCAGTCCTGGGCCAGTGCGGTTCCAGCCTGTCAGCAGTTCTGGCCGGCAGGTCCAGAAGCCGCCCAGCAGCGGCTGCAGCAGTTTTTGCAGGCGGCACTGGGCCAGTATGCCGAGGGCCGTGACCGCGCGGATCAGGCCGCCACCTCGCGGCTGTCGGCGGACTTGAGCGTCGGCAGCCTCAGCGTGCGTCAGGTGCTGGTGGCGCTGCGCAGTGCCCGGCAGGCGGGGGTGGACCCGGAGCCTTTTATCCGCCAGCTGGCCTGGCGGGATTTTTATCGCCATGTGCTGGTGGGCTTTCCCTGGGTGTCGCGTGGCCAGCCCTTTGACCTGCAGGTGGGCCGGCGACTGCAGTGGCGCAATGATCCAGCGGCGTTTGAGCGCTGGTGCCAGGGCCAGACCGGCGTGCCGATCGTCGATGCCGGGATGCGCGCGCTGCGGGCCGAGGGCTGGCTGCACAACCGGCTGCGCATGGTGGTGGCCATGTACCTGTGCAAGGACCTGCACATCGACTGGCGCTGGGGCGAGCGGTTTTTCATGCAGCAGCTGGTCGATGCCGATCTGGCCAACAACAATGGCGGCTGGCAGTGGTGTGCGTCCACCGGCACCGATGCACAGCCGTATTTCCGCATCATGAACCCGTACAGCCAGAGCCAGAAAATCGACCCCGCAGGCACTTACATCCGTCGCCATGTGCCCGAGCTGGCGGCGCTGGCCGCTCCGGCCATCCACCAGCCCCCGCCCGGCCTGCGCCGGACCCTGGGCTATCCAGCCGAGCTGGTGGACCATGCCACGGCACGCACAGCCACGCTGGCCCTGTTTGAGCGGGCCCGGCAGCAGGATCCGGCGCCACTGGCGTCCCCGATTGACTGAGGAGCAGACCATGGGCCACCGGCTCAGCAAGATTTACACCCGCACCGGCGATCAGGGCCAGACCGGCCTGGGTGATGGCAGCCGCTGCGACAAGGGCGACGCCCGCATCGCGGTGATGGGCAGCGTGGACGAATGCAACAGCCAGATTGGCCTGCTGCGGGCCCAGCTCGGGGACCACACACTGACACAGTGGCCAGACCTGCAGGACTGGCTGAGCCGGGTGCAGCATGAATTGTTTGATCTGGGGGGCGAGCTGAGTATTCCCGGCTATCGCCTGCTGGCGGCCACCGCCGTCGGGCGTCTGGAGCAGCAGATTGACCAGATGAATGCCCACCTGCCCCCGCTGAAAAATTTTATTTTGCCCGCGGGCAGCCTGCCGGTGGCGCAGGCGCACGTGTGCCGTGCCGTGTGCCGCCGCGCCGAACGCGAGCTGGTGCTGCTCAGCCATGACCCGCAGGCTGCGCTGTCAGATGCAGCACTGCCCTACCTGAACCGGCTGTCGGACTGGCTGTTTGTGCTGGCGCGCAGCCTGTCGCGGGCGCTGGATGGCGAGGAGGTGCTGTGGCAGCCTGCCCCCAGCCCGCAGGCGTCTGTATCATGCGACTGATTGGACACCGCGGGGCCCGGGGTGAAGCGCCCGAAAACACCCTGGGCGGCTTTGCCTACCTGCAGGCGCTGGGCATCCGCGCGGTGGAGCTGGATGTGCGGCGGATTGCCGATGGGACGCTGGTAGTGATCCATGACGATTGCCTGTCCCGCACCACAGGCGAAGCCTTTCCGGTGGCCCGCCTGCAGCAGCAGCACCTCCGCCAGCACAACCATTGCCTGAACTGGCCGGACTGGCCCAGCCCCGAGCCGACCCCCACCCTGGACCAGGTGCTGGGCCTGCTGGAAGAGTTTGAGCACATTGAGCTGGAGCTCAAGCCGGTCAGCAGCGAGACCCAGGCCAACCTGCTGGTCAATCAGGTGCTCGATCAGGTGCGCGGCTGGCAGGACACGGTGGTGCTGACCTCCTTTGACCCACGGATCCT